>JAEUHW010000026.1 GCA_016793245.1 Planctomycetota bacterium
GCGAGCTGCTGGAGCCGGAAGCCGCGACCGCGCTGCTCGCGTTCGTCGGCGTCGAAGCCGCGCTCGATCCGCAGCGGCGCGCCGTGGTCGAGCTCGTCGCGAAGCGCAGCGCGCCAGGCGTGCTCGAGGACGTGAAGACGCTCTTCGCGCTGCGGCCGGCGCGCCAGGAAGAGCGCTTCGCCCTCGGCAGCATCCTCGCGGCCGCCGGTCCGGACTCGATCCGCAAAGCGCTGGTCGATCCGCGACCGCCCGTGCTCGCCGGCGCGGCCGAAGCCGCGCAAGCGCTCTCCTCCGAGCCGCCGCTCCCGCGGCTGCTCGAGCTCGCGCGTCACCCGACGGCGCAAGTGCGCTTGGCGTCGATCCGCTCGCTCGGTCGCCTCGGCGCCGCCGCAGCCGCACCGGCGCTGATCGAGATCTTCGAGCGCGGTGGCCTCGAAGAGCGCCTCGAGGCGGCTGAGTCGCTGGCCCGACTCGCCACGCCGCCCGCGCTCGCGGCGCTCTCGCGCGCGCTCGCGAGCGAAGATGCTCTCGTGCGCCGCGCGGTCTTCCAAGGCCTGGCTTCCAGCGACGCCGTCGCCGCGGCGCTGGCGCTCGCGAGCTATGCGGTGAGCGCGGGCGGGGCTTCGAGCGAAGGTCTGCGCGCGCGCGCCGCGTTCCTCGACAAGCCGATCGAGCAGATCCGCAGCGTTTGCGGCAGCCTCGCCGAGACCATGGAGCAGCGCCGCGCGGCGGCGCTCCTCTGGGCCGAGGCGCTCGACGCCGCGGCGGTGCCGCTCCTGCTCCAACTGCTCGAGGAGACGCCCGACGACACCGGTCTGATCCAGGGCTTCGCCTGGCTCACGTGCCGCGCCTATGTGCCGGCCACGGCGCTCTCCGAGGCGCGGCGCTTCGCCGAGGAGCACGCGGGCGAGAGCGCGCAGACTTGGTTCGCGCGAGCTTGCGAAGAGAGCGCGCGGCCGCTTCCCGAGAGCGGTGCCGCGCTCCGCAGCTCGCCTTCGCCGCAGACGCTGGAAGTGCTGTGCGACGTCCTCCAACGCGGCGCGCCCGAGCTGCGCATGCACGCGGCGCGCTACCTGCGCGAAGCGCTGCGCGAGGACTTCGGCTACGTGACGCTCGTCACCGATGTGGCGACCTGCGAGCGCATCGCGCGTTCCTATCGCCGCTTGCTGCGGGAGCGCTCGTAGCTCGGTGGGATACGGCGCCGTGCTCGCGCTCGCGCTCGCGCTCGGCCCGAGCGCCGGCGACGAGCCAGCGTCCGCGGAGCTCGCTCCGCTGCGGATCGCGATCGAAGGGGAGCGCTGCACGCTGCGCGTCGCCGCACCTGCGTCGGCGACCGAAGTCGCGCTCGTCTGCGGCGCGGAGCTGCTGGACCGCCCATGGAGCGGGGCGGGTGGTGAGCGGATCGCAGTGGCGCTCGATGCGGACGGTCTGATTCCGCTCGCTCCTCGCGCGGAGAGCTCCGCCGAGCACGGCGTCGAGCTGCCTCTCGCCGCCGTGCGCGCCGCGCTGGGCGAACGCGGGCGCTATGTGCAAGCGCGTTGGCGCACCGACGATGGCGCTTGGGCGCTCGGCAGCGCGTGGCATCTGCGGGCCACGAGCACGAACGCGGGAGACGCTTCCCTCGAGCTGCGGTCCGCGCGCCGCGTGGCCGCGGAGCGCGCGGCACCGGCCTGGCTCGCTCTCGTCGGTGTGCTCGCCGCGGCGATCGGCGTCGGCGTCGCGCTGCGCGTCGCGCGCTCGCGCGCCGTGCTGCCTTCGCGAGCGCTGGCGATCGGCGTCCCCGCGCTGCTCGTTCTGGCGCCTCTCGCGAGTGCGCCGCGCGCGGCGCGCGAGCTCGCCGATCTGCGCTGGCGCCCCGAGCCCGAGTTCCTCGAGTTCCTCGCGCGCGCGGCGGAGCGCGTGCGCACCTGGCCGCCCGACCTGCTCGTGCAGATCGATGGTGCGCCGGCGCTGCGCTGCCGCGCGGCGGACGCGCTGCCGACGGCGGCACTCGCGCATCGCGTCGAAGGCGCGGCGCGCTGCGCGCGCTTGGGCCCAGGGCTCGTGCCGGGCCTCGACGAGGTCGAGCTCGAGCGCTGGGGCGAGTGGTCGCTGCTCGCGCCGCGACCGTTCGTCGCGTCGCGATGAGCGCGCTCCTCTGCGCGGCGCTGGTTCACGCCGCGACCTTTGGGGCCGCCCTCGGTCTCGGCCTCGGCCTGCTGCGCGTCTTGCGCTGCGACGCTCGCGTGCGCGATGCGGCCGGCGGGCTCCTCGGCGCGCTCTGGCTCGGACTCTGCGCCGTCGATGGACTGCTCGAGCTCGTGCTCTGCGCGGCGCCCGGTCTCTGGCGCCCCGCGGCGCTCGCGCTGCACGCCGCGGGGCTCGCGCTCGCGCTCGCCCACGCTTGCTCGTCGGCGCGCCGCGCGCGGGGCGACGCCGTGCTCGCCTCTCGTGCGCGTCGCGTCGCGCTTTCGGCGGCGCTGCTGCTCGCGCTCCTCGCGCTGGTGCCCGCGCTGACCGACGGCCTCGCCGGAGTGGACGCGCTCGAGGTCTATCGCTTGAAGGCTCGCGCGCTCGACGAAGGCACGCTCGAGCAACTCGCGCCGCGCGCGCTCGGCGCTTCGCATCCGCTCTTCGTGCCCACGATCGTCGCCTGGCACGCGGCGCTCGGCGGCGAGGTCTCCGCCGCGGCGCAGATCGGCGTCTCGTTGCTCGCGTGGTTCGTCGCCGCGCGCCTCTGGTACGGCGTGCTGCGGCGCGCGACGAACCCGCGCCTCGCCGTCTTCTCGCTCGCGATCTTCGCGGCTTCGCCTCCGCTGCTCGCGCTCGTTCCGCGGGGCGAAGCCGATCTCCCGCTGCTCGCGTGCGTGCTCGGCGCCGCGGCCTGTTGGAACCTCGGCTCGTCGAGCGCTCGCGCTTTGGCGCTGCTCTTCGCGCTCGGCGCGGCCGCGGCGAAGAACGAGGGCCTCGCATGGATCGCGCTCGGCGGCGCGCTCTACCTCGCGCGCGGCAGCGCCGGCGCGCCGATCGAGCCGTTGCTCGCGCGCGTCGGCCGCGGCCTCTGCGCCGCGCTCTTCATCCTCGCGCTGCGGCTCCCCGCGCTGCTTCTCCGCGCGCGCTCGGGCACCTTCGTCGAGCATCTCGACGCCGCGGATCTCGGCGCGTTGCTCGATCCCGCGTACCTCGTCCATCGCGGCGGCATCGTGCTCGAGGAGCTCTGGCTCGCGGGCGGCGGGCCCGCGAGCGCCGTCGCCGCGCCGCTGTGGCTGATCCTGCTCGCGCTGCTCGCCTCCGAGCGCGCGGCGCGCGCGCGCGGGCCCGTCCTCCTCGGGACGCTCTGGTTCGCGAGCGTGTTCGTCGGCGTGCTGCTCGGCGGCTACGACGCACGCTGGCAGACGAGCGTCGCCGCGGCGCGGATCTGGATCCAAGCGTCGCCGTGGCTCGTGCTCGCCTACGCGCTCCTACTCGATGCCACGCTCGCGAGGCGCGCTGTCGAAGCGGACGATCGTGCCGCCGGCGCGCATGCGCCGGCGAGCCCACGCGCTCGAGAGCTCGCGCGCGCGACGGACGCGCACGACGCAGCCCCGGATAAAAAATGAGGAGGAGTCGCCACGGCCCTGACGACTCCTCCTGCCGAGCCCACGTTGGGTCCGGCGATTCGTGTTCCATGCGATCGAGCTGCCTCGATCGCCCCCGTGCTACGAGACGCTCCATGAGCCAGATCGCCTTTCTCCGAAAATTCGGCGCGGCGTCGATCGCCCTCGTCGCGGGGCTGCTGGTCGCGGGCCCGAGCTGCAGCGGCGGGGAAGCCGACGATGCCGTGGGCGAGCCGTTCGACGAGGCGATCTTCGTCCCGGGGATCCCTGCGGAACTCCCCGCCGCGGAGGTGCAGGAGATCGCGCGCGCGATCGCGCTGCCGGCCCCCGCGCTGCTCGAGAGCGTGGGACGCGCCGCGGGCTTCGAGTCGGCGCGATGGACGGAGCTGCTCCGACGCGTCGAGGTCGATCGCGAGCATCCCTACACGCACAAGCCCGATCGGGATGATCGCGGGCGCCATCGCCTCGCCTGGCGCGTGCGCGCGCCCGCCTGCACGGCGGCGGAGCGCGCGGCGCTCGACGATCTGCGCGCGGTGATCGAGCTCGAGGTCTGGGCCGCCGCGCGCGAACGATTGGCTCCGGCGCTCGAGGTGCGGGCCAGCGCGCTGCACGGCACCGCGCTCCCCGCGACACCGAAGCGCCTGGGTGAGCGCGCCGCGCTCGCGCTCGCGCGGCTCGAGTCGCGCGGAATCCCCTGCGACCGCTGGGCGCCGGTGCGCCGATGGTGCTCCTAGCAGCCTTTTGAAGAAGTGCTTCGAGGCTGGGAACGAGGCATCGGGCGTCTCGCCGAGGCGCAGGAACCGGCGCTGAAGCGGGTGTTTCCGCTAGGTTCCGGAAACGAAGGCGAGGCGACCGAGGCGCGTTCTCCAGTCCGAATGACGTTTTCAACAGGCTGCTAGAGGGAAGCGATGGTCGCCGCCGCCGAGCTGGAGTCCTCCGGCGTCGTCGGTCGCGCCGTTTCCCATTCCGCCGGCAACCCCGCGGGGCCGCCGGCGCTTGAGCACGGCGCTTTTGCAGCGCTACAGTACCGCGTCGCGCCGAGGCTTCTCGGGCGATCGCAGACCTCGTCGATCCATAGCCCTTCGATCAGCGGAACGTGAAGTACCGGGACTACTACCAGATCCTCGGCGTGCCGCGCGGCGCGAGCGAGAAGGAGATCCGCGACGCGTTTCGCAAGCTCGCGCGGCAGTTCCATCCCGATCGCCACGAGCAGGGCTCGAAGGAGCAGAAGGCCGCGGAGGAGCGCTTCAAGGAGATCACCGAGGCTCACGAAGTCTTAGGCGATCCCGAGAAACGCAAGCGCTACGACACGCTCGGCTCGGGCTATGCCGACGGCTCCGACTTCACGCCTCCCGACGGCTTCGACTTCTCGTCGTTCTTCGGGGGAGCGGGTGCGGGCGCCGGCGGAAGAGCGCGACGCCCACGGGGTGGCGCGAGCGGGATGGGCGGCTTCTCGGACTTCTTCCGCACCGTCTTCGGAGGTGCCGGAGGCGATCCGTTCGGCTTCGGAGGTCAAGCGGGCGGATTCGCCGGACAAGCCGGCCCTGGCGGAGCGGGCGGATTCTCCGGGGGCGAGGGCTTCCGCGGCGCGGAGCGCGCGCCGGACACCGAGGGGACGCTCGAGCTGGAGCTGCTCGAGGCCTACCGCGGAGGCAAGCGCTCCGTGAATCTGGGCAGCGCCACCGGAGGCATGCGCACCGTCGAGCTGAACGTCCCGGCCGGCGTTCGCGACGGGGCGCGGCTGCGCCTTCGCGGCCAGGGCCGACCCGCGCAGCCGGGAGCGCCGGCGGGTGACCTCCTGCTCAAGGTGAAGATCCGCGAGGACGGTGCCTTCAAGCTGCAGGGCGACGACGTCGTCACCGAGGTGAAGGTCTGGCCCTGGGAGGTCGTGCTCGGGACGCGCATCGAAGTCCCGACCTTCGATGGGCGCGCCGAGCTGCGGATCCCCGCGGGCTCGACGGGCGACGGGCGCTTGCGCTTGCGCGGACAGGGCTGGCCTCGCCCTGGCGGTCAGCGCGGCGACCTCTTCGTCGTCTTGCGCATCGTCGTTCCCGCGGAGGCGAACCAGCGTGAGCGCGAGCTCTACGAGGAGCTCGCGGCTCTGCGCCGCGATCGCCCCTGAGCGCGCTGCCTTAGCTGGAGCGCTTCATTCGTTCGAGCTCGCCGCCCCATCGGTCTCGGCGGGCGGGTGCTCCGCCAGGCGCCGCAGCAGCCGGAAGGTGTAGATCCCGAGCTCGTGCCCGTCGGTGAACGCGATGCCGATCGCGTAGTTGCCGATCAAGCGCACGTCCTTCCAGCGGATGTCCGCCGGCGTGTGCTTCCAGCCGAAGAGGCGCTCGCCGGTCATCTCGGAGACGCATTTCGCGCACGGGCACGACGCGCGCAGGACGCGCGAGGGGATCTCCGCGGCGAAGCCGTCGGGCCACTCGAAGCGCAAGCCGCCCGGTTGCCGTTGGATCCGGCGGGGCACGTCGCCGCTCGGGCCGCTCATGGCGAGCTCCGCACGGCGCTCGCGGGGATCGCGTCCGGACGGGTGCCGTGCGTGCAGCGCACGACGGTGTGGATGCCGCCGCGCACGTAGAAGTCGCCTTCGACCTCCATCCAGAGCGGCTGCGTCGCGGCGACGAGGTCGTCGAGGATCTTGTTCGTCACCGCCTCGTGGAAGGCACCCTGGTCGCGGTAGGACCAGAGGTAGAGCTTCAGCGACTTCAGCTCGACGCAGAGGCGCGCCGGTGCGTAGCGGATGCGGATGGTGGCGAAGTCCGGCTGCCCCGTCTTCGGACAGAGGCAGGTGAACTCGGGGCACTCGAAGCGGATCTCGTAGGGCCGCTCGGGGCGCGGGTTCGGGAAGTTCTCTAGGTTCTGGGTCGGGCGCGTCGACATGCGGTGTGGGGGGCGGTGCGGTTCACGGCGGTGCGAGGTCGTCGGTTTGGCGATTGACCCGCCTGCGACGGGCCTTATACTCCCGCCCCTCTTGGGACGGCCAGGCTCCGCGTTCACGCGGGATCTCGGCGCCCGGGGCAGATAGCTCAGCTGGTAGAGCACCGCACTGAAAATGCGGGGGTCGCCGGTTCAAGTCCGGCTCTGCCCATCGATATTTGCTGGGCCCAACATCTGACGATGTTGGAGCCGGAATGCTGGGCCCAACATCTGACGATGTTGGAGCCGCGGGCCAAACGCGGTGTTTGCTGGTCCAGCACCTGACGGTGCTGGAGCGCGATATGCTTGCTGGCCCAACACCTGACGGTGCTGGAGCGCGATATGCTTGCTGGCCCAACACCTGACGGTGTTGGAGCGCGTCCAGATCGACTCGGCGCTTCCCGGCGATGTTGGAGCGCGTCCAGATCGGCTCGGCGCTACCCGGCGATGTTGGAGCGCGTCCAGATGGGCGCGGCGCTCACCGATCGGGTTGGAGCGCGTCCAGTGGGCGCGGCGCATTCGGGTGCTGTTGGAGCACGTCCGGATGCGCGCCGCGCTCCCCGGTGGGGTTGGAGCGCGTTCGGCTTCCAGTGGCGCTCCCCAGTGGGGTTGGAGCGCCTCTCGTTTGGCGCGGCGCTCGCCGGTGGGGTTGGAGCGCGTCAGAGTTCGCGCGTAACCCCCCGATGCTGTTGGGACGCGTCCGGTCTCACGCGGCGCTCACCGGTGCTGTTCTAGCGCGTCTGGCTCGCACGTCGCTCCTCGGTGGCGCGGGAACGCGTTGAGTTCGCGCGGGATTCCCGGGTGAGGTTGGTGCGCGTCATGGCCGGCGCGGTGCTCGTCCGTGAGGTCGTGGCGCGGTCGATCGTGCGGGGCGCGGGGGTGGTGGAGAGGGTGGGGTGGTTAGGTGAGGGCAATTCGGGTGTGAGCTTGCGTGGGGGGCGGCGGGGGAATAGATCGCGCGGGGTCCTGCGAGGAAGGTCCGCGATGTCCGTGCGCGCGAAGCTGTTCGTGATGATGGTGCTCCAGTTCTTCATCTGGGGCGCTTGGTTGCCGTTGATCTTCGGGTATCTGCCGAGCCTCGGGTTCTCGAAGCTCGAGCAGTCGCTGGTGCTCAATGCGTTCCCGCTCGCGGCGATCGTGGGGCTCTTCTTCAGCAACCAGTTCGCGGATCGGAACTTCGCGGCGGAGAAGTTCCTGGCGTTCAGCCACGGGGTGGGTGGGGTGGCGATCCTGCTCTGCGGGTTCGCGACGAGCTTCACGGCGTTCTTCGCGCTGATGCTCGTGCACTGCTTGCTCTACGTGCCGACGATCGCGATCACGAACTCGATCGCCTTCGCGCAGATGAAGGACGCGCAGAAGGAGTTCGGCATCGTGCGCATGGGTGGCACGATCGGCTGGATCCTCGCGGCGTGGCCGTTCACCTTCGTGTTCGTGGACTGGAGCCTGGTGGCTCCGCTCGGAGAGGTGGGCTTCGTCGAGTGGCTCGGCCAGGCGCTGGGCAACGGCTTGAAGGGGGAAGAGGCGAAGGCCGCGACGCGCTGGACCTACGTGGCGGCGGGCGCCGCTTCGCTCCTGCTCGCGCTCTTCAGCTTCGCCTTGCCGAAGTCCGCGCCGCGGCGCGCGATGGAAGGCGGGGAGGAGAAGCTCGCCTGGTTCGAGGCGGTGAAGCTCCTGCGCCATCCGTTCGTGCTGCTCCTCTGGTTCGTCACCTTCCTCGATGCCTTCGTCCACAACTGCTACTTCAACTGGACGGGCACCTTCCTCAGCACGCCGGTGGCGGAAGGCGGCGTCGGCATCCCGGCGAACTGGGTCATGCCCGTGATGAGCGTCGGGCAGATCGCCGAGATCGTCACCATGCTCTTCCTCGGCACCGTGCTGAAGAATCTCGGCTGGCGCTGGACGATGGTGATCGGCGTGCTCGGGCACGCGGCGCGCTTCGCGGTCTACGCGTACTTCCCCGACTTCCGGCCTGCGATCGTCTCGGTGCAGGTGCTGCACGGCATCTGCTACGCCTTCTACTTCGCGACGGTCTACATCTTCGTCGATGCGTACTTTCCGAAGGACGTGCGCTCGAGCGCGCAGGGGCTCTTCAACGTGATGATCCTCGGCGCGGGCGCGCTGCTGGCGAACTCGATCTGCCCCATGCTGATCCAGGAGACCTTCAAGGAAGGCGGGCGAGTCGACTTCCGCGCGCTCTTCCTCGTGCCGACCTTCTGCTCGCTGATCGGGGCGATCCTGCTCGCGCTCTTCTTCCGGCCGCCGGCGGTGCCGACGGCGGAAGGGGGCGCCGCGAAGACCCCGCACTGAGAGCTCGAGCCGGAATCGAGCAGACAACCTCTCAGATCCCTGCTGGCGCAGCGCCTGACGGCGCTGCAGCCCGTTCGCGAGCCATTCTTGCTCGCTCTCCGAGGCCCGCGCTCCGAAGGGAGAAGGCCGTCAACTCGTTCGCGCCGTCGACCGAAGCAGGGCTCGTAGAGGCCCGAGTCGCGTCGGCCTCGACCCGCCCTTGGAGGATCCACGGTGTCCCCGAAGCACTCTCGCGAGTTCCTGACGGTCCAGCAGCACATCCTGCTGCAGCAGCATGAGAAGGCGCCCGGCGCGTCGGGGCAGTTCTCGTGGCTGCTGAGCGGGATCACGATCGCCGCGAAGATCATCGCCGACCGCGTGCGGCGGCTCGGGCTCTTCAGCTTGAGCGGGGCCGCGGGCGCCGAGAACGTGCAGGGCGAGGCGCAGCAGAAGCTCGACGTCTTCGCGAACGACATCCTGCTGCGCACGCTCGGCATGCGCGACTCGGTCGCGATCCTGGCCAGCGAGGAGAACGAGGAGCCGATCGTCTGCAACGTCGGCGGCGGCGGGCACTACGTCGTGCTCTTCGATCCGCTCGACGGCTCCTCCAACATCGACTGCAACGTCGGCGTCGGCACGATCTTCTCGATCCTGCGCTGCGACGGCGATGGCCGCGGGTCCGGCGGCGAGTCCGCGGTGCTGCAGCGCGGCGCGCAGCAGGTCGCCGCGGGCTACGTCTTCTACGGCAGCGCGGTCTCGCTCGCGTACACCACGGGCTCCGGGGTCCATCTCTTCACGCTCGACAACGCGATCGGCGCCTTCGTGCTGACGCAGGAGAACGTGCGGATCCCGCAGCGCGGCGGCATCTACTCGGTGAACGAGGCGAACGCGCTCAGCTTCCCCGAGGGCTATCGCCGCTTCCTCGAGTGGGCGAAGACGAAGGAAGCCGGGCCCTACTCCTCGCGCTACGTCGGCTCGATGGTCGCCGACATCCATCGCACGCTGCTGAAGGGCGGGGTCTTCTTCTACCCGCCGACGGCGAAGGCTCCGGAGGGCAAGCTCCGCCTCATGTACGAGGCGAACCCGATGGCCATGATCCTCGAGCAGGCCGGCGGGCTCGCGTTCGTCGGCGGGGACCGGCGCCGCATCCTCGAGGTCGAGCCGCGCTCGCTGCATCAGCGCACGCCGCTGATCATGGGCTCGCCCGAGGACGTCGAGCGCGTGGTCGCGTTCCTCTAGCCGATGGTCCGGTTCCAGATCTAGCTCCTCCCACCCGAGCGAGGTCTCCGACCCCGCAGCGGCGCTTGTCAGTCGCCACCGCGGCGCGGCAACATGCGCGCTGCTTTCGCTCTCGAACGCCCGCCGATCCGCGTGGATCTGCCGGCGCTCCCGCCCCGAGCTTCCCGATGGCGAACCCGCGCTCCTCGCGGAGCCCGCAGCAGAAGCCGCCGACCCATTTCGGCGGCCTCGATCGCGCGGACCAGCTCGCGTGCCTGGGCCTCCTCGCCCTGGCCGCGCTGGCGCTCGCGTGGGTCGCCGCGGCGCCGACGTCGCGCGGACTCGACGGGAGCTTTCCGCACTGGCTCCCGCCGCTGCTGGTGCTGTTGATCGCGGTCTTTCGCGCGCTGAGCTCGCCGATCGGCCTCGGCGGTCGCTTGCTCGTGCACTTCGGCGAGATCTACGTGCTCGCCGCGCTGGAGTCCTTCGGCAGCGGGGTCTTGGTGCTCGCGCTCGCGGGGGCCGGCGAAGCGTTGGGCCACGGCCTGCGCTCCATGCGCCGGCGTTATCTCGATCGCCCGCGGCGCGAGATCTTCGCGCGCGACGAGGCGTTCCTCGGCGCGTTCGCCGCGGCCGAGGCGGTGCTGCAGTGGGCCGCCGTCTGGTGGACGCTCCAGTCGCTCGGCGGCGATCTGCGTCCCATCGACGGGCGCTACGGTCTGGCCGAGCTCTGGAAGATCATCGTCATCGCGACGGTGCTGACGCTCGGCTCCGCGTCGGTGCGCGCGCTCTTCGATCTCTTGCGGCGTGGGCGCTGGGGAGCGCAGTTCTCGCTGCTGCGCGAAGGACGCGCGGTGCTCGTGCGCGCGCTGCTGATCCCGATCGCGCTCGTGATCGCCTCGTGGATCGATCCCATGGGGCAGACGAGCTACCGCGAGTTCGGCTGGCTCACCGCCGTCTTGCTCATGGCGAACTGGATCCTCTACCGCGCCTCGCGCCAGCAGGTCGAGCTCGACGAGCAGGTGCGCCGCTTGGAGCTGCTGCGCCGCGGCGCGCGCTCGGTGCTCGGCTGCGAGAAGCTGGAGGATCTGCTCGATGCGTTCTCCCGCGACGCGCGGGCCCTCGTGCCGTCGCTCTCGATGAGCGTCCACTTCGTTCAGAAGGACGGCGAGTGCGCGCAGTACCTCAATCGCGCGGGGGATCCGGAGCGAGCCGCGAAGTTCTCGAAGGTGCCGATCTCGGCGTGGGTGCGCTCGACCATCGCTCACGCCGCGCCGCGGCTGTGCGAGGACACGGACGGCGACGACACGCCGCTCCGCGAGGAGCCGATCCTGGCCGAGCTCGAGCGCCGGCCCCGCAGCGTGCTCGGCGTGCCGCTGGTCGTGGGCAAGCAGACGATCGGGGTCGCGACCTTTTGGACTCCGCGTCGCTATGCGTTCTCTCCGGCCAACGTGAGCGCGCTGGACGCGCTCGCGGACTTCGTCGGCACGAAGAGCTCGAGCATCCACCTCCTGATCAGCGTGAAGCGCGCGGAAGAGCGCTATCGCTCCCTGTTCGAGGGCGCGGCCGACGGGATCGCGCTGCTCGACGAAGAGGGGCGCGTGGTCGATGGCAATCAGACCCTCGCGCAGATCCTCGGGCTGCCCCTGGAGAAGCTGCGCGGCAGCGCCTTCGCCGAGCTCTTCCGGCGCGCGAAGCGCGGCGAGCTCGAGGCGTTCCTCGGTGCCGCGCGTCGCGGCTCCGCGAGCGCCGAGGGATTCGTGTTCCAGCGCGCCGACGGCGAGCGGAGGAGCCTCGGTCTGAACGCCGTCGCGGTGAAGCTCGACAATGCGCCGCGGCTCCTGCTCCACGCGCGCGATCGCTCCGAGGCCGTGCGCCTCCAGGAAGAGCTCGTGCGCTCGCAGCGCATGGAGCTCGTGGGCAGCCTGGCGAGCGGCATCGCGCACGACATCAACAACCTCCTCGGGATCATCCTCGCGCAGGAGGACGCGCTGCGCCGTGCGATCGATGAGCCGACGCCGCCGGTGGAAGCAGGTCTTCGCCGCATCTATCGCAGCGCGATGGAGGGCGCGCACATGTCGCGTCGCTTGCTCGAATACGCGCGCGGCTCCGAGCCGCAGCGCGAGCCGGTGGCGTTGGAGGGACTCCTCCAGGGGACCTTCGATCTCGTGCGCGGCGCCTTGCCCTCGTCCATCGATGTGCACCTCGATCTCGAGGTCGCGGGGGTCATCTTGCATCTGGACCAGGGGCAGATGAAGCAGGTGCTCCTGAACCTCGCGGTGAACGCGCGCGACGCGATGCCCGCGGGCGGCGCGCTCTCGATCCGCGCGCGCGTCCTCGCGCGCGGCGCGGAGGGCGAGGGCGGCGTCGCGGAGGCGGAATGCGTCGAGATCGCGGTCGCCGACACGGGCGGCGGCATTCCGCTGGAACATCTGCCGCGCATCTTCCAGCCCTTCGTGTCGACCAAGCCGCGCGGCCAGGGCACGGGGCTCGGGCTCTTCGTCTGCCAGGCCGTCGTGCAAGCGCATGGAGGCGAGATCAAGGTCGCGCATACCTCCCCGCGCGGCACTTGCTTCGTCGTGCTGCTGCCGCTGCCGGAGCAGGAGCGCGAGGCGAGCGATGAGATGCCGAACGCGCAGACGCCAGCCGCGCGCGAGGTCTGGCTCTTCGAAGCGCAGGTCGCGACCGGCGATCGACTGGAGCAGCGCCTCGGCGCGGAAGGCCGCGCGCTGCGCCGCGCGCACTCCCTGGAAGAGCTTCAGGCCCTGGCGGGGGGACCGGGCTCGACGGGAGTGCTCGTCGACTTGGCCTTCGGCGGCGCGCAGCAAGCGCGCGAGATGGTGGAGAGCCTCCCCAACCTGCGCTTTCTCTGGATCGTCGACTCCGCGGCCGAAGCGCTCGACTTGCCGAGTGGCGAAGTCCTGGATCGCGCGGGCATCGAGCGCTTCGACGTGCAGCGCCTCGACGGCATCGGGCGCAACGGAGGCTGACAGGCGGAGCCGGAGATCGAGCCTACGGCCTCTCTGATCCTCGATGGCGCGGCGCGTCGTCTTGCGGCGCGAATGCGGTGCCTGTTGCTATCCCAAGATCGCTCGCGCCGCGGCGGCGTCGGCGGCGATCGCAGACCGCAGCTCGTCGATCGACGCGAAGCGCTGGATGTCGCGGAGGCGCCGCACGATCGCCACTTCGATCCAGCGCCCGTAGAGGTCGCCGGAGAAGTCGAGGAGGTGCACCTCGCAAGTCGCCTCCGCGTCGCGCGCGAAGGTCGGTCGCTCGCCGAGGTTCATCACCCCAGGGCGCCAGGTCTCGTTCCCCAGCGCGGGATCGCGGAGCAGCGCGCGCACGGCGTAGACACCGGAGGGCGGCTTCAGCTCGTGGTCGAGCGCGAGGTTCGCGGTGGGGAAGCCGAGCTCGCGGCCGCGGCGAGCGCCGGGGACCACCTGGCCGTAGAGGCTCGGGTCGCGCCCGAGCATCTCGCGGGCACCGAGGAGGTCGCCGAGCGAGATCGCCTCGCGAATGGCCGTCGAAGAGACCGGCCGCCCCTGCAGCGAGACCGCGCCGACGCTCTGCAGCTCCAAGCCGAGCTCGCGCGCCAGCGGGACGATCGACTCCAGGTTGCCCGCGCGGTCGCGCCCGAACTTGCTGTCCCAGCCGAGCACGAGCGAGCGCGCGCGCAAGCGGTCGACGACGAAGTGGCGCAGGAACTGCTCGGGGTCCGTCGCGCGCAATGCCGCATCGAACTCGAGCGCGAGCACGAGGTCCACCCCGGCGCGCTCGAGCAACGCCAGGCGATGCTCGAAGGACGTGATCGATGGCGGCGCGTGCCCGAGCGTCACGGCCTTCGGGTGCGCGCGAAAGGTGATCACCGCGCGATCGAGACCACGCGAGGCGGCATGAGCGCCCAAGACTTCGAGCACGGCGAGATGGCCGCGGTGCACGCCGTCGAACATGCCGATCGTCACCGCGCACGGCCGCGGAGCGCGCTCCTCGCCACTGCCGTCGAGGCGCAACATCTCAGTGTGCGCGCGCGCACGGCTCGCGGCGGCACCGCTGCAGGGCCGTCAGGCGCTGCGCCGACAAACACCGCTGCAGCGCCGTGAGGTGCCGCGCCCGCAAGCATCCCGGAGACTGGATCATCGCGTTCCGCTCAGGCTCTCGGGCTCTCAGCCTCGCTCGTCCTGCCATTCCTCGCGCAGTCGTTCCAGATCGCGCTTGATGCGCACGCGATCCGCCGAGCTCATGCGGTCGATGAAGAGCCGGCCCTCGAGGTGGTCGTACTCGTGCTGCACGATGCGCGCGACCCAGCCATCGGCCTCGAAGACCTGCGGCTGCCCTTGCTCGTCGACGGCCTCGATGCGGATGCGATCGGGCCTCTCGATCTCGGCGTAGATGCCGGGGAACGAAAGGCAGCCCTCGTTCTCGCGGCCCTTCGGACCGCTCAGGCTCACCTTCGGGTTGATCAAGGCGCGGGCCTTCTCGGGGGTGCCGTCCTCGCTCAGCACGAGGACCCGCAGCGAGATCCCGACCTGCGGAGCGGCGAGGCCGACGCCGTCGGAATGGACCATCGTGTGCTTCATGCGCGCCACGAGCTCGATGAGCTCCTGGTCGAAGCGCTCGACCGGCTTCGCCGGCTGGCGCAGCACGGGGTCGGGGTAGCGGACGATCTCGAGAGATTCCATGGCGTGGATCGGTGCGTCGCGAAGAGCCAGGCCGCCGGCGGAGCCGAGCGGAAGAAGGAGAGAGGGTGAGAGAGAGACAGGGAAACGGGGAGACAGGGAAACGGGGAGACAGCAAGAGACAGGCACGAAGCGAGAGGGGCGCTGTGGATCTCGGCCCGGAGATCGGAGCGCTGCATCGGCGAGGCCCGGTCACGAGGTCGGTCGAGGCCGATCCGCCGGCACTCGGGACCGCGAGGGGGCGCGCGAGCAGCGGCGGGAGAGGCGCTCGCGCGGCCCGCCGCGCTTGACACCCCTCCGGAGGCTCACTAACCTTCCCGGTTCGCTCGGGTCGCGGAAGCCCTCGTCGAGGACCTCGCGACCCGCTTAAGCTATTGCGCTGAAGAGTTTTAGCGCAAGCTTCGAATTCACCGGGTGGATCTCACCAAGCACATCGAGAAGGCCGAGGACGCGGCCCGTCGGAAGAACTTCGACGGGGCGATCGCGCTCTATCACCAGCTCCTCGATCTCCATCCGGATTCGGGGCGCGCTCGCGCGGGCCTCCGCGACGTGCTCGCGCAGAAGGCTCAGAAGCAGAAGCCGAGCAAGCTGGGCGCCATGCTCTCCGGCGCGCTGCCGCTGCTGTCGGTGGCCTTCGGGCGCCTCCTGCGCCAGCCGAAGGTCGTGGCCCGCAGCCTCGAGCGCTACCTGGTCCACAATCCGTTTCATCTCGGCCGGAACCTCCAACTCGGCGACGCCCTGGAGCGCGCCGGCTGCGGAGCCTCGGCGATCGCGGTCTACCGCTTCGCGGGCGAGCACGCGTCCTCGGCCGAGGCCTGGAAGCGCGCGGGTGCACTGCTCTACGCGAGGAAGGAAGTCGGCCCGGCGCTGGAGGCCTACGAGAAGGCCCTCGAGCTCTCGCCGCGCGACCAAGAGGCCCTGAAGCAGCGGAAGAACCTCGCCGCCGAAGGGGCCCTGAGCGGCGCCGGCTACGAGAAGGCGCGCTCCTCGCGCGACCTGCAGGCCGACAAGGCGGAGGCGAAGAGCCTGGAGCGCGAACAGCGCCGCACGCTCTCCGCCGACGAGGCGCGCGAGGAGATCGCGCGCGTCGAAGAGCGCCTCGCCTCCGATCCGCGAAACCCCGCGCTCTTCGAGCGCCTGGGCGAGCTCCAGAAGTCCGCCGGCGACCTCGAGGCCGCGCTCGACTGCTACGAGAGCGCGCTGCGCTACCAACCCGACTCCTTCGATCTGCGCGAGAAGATCGCGGCGCTGAAGTCGGCGGCCTTCGACAAGAAGATCGCGGCGCTGGAGCAGCGCATCGCCGGCGGTGACGAAGGCGCGCGCGCGCAGCTCGAGAAGCTGCGCCGCGAGAAGCGCACCCTGGAGCTCGCCGATGTCGCGCGCGCGGTGCAGGAGCATCCGACCGACATGCCCGTGCGCTTGCGCTACGGCCGGCTCCTCCTCGACGAGCAGAAGTACGACGAGGCCATCGCGGAGCTGCAGCGCGCGGTGAACGATCCGCGCTGCCGCGTCGACGCGCTCGTGGCCCTGGGCCAGTGCTTCTTCAAGAAGGGCGTGCTCGACCTCGCGGCGAAGCAGCTCGAGAAGGCGCTGGAGAGCCTGCCGGGCATGAACGCGCGCTCGAAGGAAATCCTCTACAACCTGGGCACGATCGCCGAGAAGCGCGGCGAGAACGCCGAGGCGCGCGCGCACTACGCGCGCATCTACGAAGCCGACATCGCCTACCGCGACGTCGCGAGCAAGATGGAACAGTTGGCGTCCTCCTGAGAGCCCCTCTCCGCAGACCGCCACTCGAACGAACTCCGACTCGAACGAAATCACTTCACCGCAACCTGAACCCAGTCCGCGCGCCGCGCGCGGCAGACCCGAAGTACCGAGCTCATGGCCACTTCCCTCAGCGCGAAGAAGCGCATCCGCCAGAACGAGACGAGCCGCCTCGCCAACAAGTCCAAGAAGTCGGCGATGAAGTCGGCGATGAAGCGCGTTCTCGGCGCGATCGAAGAGAACGACGCCAAGGCCGCGCAGGCGGCGCTGCCCCAGGCGATGAAGATGATCGACAAGGCCGCGCACGGCGGTGCGATCCACGCGAACACCGCGAGCCGCCGCAAGTCCCGCCTCTCGCGCGCGATCGCTAGTCTGGCCGTCAAGTAGGCCTGGCGAGTCCGGCGAGAGCTCGCGCGCGCTCCGCGGTGCGCCGGCGCATCGCTCGAGCATTCGCATCGGTTCGGTAGGCGTCCGACGAGCCGCACTGCAGCGACGCGGGGCGCCCTGAGTCGATCAGGGCGCCCCGCGTCGTCGTTGCCTCGCGGCACGTCGGCGTCGGCGTCGGCTCCGAGCGCCGCTGCGCGCTCACTTCCGCTCCCAGCGGTAGTAGACCTGCAAGCAGAGCACGCACATGGCGGTCGAGTAGATGCGGCCGCCTTCCTCGCCCCAGGGATCCACGGGATCCCACGAGCCCGCGAGATGACCGTCTTTGCGCTGAGCCACGACGAGCGCGGGCTTCATCGCGTTGTTCCACTTCTCCCAGTATTTGCCGCCCATCAGGAACATGGCAGAAGCGCCATGAACCCAGTAGTAGAGGTCCACGGTGCGAACGTCGTCGCCCTTCCACGCTGGTAGCTTGCTCAGCATGAGCTCGGCGTGCGCCGAGAGCAGCGGGTTCTTCTGCGGCGTCTCGCCCAAGAAGGTGCGGGAGAGCAGCGCGACGGCGGTCAGGGACTCCGAGCTCGCCGCGGGCCACTTGTCGGCCTTGCCCGTCGGGCGCGCCGGCGGCTCGCCGCGGTTGATGTAGCCGCAGCGGCCCGTCGACGAATCGGTGAGCTCGTCGAAGAGCGAGAGCGCGCCTGCATACGCGGCCTTGTCGATGTCGAGGCCCGCGTCTTCGGCGGTCTTCAGGAGTCGCACCATCCAGCCGGTGATGGAAGAGTCGTTCTCGCCGTTCGGCGGGGCCTCGTAGCGCCAGGCCTTGTAGGGGTTCCGCGCGCGGAGGACGAAGTTCACGGCGCGCTGCGCGGGGCCGCGGAGGTTCTCCTGCTGTGAGAACAGGTAGGCCTCGCAGAGGGCCAGGGCCGCGACGGCGTGGTCGTACATGAAGGCGTGGTTGCTGCGACCGCCGATCAACCCGTCGTCGTGGCCTTCGCTCATGTTCTCGACGAGCCAGGTGATCCCACTCCGCACCACGCGCTGGTACGGCGTCTTGCGATTCGGATGATGGCCGTCGCCGAGGAAGGCGAGGAGGGCCAAGCCCGTGAGACCGACGTCGTGGCAGCTGGCACCGGCGCCGTCGCACGGCACGGCTTCGCAGTGCCGATGGAACGCGTCGGCGTCCCAGCGACCGTCTTCGCTCTGATGGTTCTTCAGCCAGCGGAGACCGCTCTCGACGGCACTCGAAGTCCCCGCTCCACCCGCGCGTCGCACTTCATCTTCACGTGCGAATCGGCCGCCGCGTTCAGGGAACGGCGGAGAATCGAAGGCGGCTTCCGTTCGTACGATGTCCGCGGAGGAGATCCCTGCGAGCTCCTGCGAGAGGTGCGCCAACTCCAGACGATCGAGGGCGGTCGGCCTCGAGATCTGGCTATAGCGTTCGGAGGCGCGGCGCAAGAGCGCGCGCCGTTCGACCGCGCTGAGTCCCGCGGTCGCCGCATGCTCGCGCCAGGCCGCGGCGATGCGGCGGAGATCCGCAGCGCTGGGCTCGGCGACGAAGTCCAGGCGCGCGATCTCGCGCGCCGAGCTCCCGTCCTTCAAGCTCGTCGCCGCGTGCGCTGCGAGCAGCGGCAGCCCCTCGCTCCAGTGCTCGCGGCGCAGGCAGAGGAGCCAACCCAACCGCTCGGCGCTCTCTGCGTGGCTCGGCTGGCGAATCAGTGCGGCGCGCAGTTCTTCCTCTTCCTGGAGCAACGCGAAGCCGCTCCTCACCGCGAGCACTTCCTCGCCGAGCTCGGCGTAGATCGCGTGGTCCTGCCGCAGACGCTCGCGCATCGCTGCGGCGTCGTCGAGCGCTTGCTGGGCGATGGGAGATCGCGTCGCAAGAGCGCGCGCCGCGAGTGCGAGCAGGGCTCTCGTCGAGGTCTCCAGTTCCAAGCCCCCGCTGTCAGCGGCCTCCCGCAAGACGTCGCGCTCGATGGCCAGACGATCGACCTCGAACTGCAGCTCGAGCTCGGCCAGCAGCTCTCCCAATGCGCGCAGGTCGCCGAGCTTGCCGGCGATGCTCATCGCGGCGCGGAGGGACTCGAAGCGCGTCCCAGCCGAGTTCCTCCGCGTCGCGAGCCCTTCGTCGCTCCAGCGCTCGAGGGCCGCCTTCCACGCTCCGCGCTCTTGGCCTTGGAGCTCGCGGAGGCTCTGGCGGAAGGCGTCGCGGATCGATTGGCGCTCGGGATCCGCTTCCGGGGGCGGCGCTGCGCGGCGAAGCTCTGCAGCCGGCAGACGATCGCGAACGAGGATGCGCTCCCGGACGCGTGACGCCAGCATCTCCACGTCTCTCGTCGCGCGCGTGGCTTCGCTTCCGCGGCAGCGCGAGAGAACCTGGCGCGCTTCGTGGAGAGCCTGCTCCGCCGCCGAGAGGTCCGCCTCGAGCTGCAGCGCTCCAGCTTCGATGAAGAGCGAGACGAGCGTCGCGGGAACGGGTGCTGCGTCGCTCGGCTCGGCGGCGATCTTTCTCGCGCTGCTCTGGAGCAGGTTTGCGCGCTGGATGGCGAAGCGCGCCTCCATGGCCGTGATCACCTCGCGAACGAGCGAGGGCTCGCGCATCTGCTCCGCGAGCCCGAGCGCGAGCTCCAAGAAGGCGTAGCGCTCTGCCGGCGGATCGCCCGCGTCGCTGCACCCTGCCTGCAGGAGACGAACCAACGTCGCCTTCTGCCGCGCGCGGTTCTGGGAGCTGCGCACCATCGGCAGCTCCAGCAGCTCTTCGATGCGCTCGCGAGGTAAGCGCCGTTCGAGCTCGGGGGGCACGGGAACGCGAGCGACCGCTGCGCGCTCACGCGGCTCTTGGTCTTGCGAAGGAAGAGGATCGAGGAGGAGCGAAGACCTCTCGGTTGCGAACGCGGGAGTCGTGCCCTGCGTGAGCGCGACGGGTGCGAGCAACCCCAGAGCCAGGGCGGTCATGGCGGTGAGCATAGGGCCTGCCTCTCGTGACGAGCGCGCGGCGTCGCGACCTCCAGGGCGCGACTCATCGGCACGCGCGAACGAAGCGCCAACGAGCTCGCGCCGCGGCAGTTCGCTCGATTCTGCGTTGGCGCGCTTCGTCTCGAGCGCGGATCCGGTCTCGTTCGTGCACGGTGGGAACGACGCGGGGCGCACCGAGCAACCTCGGTGCGCCCCGCGTCGTTCGCGCGATCCGCGGCGCGCGCATCAGCTCGCGCGCCGCTCGTGGATCACTTGGGCTTTTGCGGGCCGCCAGGGGCCGCGCCCTTGTCCATCACCTGCCCGTAGCGGTAGTACACCTCGAGGCAGAGCACGCAGATCGCGGTCGAGTAGATGCGGCCGCCGTCTTCGCCCCAGGGATCGACCGGATCCCACGAGCCCTTGAAGTGGCCGTCCTTCCGCTGCGTCGCGACGAGCGCCGGCTTCATGGCGTCGTTCCACTTCTGCCAGTACTTGCCGCCCATCTGGAACATCGCGAACGCGCCGTAATACCAGTAGTACATGTCCACGGTCGTCACGTCGTCGCCCTTCCAGGCCGGGAGCTTGGAGAGCATGAGCTCGGCGTGGGCATCGAGCAGCGGGTTCGTCTTCTGGGTCTCGCCCATGAAGATGCGGCAGAGCAGCGCGACCGCGGTGAGCGACTCGGAGTTCGCCGCCGGCCACTTCTCGGCCTTGCCCGTCGGACGCGCCGGCGGCTCGCCGCGGTTGATGTAGCCGCAGCGGCCCGTGGCGGAGTCGGTGAGCTCGTCGAAGAGCGAGGTGGCGCCTTCGTACGCGGCCTTGTCGATGTCGAGGCCGGCGTCCTGGGCGGTCTTCAGCACGAACACCATCCAGCCCGTGACCGACGAGTCGTTCTCGCCGTTCGGCGGAGCTTCGTAGCGCCACGCCTTGTACGGGTTGCGGGCGCGAAGCACGAAGTTCACGGCGCGCTGCGCGGGGCCGCGGAGGTTCTCCTGCTGCGAGAGCAGGTACGCTTCGCAGAGAGCCAGCGCCGCGATCGCGTGGTCGTACATGAACGCGTGGCCGCTGCGACCGCCGATCAGGCCGTCGTCCTCGCCTTCGCCCATGTTCTCGACGAGCCAGTTGACGCCGTTGCGCACGACGCGCTGGTACGGCGTCTTCCGGTTCGGATGGTGGCCGTCGCCGAGGAACGCGAGGAGAGCCAGACCGGTGAGGCCGACGTTGTGGCTGCTGCTACCGGCGCCCGTGCACGGCGCGCCTTCGCAGTGGCGATCGAACTCGTCGGAGTCCCACTTGCCGTCCTCGTCCTGGTGGTTCTTCAGCCAGCGCAGGCCGTCTTCCACCGAGTTCTCGGTGCCGGCTCCGCCGCCGCCCGACGCCTTCTTGCCGCCGCCGAAGCGACCGCCGCGCTTGCCGCCGCGGCCACCGCCCATGCCCGCGCCTTCGAAGTTGAAGTCACCGCCTTCGTAGGACTCGGATTCGCCTTCCTCGCCCTGCTCCTCGGCGGTCTCCATCTCGTTGTCGGTCTGGACCTCGGTGACCTCGGTGACCTCTTCGGTCACCTGCTCTTCCTGAGGCTGCTCCTCGGGCGGCGTCTCCTCGACCTGGTCCTCCGTCTGCGTCGCGGCCGAGATCGGCGGCGGCGGCGGCGGCGGCGGCTCGTCGGGCTCGAGGCGCGACAGGAGCACGAAGAACGCGCCGACGAGGATGTGCCCGGCCAGCGAGATCAGCAGCCAAGGCGCTTTCTTGAGCTGATCCGCGAGCACCTCCTGGAAGGACGGCTCGTCCTCCCACGGGCGGTGCATCGGGCCTTCGTAGTGGAACTCTTGCGACATGTCGGAGCCCAGTCTCGTGGAGGGGGGCAGACGTGAAGGGACGGCGGGACGCGCGGCGAGACGCGAGCCAAGGCGCCGAGCGCGGTGCTCGGAGCAGGCTTCGAATCGCGCTGGGCGCGGAGGCTCGGGAGCCGAGAGGCACCTAGCCCGCGGCCGGGAACGCGGCGGATCCGGCGCGGTTCGCCACTGTAGCGAAGTTCTCGGCGCGAGTGAATCGCCGCGCCGGGAAAGGGCCGCTCCGCGGAAGGGCGACCTCGGCGCGGGACGGTTCCCTCAGCGCCCTTGGCCGAGGAGCCAGATGTAGGACTTCGCGCGCAGCTCGTCCTCCGTCGCCCGTTCCTGCGTCGCGGCCCACTGGCGGCGGAGGCGCTCTCCGATCTCCCGCTGGACCGCGGGATCCTCGAACGGCCGGCGCGCCGCGGGGCGGTGCGCGACCAGCTCGACGACGGCGTAGCCCTCCACGGTCCGGACGATCTCGGGGAGGAGACCCTTCTCGCGGCCGAGGACCGCGCGCCGCAGCTCGGGGTCGAGGGGGCCGTTCGGCTCCGCGGAGACCCACTGGAGCGCGCCGCTCCGGTCGCCGGAGAGCTCGCCGCCGCCGCTCGGGTTCCAGCTCGAGCCGGCCTTCGCCAGCGCCGCGAAGTCGGCGCCGCGTTGAAGCTCTCCGAGCCACGCCTCGGCGCGCCGGCGCGATTCCACCTCGGAACCGTCGCCCGCGAAGGGCGCGACGCAGAGCCGCGCCTGGATCGCCTCGGGCTCCCGGAACTCCTGCGGATGGCGCCGGTACCAGAGCAGCATGCGGCGCGGGCTCACGTAGCCTTCGGCCGAGGGCCGACCCGTGGGACCGATCTTGGAGGAGAGGCTCTCGTAGAGCACGAGGCGGCGCAGGTCCTCCTTCTGCTTCTTGCGGTAGTCCTCGAGCGTGTCGCCCTGACGCGCCAGCTCCGCTTGCAGCTCGCTGCGGGAGCCCTCCTGCTCCTCGCGCAGCCGCGTCTGCTGCTTCACGCGCTCGTCGATCATGCGCTCGTCGTAGGCCGCGGTCTTCGGCGCTTGCGCGAGGATCGCATCGAGGAGCAGGGACTGGAACGCGCGCTGCATGCGCGCCTCCAGGGTCTCGCTGCCTCCGTCCAAGGCGCGGGCGGCCTTCGCGACGTCGCGCCCGGTGATCACGCGCTCGTTCACGATGGCCACCGGACCGTCGAGGCGGATCACTTGCGCGTGCGCGCGCTCCGCGCCGAGCGCGCCGACCGAGGCGGCGCTGACGACGGAGAAGAGGAGTCGGTGTCGGCGGCTCGGCACAGGCATGGTGGGAGCGCAGCGAGGGTGCGAAGGGAGAGAGAAGCGGAGGTTGGTGCGCGCCGAACGTCGGTGTGTGCGGGACTCAGGGGCGCGGAGGCTCGCGGCGCGGTCGAGTCGGCTGCGGCTCGACCCAAGACGAGTCGTAGCTCCGCGGAGGACGTCGAGGCTCGCCCGGCACGCGCGCGCGGCGCGCAGCATCGGCGGCGGGGAGCGGCTCGTCCAGGGCCAAGCGCTTCAGGCGGTCGAGCGCGGTGAGCGCGTCGGTGCGCGGCGGCGGGAGCATCAGCAACGCGCGCCCCTCCGAGACCACGCGCACGTCGGGGAAGTAGCGCGGCAGGCGGGCTTCGAGCTTTCGCGCGTCGCGGAACTCGACCGCGAAGTGCGTCTCGCTCCAGCGCACGCGGCGCAGGCCGAGCTCGCCGAGCTTGCGCTTCAGCAGGAAGAGATCGAGCAATCGCTCCACGGCGTCTGGCAGGCGCCCGAAGCGATCGCGCAGCGCCTCCGCCGCGCGAGCACGGGTCTCCGGGTCGCGGATCTGGTCGAGCTCGCGATAGATCTGCAAGCGGAGCTTGCGATCGCCGACGAACGCGGCCGGCAGGTGCGCCTCGATGCCGAGCTCCAAGTACGCGTCGAAGTCCTGCGTCGCCTCTTCGATCTCGCGTTGCAGCCGCCGATCCTCGCGGCGCGCGCGGGTCTTCGCCGCTTCGCCGAGCACCGCCGCGCGCTGCGCGGCGGCTTCCTCGGCGGCGCGCTCCTCGCGCACGCGCGCCGCTTCGCCGTTCGCCTCCGCGCCGCGGCGGCGCAGGTCCTCCACGGCGCGCTGCACGAGTCGGCAATAGAGTTCGTAGCCGATCGCGTGGATGTGTCCGCTCTGCTCGGCGCCGAGCAGGTTTCCCGCGCCGCGGATCTCGAGGTCGCGCATCGAGATCTGGAAGCCCGCGCCGAGCTCGTGCAGCTCTTCGATCGCTTTCAAGCGCGCGCGCGCCTCTTCGGTGAGCGGCTGGTTCGCGGGGATCAGCAGCTTGCACCAGGCCTTGTGCTTCCAGCGCCCGACGCGCCCGCGGAGCTGGTGCAGCTCCGCCAAGCCGAAGGTGTCGGCGCGGTCGATCAGGATCGTGTTGGCGCGCGGGATGTCGAGGCCGCTCTCGATGATCGTCGTCGCGAGCAGTACGTCCGCCTCGCCGGCTCCGAAGCGCGCCATCACTTCCTCGAGCTCGTCCTCGGCCATCTGACCGTGGCCGACGAGCACGCGCGCTTCGGGCACGAGGCGGCGCAGGCGCTTCTCCATCTCGCGGATCGACTGCACGCGGTTGTGCAGGAAGAACGCTTGCCCGCCGCGATGCAGCTCGCGGCGCAAGGCGTCCTGGATGAGGGAGTCGTCCTCGCGATAGCCGAGCGAGGTGTCGATCTCCTGGCGCCCGCGCGGCGCGGTGGTGAGCGCCGAGATGTCGCGGGCGCCGACGAGCGCCATGTGCAGCGTGCGCGGGATCGGCGTCGCGGTGAGGGTGAGCACATCGACCTGCGCGCGCAGGTTCTTCAGGCGTTCCTTGTGCTCGACGCCGAAGCGCTGCTCCTCGTCGATGACGAGCATGCCGAGGCGCGGGAGCTTCACGTCCTTCGACACGAGGCGATGCGTGCCGATCAGGATGTCGATGGATCCCGCCGCCGCGCGTTCCAGGATCTCCTTCTGCTCCTTCGGCGAGCGGAAGCGCGAGATCATCTCGATCTCGACGGGGAAGTCGGCGAAGCGCTCGCGGAAGGACTCGAGATGCTGCTGCGCGAGGATCGTCGTCGGCACCAGCACCGCCACCTGCCGACCCGCCGCCGCGGCCTTGAAGGCCGCGCGCATCGCGATCTCGGTCTTGCCGTAACCCACGTCGCCGCAGATCAGCCGGTCCATCGGACGCGGCGCCTCCATGTCCTCGCGCACGGCGGCCCACGCGGTGGATTGATCGGGCGTCTCGTCGAACGGGAACGCCTCGACGAACTCGCGTTCGAGCTCGCCTTCCGGCGGATAGGCGTAGCCCGGCGCCGCCGCGCGCAGCGCTTGCACGCGCAGGAGCTCGGCGGCGAGATCGCGGACGGCTTCGAGCGCGCGCAGCTTCTTCGCGCGGAAGGTCTTGCCGCCGAGCTTGTCGAGCTTCGGCGCCGCGGCGCTCGAGCCCACGTAGCGCTGCACGAGGTCGATGCGCGAGAGCGGCACGTAGAGCAGCGCTTCGTCGGCGAAGAGCAGCGCCAGGTACTCCTCGCGTCCGCCTTGCTGCTCCAGCGTCTCCACGCGGAGGAAGCGCGCGACGCCGTGGACCGCGTGCACGACGTAGTCGCCTTCCGTGAGCTCGAGGAAGCTCTTCACGGGCGCGCCGCCCGGGCGCGGCTTCGAGCGCGGCGCGCGGCGCGCATCGCGCCGTCCGGCGAGCTCGTGGTGATGGATCACCGTCAAGCCGAGCTCGCTCCAGCGGAAGCCGCGGCCGACGAAGCCGATCGTCTTCGCGAGCCGACCTTCGTCGCGCTCCGCGCCGAGCTCGCTCTCGACGCGATGGACTTCGGCGGCCGTGGGCGCGAAGAAGATGACGCGCTGCTCCTCGGTGGCGAGGATCCGCTTCAGCCGCGCGAGGCCGTATTCGCCCTGGGCGCCGTGCACGGAGCCCACGCCGAACGAGATCAGAGGATCGGGGAGCTCGGCCAGCTCGACGCGGGAGCGCTGCGCGCGCTGCGCTTCCCAGCGCTCCGCGCGCTCGCTCTCCTTCGCGTCGACGCGCAAGCCGGCGCGGATCTCCTCGCCTCGCTCGGCGTCGGTCTCGATCAGCGCGAGCTCCCGCGGCAGCTCGTCGACGAGATAGCTCGGCTCCTCTTCGTCGGCCGAGGCGCCGAGGAAGAGCTCGACGCGCGGCAGGTCGGTGTGCGAGCGCTGCGAGGTCGCATCGAACGCGCGCAGCGCCTCGATCTCGTCGTCGAAGACCTCGATGCGCAGCGGCTCGACCGCGCCGTGGGGGAAGAGGTCGATCACATCGCCGCGGCGCGCGAACTCCCCGGCGGAGGCGACTTGCGGCACGCGCTCGTACGCGAGCTCGAGGAGGCGCGCGAAGAGGGCCCGCTCGTCGAGGTGACCGCCGACCGCGAGTTGCAGGCGATCCTCGCGCGCCGCGCGAGCGGAGGGCAGCGGCTCGAGGAGCGCTTGCACCGAGCTCAGGATCCACGCGCGATCGAGCTCTCCGGCGCGCAGGCGCTCGGCCGTGGCGAGCCGCTCGCGCACCGCCCGCGCGTCGCGCTCGGAGCTCGCGCGCGCGCCGCGCCCTTCGCGGCCGGGGAAGGAGAGCAGGCGCACGTCCGGAGCGAGGCGCGAGAGGGCCTCGAGCAGCTCTTCGCGCAAGTCGTCCGTGGGCGCCACGACGAGCAGCGGCTGATCGAGGGGTGCTAGGGCCGCGAGCAGCAGCGCCTGCGACGCGCCGTGCAGCCCGCCGACGCGCAAGCTCCCCGGCGGGGCCGAGGTCGCCGTGAGGCGATCGCGCGCGGCGAGAGCGAAGGGATGCCGCGAGAGCGCGCTTCGCGCTTCGGCCAGCCACCCAAAGGCGCGTTCCGCGCTCACGCGTCGCCCTCCGCGCCGTCGAGGCCATCGCCGCTCAACGCGAGCTCGGCCGGATCGATCGCGCCTTCGCGGCGCAGGACGCGCAGAGCCTCGCGCGCGGCGAGGCGCTCGGCTTGGCGCTTCGTGCGCCCCCAAGCGGTCGGGAACGCGCGCCCTTCGATCTCCGCGCGGACGTGGAAGGCGCGCGCGAAGGGCGGCCCGCCTTGGCCGAGCAGTTGGTACGTCGGCAGCGCGCTCGCGACGCGCTGCGTCCATTCTTGGAGCAGCATCTTCTCGTTGCGTTCGATGCCTCGAGCGAGGATCGCCTCGATCTCGGGGCCGTAGACCGCCGAGACCACGCGCAGGCAGGGCTCGAAGCCACTTTGCAGATAGATCGCGCCGACGAGGGCTTCGAGCGCGTTGCCGAAGAGCGTCGGCGAGAGCGCGGTCTTGCCGCCGAGGCTGCGGCCCGTGGCCAGAACTTCGGGCAAGCCCAGTCGACGCGCCACCGCCGCGGCCGTGCGGCGCGATACGAGATGCGCGCGGCGCTCCGTGAGATCGCCTTCGCGCGCCGCGGGCAACGCGTCGTAGAGGAGATGCGTCACCGCGAGCCCGAGCGCCGAATCGCCGAGGAACTCCAAGCGCTCGTTGTTCTCGAACTCATCCGCCTCGGCCGAGGCATGCGTCAGGGCCTTGCGCAACAGCTCTGGCGCGGGCAGCACGGTGGCGGCCAGCGCTTCGATTTTGGCGGTGAAGGCACGGAACTCGGCGTCGTCGGCGACGGTCATCCTGAAGGGCTCCCGGCGCTTCCCGCCGCGCGAGGGGCGCAGTATACCTTGCGCTCCGCGAGTCCTTTCTTGTCTTGCAGCGCTTGGCCCTACTCATCCACCGACGCAGTTCACCATGCCGCACGAGAGGACCTTGGAGCCGGAGCTCACCGGTCGATTCGGTCGCACGGCCTTCGTGCTCCGCACGCACACCGGCCCCGCGCTGCGCGGCGAGCTCGTGTTGCCGCCGGCGCAGGGCGCGGCGCCGGTTCCGGCGGTGCTCCTGATCGGCGGCTGGCTCAAGTTCAAGGAGTGGGGCTTCTACCGCTACCTCGCGCAGGCCCTCGCGCAGCGCGGCTACGCCGCGATCTCCTTCGATGCCTCACACGCGGGGCTCTCGGAGAACGGGGACGGCGTCGTCGTCGATCCCGAGCTCGCGCGCGCGCTGACGCCGAGCAGCATGCTCGCGGATCTGGCGCTCCTTCGCGGCGCCTTGGAGCGCGGCGAGCTCGGCGAAGGGCGCATCGACGCGCGGAGAGTCGCCCTCGTCGGACACTCGATGGGGGCTGCCCTGGCGATCCTGCACGCCGGCGAGAACCCGGGCTGCTTCGCGCTGGTCGGCCTCTCCAGCATGGCGACGCTCGATCGCTTCGGCCCGGCCGACGAGCGCGAGCTCGAGCGCCACGGCTTTCTCGACTTGCCCAACGGCGCAGCACCTGCGCGCAGGATCTACCCCGGCTGGCTCGCGGATCTGCGCGCGCAGCGGGCGCGTTTCTCCGTCGCCTCCGCCGTCGCGCGCCTCTCCGTCCCTCTGTTGCTGGTACACGGGGAGGAGAGCCAAGGCGTAGGCATCGCCGAGGCCGAGGATCTCTATCATCACGCGCCGAAGATCGGCACGCGCTTCGTGCTGCTGGAGAAGACGGGCCACAGCTTCGGCGCGTCCCATCCCTTCCGCGAGTCGAACAGCGATCTCGAGCGAGTGCTCTCCATCGTGCGGAGCTTCCTCGACCAGACGCAGCCTCGCTGATGCCGCCACCGGAGCGAACGCGAGTTCAGGCCCCCGGCAGGAAGAAGCGCCCGTACTCCTGCTCGGCGTAGCGATCGGTCATCCCGGCGACGTAGTCGCAGACCGCGCGGGGGACGCCGACTTCGCGGGCCCACTCCTCGTAGGTCGGAGGCATCGACGTGGGGTCGGCGACGTAGGACTCGAAGAGCACGCTGAGGATGCGCGTCGCGCGCGCCGCCATCTGGTTCAACCGATGATGGCGGTAGAAGGTGTGGAAGAGGAAGCGCTGCAGCTCGAGGATCTCCGCGGCCATCTCGGGTGAGTTGGCGATCGCGGGCTCGCTCAGGCGCCGGGCCTCATCGGGGCTCTGCGGTGCGAGGCGCGCGAGCCGCTGCGAGGAGTGCTGCACGAGGTCGCGGATGCAGAGGCGGATCAGCGCGCCGACGATCCGTCGGATGCGCATCGAGCCCGTCGCCGCGGGCTCGTGCTGGGCCACGTGCTCGCTCGCGCGGCGCCAGAGCGCCAACTTCTCCAAGTCCTCGACCAGCAAGATGCGCGCGCGCAGGCCGTCATCGACGTCGTGGTGGTTGTAGGCCGTCGAGTCGGCGAGGTCCATCACCTGCGCTTCGAGCATCGGCCCCGAGTGCGGATCGAACTCCGTCCCCTCGCGTTCGACGGGGCGCTTCAAGAGCGCGTCGCGCACTTCGAAGCTCAAGTTCAATCCGCGCGAGCTCGCGCTGCGCCGCTCGAGCCAATCGACGACGCGCAGCGATTGCAGGTTGTGGCGGAAGCCCCCGTGGTCCTTCATCAGGCGATGCAGCGCGTCCTCGCCGCGATGTCCGAACGGAGGATGGCCGAGGTCGTGCGCCAGCGTGATCGCTTCGACCAGCGTCTCGTTGAGGCCCAGCGCGGAGGCGATGGAGCGCGCGACCTGCAGCGCCTCCAGCGTGTGCGTGAGGCGGCTGCGGTAGGCGTCGCCCTCGTGGTAGACGAAGACCTGTGTCTTGTACTGGAGGCGGCGGAACGCGTTGGAGTGGATGAGTCGATCGCGATCGCGCTCGAACGCGGTGCGAAGCTCATCCGGCTCCTCGGGGACGCGGCGACCGCGCGACCGCGAAGAGCGCACGGCGTAGGGCGATAGATCGCGTTCCTCGCGCTCTTCCTTGCGGCGGCGATCCCAGGGCGGGGCGAACGACGGAGGAGGCTCTTGCGGATCGTGGTTCATCGCGGAGTGGAGAGCGCGGGCGCGCGCTCGGGGAGGAAGGGGAAGCTGCGCTCGCTGCCGAGAGAGCGGAGGAAGGCTTCGAGCGCGGCGAGCTCTTCGGGAGCGCGAGGTGCACTCGTCTCGTGCTGCGAGAGCACTTCGCGCAGCGTGCGCCAGCGCGGAGACGCGTACGGCGGGCGGAGCTCCAGGTCGCGCAGCGTGCTGCCGCCAACGACGGGGAACTCCGGCGCGGGATGACAGCGCGCGCAGCCGCTCGCGCCCTCGAAGTACTGCCGACCGCGCTGCTGGAGCTCGCTGAGCTCCGGCGACGCTCCCGCGCGGGCGCGATCGAACGCGGAGGGACCGCTGCGCTGGAGTGCCAGGAACACGGCGAGGGCGCGCGCGGGTCCGCCGATCTCCTCGCTGCTCTCGTTCGCGGCGCTGCTCTCGGCGAAGGAGGCCAGCGCTCGATCCGCGGCGTTCGGCGCGGCGAAGAGCTCGTGCTCCGAGAGGATCGCGCGCGCGACGCGCGCCTCGAGCGTCGACCAACCTTCGGCGCTTCGATACGCCGCGCGCGCGGCGAGATCGAGCAGCGGCGGCACCGCGCCAGCGCCATCGCCGAAACCCCACTCCGGGACGTGGCAGCTCGCGCAGGTCCTGGCACCCGCGGTCCACGGCTCCAGGAAGAGCCGCGCACCGAGCGCTGCTTCGCGCGCGGAGAACGCCGGTGCTCCGGGGGGCAAGTAGCTTGGGGCCAACTCTGGCGCGGGAGCGAGCTGGGACCACTGCGCGGGCTCGGCCAGAGCGGACTCTCGCGAGACGGCCGACGCGCGCGGCGCGTTCTCCGACGTGCGCGGGGCGGAGCGCGTGATCGCGGTGCGCTTCGGCTCGCGGAACGCCGCCGCGTAGCCGAGCGCCGCCGCGAGGGCGTAGATCGACCACAAGGCGAGCAGCGCAGGCGGAACGCGCGGGAGGATACGCATGCGCAGGGGATCCTAACCGCAGCGCGCGCGCATCCGAGACTCTCGGACCTGCGTTCCCCTGGAACGAACGCGGGTCGCACCGGAGGAGGTGCGACCCGATCGCGGGCGCTCCCGGCGCATGGCCAGGAGCACGAGAAGTGTTCGGTGGAGTGGCTCGCTCGCTAGCCAGCGCGCGGTGCGCGGTGCGCGACCGGCGCCGCGACGCTCTCGGCGATGCCGTGCAGCACGCCGTCTTCGCCGATCTCGATCGAGGAGAGCTGGATCGCTTCCGAGCCCTCGACGACGACCACGGCGCGATCTCCTTCGTAAGGCAGGACGGCGATGCGAGCGATGACGCCGCGCGTGCGCACGGCGGCGGGAGTCGGGGTGTCCGAGATGTTGCGGTCCCAGGTCACCAAGGCGACCACGTCGCGCGGGGTCGGCGCATGGGTGCGGAGGCGCTCGATGTAGGCGCGGTCGCTTTCGACGACGGCTTCGCAGCCGGGGAAGAGCGGGCTGCCTTCGAGCGGAACGATGGGGATTCGGAGCGAACGCATCTCGATCACCTCGCGGAGTTCTGTGTCAGCTCGTCGTCGATGCGCGTGCACTGCCGAAGTTGGTGTCGCGGTGCGGAACGGCGTCGAACGCGATCGAGCTGGCAGACCATCGGGCGAGATCTGCGGGAGCTTGAGCGCGACTTTCGCGACGCGGGAGCCGAGCTCCTCGGTGGCGGATGACGCGCGGCTCCAGCGGATCCGTCGCGGGTGCGCTGATCGGGAAGAAGAGCGCGAAAGCGGGCGCGCGAGTTCTCAAAAAAAACGGCGCTGACTCCGGAGGGCCCAGGCAGCGAGCGCGCATCACTCGAGCGCGAGCGGCAAGGCCGTCGGGCGCCGCTCCGCCATACGAGCGCGGGCCGTGAGCCCGAATTCAGCCCGGCCTCTCAGGCCTTCGCCATGACCTCGCTCACGAGGAGCGCGAGGTGGGACTCGCCCTGGCGAGTCACGATGAGCGTGCCCTCGCCCGGGCAATCGCTCTGCAGGGCGCGGCGCAGCGTGTCGGCGTCGGACGGGTGGCCGCGCTTCTTCACCACGAGACGCCCGATGTCGTGCTTCTTCAGCAGCGCGCGGACCTTCCGCGTGTCCATCGGCGAGATGCCGAGGATCTCGAACGGGCGGAGGAAGGGCGTGCTCTTCGGCAGCGGGCCGTGCACGAAGGCGATCTCGGGATCGAGCAGGGAGAGACCGGCGGGGGCCGCGAGGAGCGCCAGCAGCCCGGAGCGGATCAGCGCCGCATCGGGCTCGAGGATGAACGAACCGACCTCGGGCTCGCGCTCGACGAGCGGCGGGAGCTGCGCGGGATCGCCCTCGATCGTGATCGGACCACTGTCCTTCAAGATGGTCGCGCGCCGCGTGCCTCGCCGCAGCGAGCCGAACCAGAGGACGAGCTCCTTGCACTCGCGCTTGTGGCTCAGGAACTCCGCTTCGTAGGGCACGCCGGCCGGAGCGATCTCCTCCGGCTCGATGCCCGGCGCGGCCTTGATCGCGACGTTGATATAGCGCTGCACCAGATCGACGAAGGTCGTCGGCGACGGAGACCACTCCTCCGGATCGCGCGTCCGGCGGCGCCCTTCGCGCCGGGCCGGGTCGAGGAAGAGGCCTTCGGCGGGCGGGGCGATGCGCTCGACCTCCGCCGACCAGAAGTGAGCGAAGCGCACGCCGTGGACGGCGGCGTTCGCTTTCGCGAAGAGCACGCGAGCGGGATCCGCGTCGGCCGCCAGGACCTCGGTGTGGCGTGCGATGGCGATGGCGTCGGAGCCGATCCCGCAGCAGGGGTCGAACACCGAGGCGAGCCCTTTCATGCGCTCGGCGTGATAGGCCGCCGTCGCGTCGGAGGAGGCGACCTCGAGAGCGTCGCGCGTGAAGTACATCTTCGGCGCGAGGGCGAACTTGGCGCAGGCCCGGCGGCGCAGCTCGGCGAGCTCGCCCGCGGCGGTCGCGAGCTTGGTCGGCAGGAAGTTCCGGAGCTTCGTCTGGAGCGCGAGCGCGTCCTCTTGCTCCATCGCGAGGAGCTCGAGGAGGCTCTCCACTTCCTCGGACACGAGCTTCCTGGCGATCGCGAAATCCATCCGGGTGGGTTCGAGCTCGTGAACGGGGCGTGGGGACCGCGGGCATTCCATCCCATCTCGCGCGGGTTTGCAATCGCGCCCGGAGGCCCCTGGCTCGCCGACCTGGGCACGCACCGCCGTCCTTCGCGGGCGCCTCGTGCCATGAGCTCCAGCGAATCCTCCGCCCAAGAGAACCGTCGCCCCGAGGCGGCGCGTTGCTGCGGCTCGCGATCCCGACGCGGCTCGTCCCCACGGCGCTCTGCTTCGCGCTCGCGACGAGCGCGTTCCATCACGTCCGCTTCGGTCTCCGCGAAGCTCTCGATCCGGAGGGCGAAGCTATGCGCTGAGAAATTCCTGGTCGCGCAGGAGCGCTCGACCGAGTTCGCCCGTAGGTCTGGACGGGATGTTCACGCATCCCTGGGAGGCACGTGGCCCTGGCCGGGGCGTTCCCGGTTCGGGGCCACGTTTCTTTTCACGCGCGCTTCGACGCGCCTTCCGGCATCGGTCGCGGTGGCTCTCTCGGTCTCCCGCGGCGATGCTGATTCGATCGTGGCTGGTTCGATCGCGGCCGGTTCGATCGCGGCCGGTGCGATCACGGCGGAAGCGTTCACGGCGGAAGCGTTCACCTGCGGAGCGCACGGCTCCGTTCCGGGCTCGTGCGCCATCGGCTGCACGAAGCGCTCTCTGGCATGCGCGACGTCGCTCTCGGACCAGAGCAGAGGGCGCAAGAGAGCGCTGATGGAGATCGCAGCCGCGAGCGCGACGAGCACGCGGGAGGACTTGCTCCGCGGGCTCGCGCTAGGAGAAGGGCGCATGGGAAGGGGGGACGCGCGTCGCTCGTGGGGGGAGCGCGGCGTTCGAAGCTCTGTCGGGAAGCAGGTCGCGCTCAGGAGTGCGCGCGACGCTCGAGGAATCGTAGCCGCGGTCTTCGATGGGCCCAGGTGAATTCGGAAGGGCCGCTCGTGCGGCGACGAAACGCCGCGCCTCTCAGTGCCCGAGCACGCCGAGCTTCCGTCCGACCGCGGTGAAGGCGCGGATCGCGTGCTCGAGCTCCGGCTGCGTGTGAGCCGCCGAGATCTGGCAGCGCAGACGCGCTTCGCCTTGCGGCACGACCGGATACCAGAGCCCCTTCACGTACACGTTCTCCTCGAGGAGCGCCTTCGCGAAGTCCTGCGCGACGGCGGCTTCGCCGAGCATCACCGGCACGATCGGATGCGAGCCCTCGAGCGTGGTGAAGCCCGCCGCCTCGATGCCGTGGCGGAAGAACGCGGTGTTCTTGCGCGAGCTCTCGACGATGCCGGGGTCCTGCTCGATCAGGTCGATCGCGGCGATGGTCGCGCCGACGATCGCGGGCGGCAGCGAGTTCGAGAAGGTGTAGGGGCGACCTTTCTGGCGCAGGAAATCGACCAGGTTCTTCTTGCCGGCGATGTAGCCGCCGGCGGCGCCGCCGAGTGCCTTGCCGAGCGTGCCGGTCAAGATGTCGATCTGGCCGTGCAGGCCGAAGAGCTCCGGCGTGCCGCGGCCCGTCGGGCCGACCGGGCCGGTCGCATGCGAGTCATCGACCATGACCAACGCGCCGTGCCGACGCGCGATGGCGTACAGGCGATCGAGCGGCACGATGTCGCCTTCCATGGAGAAGACGCCGTCGGTCACGACGATGCGGAAGCGATAGCCCGCGCCGTCATCCGCTGCGAGCAGCTCCTCCAGGTGCGCGAGGTCCATGTGACGGTAGGCGCGCAAGTCGCAGCCCTTGGCGATCTGCCGACAGAGGCGGATGCCGTCGATGATGGACGCGTGGTTCAGGCGATCGGAGTAGATCGCGTCCTTGTAGCTGCCGGCCGGCGCGCCGAAGTCGTTCGCGAGCAGCGCGTTGAAGACGCCTTCGTTCGCCGCCCAGCACGAGGAGAACAGGATCGTGTCCTCGGCGCCGAGGAAGCGCGCGAGGCGCCGCTCGAGCTCGAGGTGCAAGTCCTGCGTGCCGCAGAGGAAGCGCACCGAGGCGAGCCCGTAACCGAAGCGCTTCGTGGCTTCGATCGACGCTTCGATCAGCTTCGGGTGGTTCGCGAGCCCCAAGTAGTTGTTCGCCGCGAGCATCACCATGTCGCGGCCGAGGACGCGGGCGTGGCCGCCGGTCGGTCCGCTGAGCGGCGTCTCGTACTTGAAGGTCTTCTGCTGGTGCGCGAGCGCGAGCTCGCGATCGATCGAGGCGTAGAGGTCGGCGGACATCGAGCGGGAGCTCCGGCAGCGGTGGGGAGGAGGATCAGCCGGAAAGGCCGTTCGGGTACATCACGACCTTCAGGCCCGCGCCGCGATTGATCGCGTCGAAGCCCTGGCCGTGCTGCTCGAGAGAGAGGTCGGGGTGCGTGACGATGCGCTGGAGCTTCTCGCGCAGGCCCGAGCGCTGCGACGCGATCAGGTCGAGCATGAAGTACCAGGTGGAGTACATGCGCCGGCCGATGACGCCTCGCAGCGTGATGCCCTTGAAGATCACGCGGCGCGAGAAGTCGAGCTTCATCTCGCCGTTCGGCAGGCCGAGCAGCGCCATCTCGCCGCCCATGCGCAGGATGTCGAAGGCGTCCTCGTAGGCGCGGTAGGAGCCCGACATCTCGATCACGGCATCCACGCCGCCGTGGGGCTGCGCGAGCGCGACCTTCTTGAACTCGGCGTGCTGCGCCGGGTCGGCCACATCGAAGACGTGATCCGCGCCGAGCTCCTTCGCGAGCTTCAGGCGCTGCTGCACGAGCTCCGAGCCGAAGCCCGCCTTCGGATTCGCGGCATCGGTCACCAGGATGTTGCTCGCGCCGATGGTGCGCAGGAACGCGACCGCGGCGAGGCCGATCGGACCGGCGCCGAGCACGGCGACCGAGTGCGCCGTCGCGGTGATCGACTGCACGGTGTGCGCGGCGTTGCCGATCGCGTCGAGGAACGCCGCGATCTGCGGCGGGACCTTCGAGGTGTCGCGGTCGCGGCCGAGCAGGATCACGTTGCTCTCGGGCAGCACGACGTACTGCGCGAAGCAGCCGTCGTCGTGCAGGCCTTTGATGCGCGTCTCGGTGCAGACGTGCGCATTGCCGGTGCGGCAGGCGTAGCAGCGGCCGCACACGAGATGCATCTCCGCCGTCACGTAGTCGCCCGGGCGCAGCGAGGTCACGCCGGACCCGACCGACTCGACCGTGCCGCAGAACTCGTGCCCGATCACGACCGGCTGGTACGCGCCGGTCTTCGGCTTCATCGCGGCGATGGTGCCGTGCTCCGAGTTGAAGATGTGCTTGTCGGTGCCGCAGATCGCCGTCGCCCACACCTTGATGCGGACATCGGTCTCGGACTGGAGGCTCGGCACGGGGCGGCGGGTGAGCAACACGCCCGGCTCTTCCAGGCGCTCCTTCACGAGGCAGGTCATGCTTCCCGGTAGAGCTACGGTGCCGGCGTTCTGCATGGGCGGGATCTCGGCGGTCGGGGCCAGGGTGCGGGACATGGAGGCGGAGCGGCGTGGTCCGGAGAAATGGCGGAGCAGCCTAGCCAAAGGGGGGGCGCTCCGCCAGCGCGCCGCGGCGTCTCTGCGGCGCGGCGCGAGGCTCCTTCTCGGTCGGACCGGCCGGCGTTCAAGCCGCTCCCCCAACCTGCCGAAGCAGGTGGGGCTCGACCGCGGCGTGGCGTACGCTACGCACACGCGCGGGACGAACCGCGCGGAGGAGAATCATGGCTACGTACCTGGTCACCGGCGGAGCCGGTTTCATCGGATCCCACCTGGTCGACGAGATCGTGCGCCGCGGCGGCCACGTCCGCGTGCTCGATGACTTCTCGACGGGGCGCGCCGAGAACCTCGCGCATCACGGGGAGCGCGTGGAGATCGTCCGCGGCGACATCCGCGACCTGCGCGCCGTGATGGGCGCCGTCGACGGCGTCGACTACGTCCTGCACCAAGCGGCGATCCCTTCGGTCTCGCGCTCGGTCGAGGATCCTCTGACCTCGAACTCCGCCAACGTCGACGGCACGCTCAATCTCCTGTGGGCCGCGAAGCACCACAAGGTGAAGCGCTTCGTCTACGCGGCGTCGTCCTCGGCGTACGGCGAGACGCCCGAGCTCCCGAAGGTCGAGACGATGCGCGAGGGGCCGATCTCGCCCTATGGCGTCACGAAGTTCGTCGGCGAGCTCTACTGCAAGAGCTTCGCGCTCTGCTACGGCCTGCACACCGTCGCGCTGCGCTACTTCAACGTCTTCGGCCCGCGCCAGGTCTTCGATAGCCCGTACACGGGTGTCATCGCGATCTTCGCGAACCTCCTGCTCGACGGGAAGCGCCCGAAGATCTTCGGCGATGGCGAGCACACGCGCGACTTCAACTACATCGCCAACACCGTGCAGGCGAACCTGCGCGCGTGCGAGGCCGACGTCCCGCCCGGCAGCATGTACAACATCGCCGGCGGCAAGCGCATCTCGCTGAACGAGCTGGTCGAGATCCTGCGCGAGCTCACCGGCAGCGATCTCGAGCCCATCTACGCGCCGGAGCGCGCGGGCGACATCAAGCACTCGCTGGCCGACATCACCCGCGCGAAGAACGAGCTCGGCTACAAGCCGAGCGTCGACGTGCGCGAGGGACTCGCGCGAACGGTCGAGTGGTACAAGGGGCTGCGCGTTCGCGTCTGATCCGCACGCGATGACGCGGGCGCAGCGACGCTGCGCGCGCTCAGGGGCGCACGAGGAGCAAGCGCTCCGCATCGAGCTCGAGGCCGACTCCCGCGTAACGCAGGAGGAAGGCCTCGTGCTCGTTTCCGGAGGCGAGCTGCGGTTGCTCCCAGAGCGCGCGGAAGTGCGCGCGGCGATCGAGCGGCAACGCCGCGAACTCCCGCACGAGGGCCTCCTGCGCCGCGACTTCCGCCGCGCGCCGCAGGGGCACGAGCTCGGCGAGCAAGGGAAAGCGCTCGGCGGCGTAGGGATAGATCACCTTCACCGGCGCGCCGTCCTTCGTCGCGACGCGCAGGCCGTAGCGCCCGGCGAGCCGCCCGATGCGCTCGACGCCCGGATTCTCCTCGGGGAACACCGCGTACTCGTCGCGATCGAGGAGCTCGAGGGTGGCGAGCATGCGCAGCTCGTCGCTGCGCAACTCGAGCCGCTCCCAGTGGGTGCGCTCGTCTTGCGCGGCCTGGTCGAGGGCACTCCAGGCGCGCCGGAGCTCGGCGAGCCGGCGGATCTCCTCTTCGTAGAGGGGCGCCTTCTCCGCGGCGGAGAGCGGGCCCAGAGCCAAGCGCTGCAGTGCGTCGAGCGACTCGGCGCTCCCCGGGGCGGCCGAGTCGTTCGCGAGATCGTCGCTCGGGAGCGCCTGCGCTACGTCGGTCGCACGACTCTGCGTGGAGCGCTGGGCCCATCGGTCGAGAGGTGCAGGCGCGTTCGCGCCGATCGCGCCGCTCGGCAGCGTCGCGCCGAGCTCGGCTGGTGCATCGCTCTGGACTCGCCCGAGGAGGAGCGCGCCGAGGGTCGCGCCGAGCACGGCCAGCCCGACCACGCTCAGCGCACGCACGGCGCGCTCCCGCTGCTGGTGGTCGCGGCGCTGCGTGCGGCGCAGAGACCGCAGTCCGCCGCGACTTGATAGCGATAGAGCACCGTGCCCGGACCGCCGTTCGCGCCGTCGGGCAGCGCGACCACGAGCGTGTGATCGGCGCACGCTCCGCAGCGCGGGCGCAGCGCGATCGCGATCTGGATCTCGGTGCCCACGGAGCGGAAGACGCGCAGATGCGGTCGCTGCGCGCTCGAGATCCAGAAGCCGTTCGTGGGCGCCGCATGGCATGCGTTGGCGTGTGCGGCGAAGGCGAACTTGTAGCGCGCGACGCAGGGCTTCAGCTCCTCCGAGGAGCAGCTCGATCGGCCGCCCGCGAGCGCACAGCGCCCGGCCTCCTCTTCGACATCGAGCAGGCTCAGCGAAGAGCAGACGATGCCGCTGCCGTTCGAGTGCGACGCGGTTTGCTCGAGGCGGTCCGAGCCGTTGCAGAGCCGCGCGTTCGGCTCCTCGCGCAGCGCGATCGGACACGTGCAGTCCGCGAGCGAAGCCGCGGATCGCACGACGCGCGGGAGGGGATCTTGGGCTGCGGCGGATGTGAGCGGAACGAGAGCCAGCGCGACGCAGCGGAACGTGCGCCAGAACGATCGGGATCGAGCTTTCATGAAAGGGCACCTTCGTCTCCGCGACGAGAGCGCACCTGCACGATCTCGCACTCGTCGCCTGGGATCCAGCAGGCGAGACGCTGCGCGATAGCGGCGTTCGGGTCTGCTGTTCCTCGCTCGACGCACGCGCGCATCCGAGGTCACGCGGGCGATCCCGATTTTCTCGGTCGAGCGTCCTCGCAGGGGAACGATGCCCGGCAGCGGCAGGCGACCCCTACTGGAATTGCAAGACGGTTCGCAGCCCGCCGCTCAACGCCAGCCCCGAGAGCGCTCCCAGCGGATCGACGACGAAGTACTGCGTGTCCATGACGAGCCCCTCGTAGAGGAAGAGGTTCGGGATGGGGATGGTGATTGCGGCTTCCCCGTTCGCGTCGGTCGTCGTCGGAAAGAACGGGAACGGCGGGGGCAGGAAGTAGAGGCTGCAACCCCCGCCGATCGCGAAGTCGAAGGGCACGAAGCCCATGCCCAAGAACGCCGGAGCGAAGGGCAACGCGCGATCGAGCTCGATGCGGAAGCTGCTGTTGCCGAGCGTCGGCGCAGCGCCGCTCTCGATGCGGGGAACGAGTCCACCCGTGCCGGCGCAGCCGAAGCCGAACGGTTGCGAATAGGCCATGCTCGACATGACCCAGGGCTCCAGGCCGGTCGCGCCGTTGTCGGCGGTGAAGAAGATCTTGTCGCGCCAGGCGAGATAGCTCCCGGGCTGGGAGGATCCGCCGGCTCGCAGCGTTTGATGGAGCACGGTCCCCGCGGACGTGCCATCGGTGCGATAGAGCTGCGTGCTGAGGCTGCCCGAGGTGAAGACGGCGCGCTGCGCACCTTGCAGAGCGAAGATCTGGCCCGTCTGGATCAGAGTCGAGCTCAGTCGAGTCGTTCCCGCCGCGGTGCCGTCACTGCGGAAGGGATAGCGCCCGAACGACCCGTCGTCTTCGGCTTGGAAGAGGAGCAGGTCACCGAGGTTGGCAAAGCTCCCCGGGAAGGAGCCATCGAAGCCGGGGAAGAGGTCGATCACCTCGCTCGTGCCGCTGGCCGTGCCGTCGGTCTTCCACAGTTCGTAGCCGTTGGTGGAGTTCCGCGCCGTGAAGAAGACCGTTCCGTTGGCTTCGACGAAGCTCGTGCCGCCTGACCCGGGGATCGGGATGGAGCCGTTGGTTCCGACGTAGAGGTCGCCGAGCGAGATCACGCTCGTTCCGTCGAAGGCGTATGGCTCGTGTCCGGCGGCCGTCGTCGTCGCCGTGAAGTAGAGGAGACCGTTCGCGGAGGTGAGATGTTGCGGGCTCGAGCTACCGCTGCCGGACTGGAGGTCGGCGACGCGCACGGTGCCCGCGTTCGTGCCATCGGAGCGCCAGAGCTCATAGCCGCTCATCCCATCCGTCGCTTCGAAGTAGACGTGGCCCTCGTAAGGGACGAGATACTTGCCGTTCGGCGTGAGCGGGTTGCGGATGCCGGAGGTGGGGCCGGGCTGGATGTCCTTCACGAGCAGCGTGCCGCTCGGAGTGCCATCGGTGCGCCAGAGCTCCAGGCCGCTGCTGGCCTCCTGTGCGAAGAAATAGATCACTCCGCCCGGGCCCGCAGTCAGGTCGCGGTACGACGAGGACGCGGTCCCTGGCGCGATGTCGCGGACGAGCGTCGCCGTGCCACCCACGGCCACGAAGAGCTCCTGACCCGTCGCGGCGGTCGCTCCGCCGAAGAAGAGGCGGCCTTGGTGGTATAGCAGCGGCGAACGAGGTGTCCCGGTCTGGCCAGGGAAGCTGACCTGATACGTCCCGGCCGTCGTCCCATCGGAACGGAAGAGGCCTCCGGTGCAGCTCGGTGAGCAGCCGGTGGTCGCCAAGAAGTAGACCGCGTCATCGCCCCCGATCATGGCGTTCACGTTGGAGCTCGAAGCTCCGGGACGGATGTCGAGCAGGAGGCTCGCCGTCCCCTGCGCTTCTCCGTGGCCACTCACGAGAACTAGAGCGGCGGCCAGCGCTGAGCTGCGCATCGTAATCATCGGCGCGTTCATCGGAATCCATCTTCGTCAGGGATAAGGAAGACCGCGGTCTCCTGGCACGAGGAGTCCGCGATCGATGAGAGCCGCCCCTACTGGCCGCCGATGCGGCCGAGCGTGGGAGGCTCGTCCTCCGAACGGGATTGGCCTTCCGATTTGCCATAGGAACCCAGATCGAGCGCTGCTCGCACGACCTCGGAGATGGAAGGATCGAGCAGGCTTCTCTTCTTACCGACCGCTCGGGGGGCGCATCGACAGAGCGCGTCCGCCGGTCGCTACCGACGCTTGCCGGGGTGCTGCGTGGAGCGAGCGCTCCGCCTCAGGAGCCCACCTGCACGCGCAGCGCATCGCTGAGATCGAGCGTGCCGTCGAGCGCGCCGCCGGGGCTGCGGAAGACGGCGCCCTGGAAGTAGAGGTCCACGCCGCGCAGCGCGGGCCAATTCGGAATGCCGATGGGCAGCACCGCTCGCCCGCTCCCGCTCGTGAAGCGGAGCAGCGAGGAGAGCGGCGCGCCGAGGTAGAGGTTGCAGGCGCTCGGCGGCAACGGGAGGTCGACCGGCGTCGACGAGAAGAGGAAGAGCGCCGGTGAGAACGCGCGCCCTCCGGTGAGCTCGATGGCGAAGGCGCTGTTGCCGAGCGTGGGTGAGCCCAGCGCCGCGATCAACGGACCACCGCAAGTCGCGCCGTAGCTCTGCGCGAGCGACGTCGGCGTCGAGAGCACGACGGTCACGTCGTTGCTGCCTTGGTTCGCGACGACTAGGTCGTCGCAGCCATCGCCGTTCAGATCGCCAAGCGCCACGGCGACGGGGTTCGTGCCGACGGTGGGGCTCGAGCTCGAGAGGAACGCGCTGCCGGTGTAGCCGTGGCGCAGCGTCACCGTCCCGTCGCCGGCGTTCGCGTGCGCGAGCTCGAGTCGCGCGAGCTGACCGGGGATCGAGTCGCCTTCCACGTCGCCGACGGCGAGGTCGATGGCGAGAGTGCCCGAGGTCGCGAGGTCGGGAGCGAGGGTGAAGAGCGCGGGGCTCAGCGGTCCGGTGCTGGTGCGGCGGAAGACGCGAAGCGTCTGCGCGGGCGGGAAGAGCGCGGGTTGCACCGCGGCGAGGTCGTTTCGACCGTCGCCGTCCAAGTCGGCGAGGGCGAGGCTGCTCGCGAGGCCGGAGCTCGCGAGCGCGAGCGAGCCGGCGAAGACGAGCGCGCCCGCGCCATCGCCGGCGAAGAGCAGCACGGCGTCGCTGCCGCCGCGCGCCAGCGCCGCGAGATCGAGGTCGCCATCGCCGTCGAGGTCGCCGAGCGCCACGCGCGCGATCTGCGTCGGATGGGGTGCGGGGATTGCGAGATCGATCGCGGCGCCGCCGTTTCGCACGACGGCGAGTCCCGCGCCGCCGGAGAGCGGCAAGCCTTCGCGTCCGACGATCAGATCGTCGCGCGGATCCGCGTCGAGATCGCCCGCGGCGACGCAGGAGGGCCGCTGGCCCGCGACGGCGAGCGAGAGGCGCGTCGGCGAAGCGCTGCTCGGGTTCGTCACGAGGACGAGGGTGCTGGACGCCGCGCACGCGACGGCGAGGTCATCGCGCGCGCCGTCGGCGTCGAGGTCGCAGCTCGCGAGCGCGATGGGAGCGTCGTCGGCGGCGGTGAGCGCGACCATGAGTTCGGTGTTCAAAGCCCCTTGGCCGTCGTTCGTGCGCAGGCTCAGGTCGTCGGAGCCTTCGTTCGCGGTCGCTACGTCGAGGTCGCCGTCGGCGTCGAGGTCGAGGAGGGCGAGGTCGCGGGGAGCAAGCCCCGGTCCGGCATCACCTCCGAACGGGAGCTCGAAGCGTGAGAGATGCAAGTCGAGGACGCCTCCTTGAAATGAGCTCTGATAAGGATTCAGGACTGGAGAACCTGCACCGTAGGAATTCGTTAGAAGCGTCAGCGTGCTGCCCGATAGCTGCGCACAGCTACCCGACGTGGTCTCCTGAGCCGGGCCGCCAAAGTAGGTGGCGTAGCGAAGGACCGCGAGCGTTGCATCCATCTGGCAGATCACGGAGTCGAGGAATCCTCCATGTACCGATTGAACCGCGTCGGGCGTTGGAGAGAGCGCGGCGGCGTGTCCGGTGGTTCCGACGACTGTGACCGTGCCATCGTTAGAGACGAACAGATCCGAGATCGCCGAGCCGGTCAATGTTCCCAGATTGAACACGAGTTCATCGGCGAGCACCGATGCGCCGTTGGCAGAGATCTTCAGCACATGACCTTCATCGAAGTCGAATGAGCCGGCGACGTAGAGCTCGCCTGCCGGTGTCATCGCGACGTCACGTGCGATATCGGTGTTCCCATTGCCGATGACATGCACAAATCTTCGCTGCGCCGCGCCCGATTGCGCCGTGTCGAACTGCCCCACCATCCAGTTCAAGCCTAGGAACGCGCCGGTCGTGTAGTCGCGAGGGCAAGCTGCGCCACTCGAGGTGCCACCGCAGAAGGTGATGACGTCTGGCGAGTGCGGGGAAAGTGCGAGGCCATAGATGAACTCAGCGTATGGTCCACCGAAGTATGTTGCCCAGATCAATTGGGCTGAGCCGCTGCGGCTTAGGTCGAAGCGTCCGATCCACGCATCGTTCGCACCAGCGTAGGATGGCTGATGGGCTCCTGGAGAAGTCGGCCAGTCGCCGGCGCCTGCCACGCCTCCTACCCAGATCGATCCGTTGGGATCGACGACGAGCGCCTCGATCTGGAGATTTCCAGCACTGAACGTTCCTTGGAGTCGCGAGGAATAGAGCAGCGTGGATCCATCGGCACTGATCTTGGAGAGGAAGGCCTGACCCGTTCCTGAGAAAGCACCAGATGTCAGGGGAAAGTCCTCCGAATCCGTTCTGCCTACGAGCGCCAGCTCTCCGGTTGGAGTCAGCGAGATGCGAGGAAAACTCTCACCACTGCTGCCGCCGAGATATGTAATCCACAGGATCTGCGTCGTACCTGAGTGGTCCGGATCGAGCTTGGCCACGAATACGTCCGAGCTACCGGCTGGCGTGACTTGAAGCGAGCCTGGGGTGCCTTGAAGCAAGGAGGATGCGCCTGACACGTACACGGCCCCACTGGCATCTACGCAGAGGCCAGTGCCCCAGTCGAGGCCGCTCGATCCCAGGTACGTGGCCCACGTGAGAACCGGGTCGACGATCAGCGTCGCACGAGGATCACGATTAGTCACATCGAAGCCGTAGCGCCGCGGGGCTCGGATCGCGAAGGACGAAAGCACTGGATTCTGCGCCCCATCCTCCGCCACTTCCCAAGTCCGCGGCGCCGCCTGCCGCAGATCGCCGAGCTCCGTTCGCAGCAGAAGCCCTCCGTCACTCTCGACCGCCAAGCCCGCTGCACCTCGAACCTCGAACTCCACAGGCGCGAGATCCGCCCCCGGCGCCAAGATCACGTCGTATTCGAGTGCGCCTGCATGCTCGTAGAAGCGCAGGTCGACCCCCGGCCAGAGCCCGCGATAGCGCACGGCGGCGCAGGACTCCAAGTTCGAGCGCCAGCTCGAACGCTCGCCCACGAAGTAGCTGACGCGCGCGCGCAGCGGGTCTTCGCCCTCTGGCTTCGCGCGCGCGCCGACGAACGCGAGCTCGACCGTGGCGCTGCCCTTCTCGTTCGCTCGCGTGAGCACGACCCTGTCGTCGTGGAACGCGACTGCGTAGCCCGCGGTGTTGCCGGCGTAGCGCGCTTCGCCGGCCCATTGCCCGCGGTTCTCGACGAAGAAGACCGGCAGGCGCGGCGATGCCGACGCGACCGCGTCTGTCGGCTTCGACGGCGGGAGCTGTGCTTCCGCGGTGCCGCTGGCCGCGGCGAGGAGCACGAGGCAACGCGAGAGCGCGATCAGCGAGGAGGTGCGGGCGGAGCGGAGCATGCGGAGAGCCTCGGGCGGAGAGGAGGAGCGGCCCGAGGCTCTGGCACGCGGTCGAGCCCGAGCCCGCTCCAGGGCTTCGAACGGGATCGCGCGCCGCGACTGTCGGAGATTCTCCGCTTCGCGCGCGCGCTTCGGGCTAGCTACCGGCTTGCAAGCGCAGACCGGCGCTCAGGTCGAGCGTGTCCTCGAAGGCTCCGCCCGGGCTGCGGAAGACCGCGGCCTGGAAGTAGAGGTCGACGCCCAGGAGTGCCGGGAAGCTCGGCACCGCGAGGGGGAGCGAGGCCGTGCCGGTGCTGCTCGTGAAGCGCAGCACCGAGGCGATGGGCGCCGCGAGATAGAGGTGGCACGCGCTCGGCGGTAGCGCGAGATCGCCTGCGCCGCTGGCGTAGAAGAAGAGCGCGGGTGCCACGGCGCGTGCGTTCGAGAGCTGCACCGCGAACGCGGCGTTGCCGAGCGTCGGCTGACCACTGGCGGATAGCACCGGGCCGCCGCAGCTCGTGCCGAAGCTCTGCGCGAGCGCCGGCGGAGCACTCATCACGACGCTCAGGTCGTTGCTGCCCTGGTTGGCGACGACGAGGTCGTCGCAGCCGTCGCCGTTGAGATCGCCGAGCGCCACCGCGACGGGATTCGCGCCCACTGCGGGGCTCGAGCTCGAGCTGAACGCGCTGCCGGTGAAGCCGTGGTGCAGCGCAACGGAGCTCTGGCCGGCGTCGGCGAGCGCTACGTCGACGCGGGAGAGGAAGCCGGGGATCGAGTCGTCCTCCATGTCGCCAGCCGCGAGGTCGGTGGCGAAGGTGCCGCCGGTGGGCAGGTCGAGCGCGGGCGCGAAGAGGCTCGTCGCGAGCGCGCCCGAGCTCGTGCGGCGATAGAGGCGCAGCGTCTGCGCCGGCGGGAAGAGCTGTGGCTGCACGACGGCGAGGTCGCCGCGTCCATCGCGATCCAGGTCGGCGAGGCAGAGCCCTTGCGCGAGGCCGCTGGTCGAGAACGCGAGGGCTCCAGCGAAGCTGAGCGAACCGGCGCCATCGCCGGCGAAGAGCAGCAGCTCGTCCGCAGCGCCGAGCGCGAGCGCGGCCAGATCTTGATCGCCATCGCCATCGAGATCGCCGAGGGCGACGCGCACGACCTGCGTCGGATGAGGCGATGGGATCGAGAGCTCGACGGGGGAGGCTCCGTTCCGCGAGAACGCGAGCCCGGCGCCGCCGGAGAAGGGGAGTCCTTCGCGCCCGATGACGACGTCGTCGAGGGGATTCGCATCGAGGTCGCCTGCGGCGACGCAAGACGCGCGCTGGCCGCCGGAGCTAAGCGAGACGCGCGTTGGCGAAGCGCTGCTCGGGTTCGTGATCAGCACGAGCGTGCTCGACGACGCGCAAGCGACGGCGAGGTCGTCACTCGCTCCGTCGCCGTCCAGGTCGCAGCGCGCGAGGGCGACGGGCGCGGCATCGGCGACGGTCAAGGCGACGGAAGTGCTGGCGCCGAACGAGCCCGTGCCGCCGTTGAGGTAGAGGCCGAGGTCATCGCTGCCTTCGTTCGCGGTGACGGCGTCGAGGTCGCCGTCGCCGTCCAGGTCGAGCAGCTCGACGTCGCGCGGCGCTTCTCCGGCGGGCGTCCCGCTAGCAAAGAGGTCCATCTCGAGGAGGATCAGGTTGCTGTTCGTCGGCTGCATCCCCGGTCCGTTGTGCGGGAGGCTCGGATCCTCCAGGACCTCGAGGCGGATGCCGGTGACGTTCGAGAAGCTGCCCGTGTAGGTCACGTCGTAGACGGCCGAGCCGGCAAAGCCGCCGACGAGGATGCTCTGGTCGGGGAGCACCGTGAAGCTGAGGGGCGCGGCGCTCGTCACGACCGGCGCGCTCAAGATCGTCCAGCTCGCATCGACGTCTCCGCCATTGTCGAGACCGTCAGCGAAGGTCGAACGGTCGTCGGAGGTGATCGAGACCCGGAAGCGCCCCATCAGGTGCCCGGTGGGGCCCTGCGTGAAGAGGAACTGGAGCTGCGTGGCGTCGAGATCGGTGACGGTTTCCCATACTGCCGTGTTGGCGTACGCGTCTTCGCTGGGGGCGCAGGTGACCGCGATGGCCCAGCCCGACTCCAGATTCGTGACGCCGTCGTAGACGAAGTCCGGGCTATGGGAGCCGCACGCGGTCTGCGTGAAGGTCGCCGTGCCCATCTGGAGCGCCACCTCTTGGGCCATGGCGGTCGAGCTGATGAGAACGAGAGAGGAGCAGAGCGCGAAGCGTCGAGCGGAAGGGTGGAGCATGAGCGGGACCTCAGCGGGAGCACGAAGCGCCGCGCCGCTCGTGTCGAGGGCCGCGCGGCAAGGGCACTCGCTCTCTCCACGGGATCTCGCCGACGCAGCGTTGAACAAAATCCCAGAGCCGCTCGCTCAGCCCTCGTCGCGCCAGAGCAGCAGCGCCGTCAGGTCATCCTCGCGCGGACGCCGCGCGCGATGCGCTTCGGCCATCTCGAAGAGGCGCTCGAGCGCCTGCTCTGCGGGAGCCGCGGCGATGGCCTCGGCGACGCGCTCCCAGCCGAAGAGCTCGCCCGCGGTGTTGCGCGTCTCGGGCAAGCCGTCGGTGAGGACGAGGACGCGATCGCCCGCGGCGAGCGGCCGTTCGTTCGGCGTCGTCGCGAGCCAAGGAAACGCGGGCGAGATCATCGGCGCTTCGACCGCGAGCTCTTCGGCGCTGCCTTGGACTCCCAGCACCAGCGCCGGGGGATGGCCCGCCGCGATCCAGCGGAGCCGCGAGAACTCGCGGTCGACGTGCCCGAGGAAGCAGGTGAGATAGCGATCGTCGTCCCACTCCTGCACCATCTCCCAGAGGCGGAGGTGGATCTCCTCCAGATCGCCGCCCTCGCGCACGGCGCGCGCCCACGTCGTCGCGAGCATGCCGGCCAGCATCGCCGCGGTGACGCCGTGGCCGACGACATCGGCGACGAGGAAGACCAGTCCGTCCGCCGTCTCGCGCACGTCGAAAAAGTCTCCGCCGAGATCGTCGCAGGGGCGGTGCAGCGCCGCGAGATGCGCCGCACCCGCGCGTTGGCGCCGCGGCGGCAGCAGCTGCGATTGGAACTCGCGCGCGAGGCGGAAGTCGCGCTCGAGCTCCGCGTTCCGGCGCTTCAAGTCGCTCTGCAGGCTGCGGAGATGCAAGCAGCGTGCGACCAGCGTGCGTAGCGCGATGCGCTCGAAGGGCTTCGTCAAGAAGTAGAACGCCTCGCCGCGCAGCGCGCGCGCGAGCTTCTCGTCGGCGTCGTAGGCGTCGCCGGTGATCACGATCACGTCGGTCTGCTCCGGGCGCTTCCGCATCTTCGCGAGCAGGGAGAACCCGTCCTCGCCGGGCAGCACGAGGTCGATCACCGCGACGTCGACGCGCAACCCGTGCGCGCGCTCGAGCGCCTCTTCGGCGCTCTTCGCTTCCAGCACGCGCACGTCGTCCTCGAGCATGCGGCGGAGCGTCTCGCGCATCGCGGGTTGATCTTCGACGAGCAAGACGAGGGCGTCGCGGCTCATGCGTTCTCCGGGGTCTGGTGCTCCCGCGCGAAAGGCAGGCGCACGATGGCGAGCGTGCCCACTCCGGGGCGCGAGCTCAAGCGCAACATGCCGCCGAGATCGACCAAGATCGAGCGCGAGACGGCGAGGCCGAGGCCGTGGCCGCCCGGGCGCGTGCTGTAGAAGGGCTCGAAGACGCGGGGCAGGACCTCGGGTGCGATGCCGTGTCCGTCATCGGCGACGGCGACGCGAACGGCGCCCTCGCGCGCCGAGAGCGAGATGCGGATGCGGCCGCCGCGGCGACAAGCTTGGCGCGCGTTCTCGAGCAGGTTGTGGATCACGCGCTCCAGCGGCTCGGGCGAGGCGTGGACCGGAGGCACGCGAGGCTCGATCGAGAGCCGCCAGCGCACGCCCGAGCCTTCGAGCACGGGCCCGTACCAGCGCAGCACGTCGTGCAGCACGCGTGAAAGATCGACGCGGCCGGCCGGCTCGGCGGAGCGGCGCGCGAAGTGGAGCAGCCCTTGAAAGATGCGCGAGCAGAGGCGCGCGGTCCGCTCGATCTCCTGCGCGTCGTCGCGCATGCGCGGGCTCGCTTCGGGCAGCTCTTCCAGCGCCTCGCGCAGCATCTCGGTGCGCGGCAAGAGCACGCCGAGCGCGTTGTTCACGTCATGCGCCACGCTGCGCGCCATGTCGGCGAAGGCGTGCTTGCGGCCGGCGGCGAGCACCTGGTCGGCCACCCCCTGGTCGACCATCTGGTTGTGGATCGCGGTCGCCGCGAGCGGGGCGAGGGGCTGGAGGGCCTGTGCGGTCTCGCGGCCGAGCGACGCGGGATGGAGACCGAAGAGCGCGAGCAGCCCCACCGTCTGGCTCTCGAAGACGAGCGGGGTGAGGACCGCGGAGCGCGCGAGCGGGCGGCGCGGGTCGGCGGCGTGGTGATCGAGGAACGTCAGCCAGAGCGGCGCCGTCTTCACCGCGTCCTCGCCGCCGTTCTCGTACCAGGTCTCCTCGCTCGCGCGCCAGCGGAAGAGCCGCGGATGATTCGCCCCGTCGCGGAAGAGCGCGTGATCGCTCTCGCCGGGCAGCAGCGCGCCGATGCGGGCGCTCTTCGCCTTGGCCCAGGCGATCTGCTCGGCCTGGATGCGGAAGGCCGCTCGGCCGGGTGAGAAGACGAAGATCGCGGCCGAGTGGTCGTAGTGCGCGAGGTCGCGGAGCGCGTGCAGGATCCGGTAGTGGAGGTCGTTGCCGTGGAGGCGGCGCAGGAGCTGGTCGTAGGTGCGCTCGACGATACGGCGGTCGCGATCGACGCGCCGACGACGGAGCTCCGCCGCGGCGATCTGCAGCAGCTTCCGAGCGCGTGTGATTTCCTCGGCGCGGAACGCGTTGCCGCTCGGCCGTTCGAGGACGAAGAGCTCCGCGTGGCGCTCCTCGACGCCGAGCTCGAGCGCGGCGCACTCGGGTCGGGCGGGGATGCTGCGGCGCTCGAGGGCCGCGCGGATCTCCTCCGCCAGCAGCGGATCTCCGCCGGGCGCGCAGCTCTCGGTCGCGCGGTCGAAGCGGCTGCGTCGCACTTCGCAGGCGAGTCCCTGCCGCAGGAACGAGGCCACGTAGCGGAGGAGCTTCTCCGGCTCGGCGATCGAGCTCACGAGGCTGCGGTAGGTCTCCAGCTCTGCACGCATGTAGCCGTTTTCCGGAAGGGGCGACGCCGAGGATAGCCTCTCGCGATGGGGGTGGCGGAGGAGTTCCGAAGAAGACCCTGCGACTTCCGCCCCTCGGCCGTTTCGGGAGGCTCGGGGTGCGCCGGGATCCTCCGGAGGAGCGGACTCCGTCGGTCGCGGCTCTGTTCGCGCGCGCCGCAAGACGTATCGTGTGGGCTCGAGCACGCCGACCACGCGCTGCCGGGCTTCACTCGAGCCAACCGTGGTCGGTGATCTTCGAACCAGGTGGGAACTCACGATGAATCCGAGACGCCGCCCGTCGGCGCGGGCTGAAGGTTCGCCTCGCGCCGCCGAGGGCGACGCGGGCGGGATCCGCCCGTGCGTTGCCCGACGTCCTGCTGCGCTTCGCGCGCTGCCGCTCCTCTGCTCGGTCCTCGGCTCGCTCGCCGCGGCGCCGGCGTTCGCACAAGCACCCGACGAGAGCCGGGCCCTCGAGCTGGTGCGCGTCGCGATCGGTCTCCGCGAGCAAGGCTTGCGCGATCGCGCGATCGCGACGTGCGACGACTTCCTGCAGCGCTTCAGCGGGAGCCAGCACGCCCCGCTCGTCCGCTACACCCGCGCGCAGTGCCTCTTCGAGCTCGAGCGCTGGGACGACGCGGCGAAGAGCTTCGCGGAGATCGCGAAGTTGCATCCCACCTTCTCGTACGTCGCCGAAGCCCGCTTCCGCGAAGGCGAGGCGCGCTACCGCAGCGGTGAGCTCGAGCTCGCGTTTCCCGCGCTGCAGGCGTTCCTCGCGCAGCACGCCGAGCACTACCTGCTGGAGCCCGCGCTCTTCCTCGCGGCGGAGTCGGCGTTCCGCACCTCGCGCTTCGCCGAGGCCGAAGGGCTCTACCGCCGCTACCTCGCCGGCTTCGCGAAGGGCGAGCACGCCGAGGAGTCGCGGATGGGGCTCGTCTGGGCGCTCTTCCGCCAGAAGCGCTGGGACGACGCGCAGAAGGAGATCGACGCGCTGCAGCCGGCGCGGAAGCCCGAAGGACCGCAAGGAGAGCTCTTCTTCCTGCGCGGCGAATGCGCGTTCCAGCTCGGCGCGGATGCCGACGCGATCGCGTCCTTCTCCAAGGTGCCGGCCGGGCACGAATACGGCGACGATGCGCTCTCGGCTCGCGCGTATTCACTCGCGCGCAGCGGCAAGAAGGAAGAAGCGGCCGAGCGCTTCGCCGAGCTCGCGCGCGCGATGCCGAGCTCACCGCTCGCCGCCGATGCGCGCCTCCGCGCGGGTCTGCTCTTCGCGGAGATCGGCAAGGCCGACAAGGCACGCGCGCTGCTCGGCGAGCTGCCGAGCGGCGATCCCGCGGGCGAGCAGCAAGCGCAGCTCGCGCTCGGCGAGGTCGCGCTGAAGGAGAAGCGCGCCGCGGACGCCGAGCGCCACTTCCAGAGCGCGATCGCGGGGCCGGATGCGGGGACGCGCGATCGCGCGCGGTTGGGCCTCGCCGATGCACTCGCGGCGCAGGGCCGGCGCGAGGAAGCGGCGAAGCTCTATGCCGCGGCCGCCGAAGCCAGCGGCGGCGAGGCGGACTACGCGCTCGCCTCGCTGGTCGCGGCCGAGTTCAACGCGCAGCGCTGGCAAGCGGTGGTCGAAGCCGCGCGGCGCTTCGAGCAGCGCCACGCGAAGAGCTCGCATCGCGCGGGCGTGCTCTACGCGCTCGCGGAGGCGCTCTTCGCGCTCGAGCAGTGGAGCGAAGCGCGCGCGGCCTTCGCGCAGCTCGCCGAGGTCGATGCCGCGCGCGCGCCGCAGGCCGCGCTGCGCATCGCGTGGACGCATTACCGCGCGGGGGATGTCGATGCCGCGCTGAAGAGCTTCGGCGATTACGTGCGGAGCTACCCGAGCGATGCGGGCGTGGGCGAAGCCTACGCCGTGCTCGGGCGCGTGCAGCTCGAACGCAAGCAGCCGGAGGCCGCGGAGCGCTTCTACCGCGAAGCGCGCGGGCGCGAGCTCGGCGCGTACGCGGACGAGTGCCAGCTCGGACTCGCGCGCGCGCTCGCGCAGCGCGGCATGGCCGAGGAAGCGCTGCGCGAGTACGACGCCTTCGCGAAGTCCTTCGACGCTTCGAAGCTCTTGCCGCGCGCGCTCTACGAGGCGGCGGAGCTCCGCTTCCAACGCAAGGACTACGCCGAGGCGGGCAAGCTCTACGAAGTGCTGCGCCAGCGCTTCGCGCAGGACGAGCTCGCTCCGTATGCGCTGCACGGCGCGGGCTGGTGCGCGCTGCAAGGCGGCGATGCCAAGCTCGCCGAGCAGCGCGCGCGCGAGCTCTCGCAGCGCGCGCCGGAGCCCCTCGCGACGCCGGCGCTCGAGCTCCTCGCCGCCGCGCTGCGCGCGCAAGGACGCGGCACCGAAGCGGCCGAGGTCTACGCGCGCGTCGCGTCCGCCACCGGCGGCTCCGACCGCTCCGACGAAGCGGCGTTGCGCGCGGCGGTGCTGCGCCGCGAAGCGGGCGAGCACGAGCGCGCGCTCGCCGACTTGAAGGCGCTCCTCGCCGCGCGGCCGAACCTCGCGGGCCGCGAGCGCGCGCTCTACGAGCTCGCGCTCGCCGCGCGCGGCGCGCAAGCCGAGGCCGAGGCAGAAGCCGCGTGGCGCGAGCTCGCCTCGAAGCACGGCGCGACGCCCCAGGCCGCCGAGGCGCGCTTCCAGCTCGGCGAGATCGCCTACGCCGCGGGGAAGTACAGCGAAGCCGACACGTGGTACGCCGCCGCCATCGAAGCGCCGCGCGACGCCGCGTTGAAGGCGCTCGCGAGCTACAAGCGCGGCTGGACGTTGCTGAAGCTCGAGCGCTTCGCCGATGCCGCTCTCGACTTCGATCGCGTGGGCAAGACCGAGCCGGAGGGCTTGCTCACGGGAGAAGCGCTCTTCCTCGCCGGCGAGTGCCTCTACCGCGCGAAGGACCTGGACGGGGCGCGCGAGCGCTTGAAGCGCGTCCTGCGCGAGTTCCCCGACCACGAGGTCAGCTCGCGCGCGCTCTTCCGCCTCGGACAAGCCGAAGGCGAGAAGGGCGAGTGGAACGCGTGCCAGGAGACGCTGCGCCAGCTCGTCGATGCGCATCCCGACTTCAAGCTGCTCGCCGAGGCGCGCCTCTGGATCGGACGCAGCCTGCGCGAGCTCGGTCATGCCGCGCGCGCGCTGGAGGCGCTCGACGCCGCGGAGCCCGAGGCGAAGGGCAAGATCCTGGCGCAGGTGAAGATCGAAGCGGGGCGCTGCCTGCTCGCGCTCGATCGCGCCGACGACGCGTTCGGGCGCTTCGTCGCGGTGAAGTACAGCTTCAGCGATCTGCCCGCCGAGCTCGCCGCGGCGAACTTCTACGCGGGCGAGAGCATGCTGGCGAAGAAGGACTCGAAGAGCGCCGCGACCTTCTACAAGGAGGTCGTCGAGAAGTACCCGAGCGAGCCCTTCGCCAAGCGCGCCGCCGATCGCCTGCGGGAGATCGAGCGTCAGTAACTCGCGCGCGCGCCGCGGGTAGAACGCGCGCGCCGCGGCGGACGTCGGTTCACGATCACGAGACTTACCGAGCGACCCGGACGGAACGGCATGCAAGAGACCTCCTTCTTCTCGCGTGGCAGCGCGCGCCTCTGCGGCGCGGCGGCGGCCGCGAGCGCGCTGCTCGCCGCGCACGCCTCCGCGCAAGCGAGCGCTGGCGCCGAGACCACGAGCTTCAACCTCTGGGAGCGCATCGAGTCCGGCGGACCGCTCATGATCCCGATCGGGATCTGCTCGGTGGTCGTGCTCGGATTCTCGCTCGAGCGCTTGATGGCCTTGCAGCAGGCGAAGATCGCGCCGAAGCGCTTCGTGGAGGAACTCGATGAAGCGTGGAGCTCGGGCGGCGTGGAAGCGGCCAGGCGCTACAGCGCCGAGCGCGATCATTCGCTCTCTCGCGTGGTCACGACGGCGCTGCGCCACATCGATTCGCGCGAAGAGGTGAAGGAAAGTGTGGAGGCGGCGGCGAAGCGCGAGATCGGGCTCTTGCGCCGCGGCTTGCGCGCGATCGCTCTCATGGCCTCCATCTCGCCCTTGCTCGGTCTGCTCGGCACGGTCGGCGGCATGATCGACGTGTTCGACCAATACGTGAAGGTCGAGAATCAGGCCGACAAGGTGCGCGTCTTCTCGTCCGGTATCGCCGTCGCGCTCATCACGACCTTCGCGGGCCTCTCGGTGGCGATCCCCGCGACCATGGTGCATCAGTTCTTCCTCTCGCGCGTCGCGCGCTTCGCCGACGAGGTGAACCGCCTCTTCGTCGAGGTCTTCGAGCCGCGCCTGCGCGCGGGCGGCGGCAAGGAGCCCGCGAAGTGAGTCTCGAGCTCGATCTCGCGGAGAGCGATGCGCCCGGGCTCGACATCACGCCCGTGATCGACATCATCTTCCAGCTCGTGCTCTTCCTGCTCATCGCGACGAGCATGACGGACGAGATGAGCTCGGAGCGCGAGAAGGTCGAGGAGCAGAAGATCGCCCTCGATCTGCCGCAGTCGGGCGCAGGCCAGAAGTCCGACGAGAAACCCGAGACGCTGATCATCAACGTCCAGGAGGACGGCGCGTACATCGTGCGCGGCCAGAGCCTGACGCGGCGCTCGCTGCGCGAGCTGCTGACGCAGGTCGCTGGAGAGAACCCGCGCACCTCGATCTCGATCCGCGGCCATCGCAGCACCGCGTTGCAGCACGTCGTCGACGCGATGAGCGATTGTCACAAGGCCGGCTTGCGCCAGCTCGACATCCGCGTGCAGAGCGGGGCAGCGAAGGGCAATGCGGGCGAGGATCCGCTCGATCTCGGGGGAGGTCGCTGAGCGATGCCCCGCGAGAGCAGCACGTTGCGCTTGGTGGCGATCGTCCTGGCGCTCCTCGGCGCCGGCGCCTGCCTCGCCCTCGGCTGGGTCTCTTCGTTCCTGCCCTTCGGCCGCGGCTACACCGATGGGCAGCGCCTGCTCGTCGATGCGCCCGAGCTGCACCGCCGCGTCGTCGTCCACGGCGAGGCCGAGCCGTGGGCGCGCGAGCTGGTCGCCGAGCGACCGCCGCTCTCGCGCGTGGCCCTCTCGCCGGACGGGCGCATCGCGGTCTTCTCCGCGCTCGGCGCGAACGAGCGCGCGGATCTCTTCTGGTCGGAGAAGCTGGGTGAGCGCTGGCTCTCGCGCGGCCCGCTGCTCGCGCTGAACCAGCCGATGGCGCACGAGCTCGCGCCCTTCTTCGATGCGGAGGGCGCGCTCTACTTCGCCTCCGATCGACCGGGATCGCGCGGCTTCGATCTCTACGTTGCGTCCTGGGACGGCGAGAGCTTCCGCGACCTCTATCGCCTGAGCGACGAAGAGGTGAACGGGCCGTGGGACGAAGTCGATCCCTGCTACGACCCGCGCACCGGAACGCTCTACTTCGCGTCGAATCGCCCGCGCCGGGCGAACCTCGACGAAGGCGCCGACTTCGATCTCTTCCGCATCGCGTTCCGCTCCGACGGCTCGAGCAGCGAAGTGGAGCGCCTGGAGGCGCTGAGCTCGCCGCACGACGAGCGCTCGCCGGTGCTGCATCCGAGCGGCGGCACCCTGCTCTTCGCCTCGCAGCGCAGCGGGGGAGAAGGGGGCTTCGATCTCTACGCCGCGGCGAGCGCCGGTCCGAACCGAGGCTACCAAGCGCCGCAGGCCGCCGAAGGTGCCGGCAACAGCGCGGAGGACGAGCTCGATCCCGGCTATCTCGAGGGCGGCTTCGCCTTCTCCTTCCGCCGCGCGTCGCCGCGCGGCGACGCGACCGCAGGCCGCGTCCTCGAGGCACCTCGCGCGGAAGGCGCGGCGCCGGCCGCGGAGCTCGTGCCTCCGCAGGACGATCGGCACGGGCTCTGGCGCGTGCCTTCGCTCGAGCTGGAGCAGATCCCGAGCTCCCTCGGCGCCCTCGACTTCGTCCTGATCGGCGCGGCGCTCGCGTTGATCGCGCTGCTGATCTATCTCGGCCGGCGCTGGAGCGCGCTCGACATCCTGACGAAGGCGCTCCTGATCTCGCTGCTCGTCCACATCTTGCTGCTCGTGCTGAGCCGCCGCGTCGAGATCGAGAGCACGATCCCGCCGCCGGAGGCGCCGCCCGCGGAGTCGCTGCTGGACGTCGCGTTCGTGCCGCAGGAAGACCCGTCGATGTCGATGCGCGGCGGCGCGATCGAGCGCGAGCTCGAGGAGCAGGAGCTCGAACCCGAGGAACGCAGCGAGCTCGCGGTCGCCGAAGCGGCCCTCGCGCCGGCAGTCGCGGCCGAGGAGCTCACACCCGCCGAGCGCGAGGCCTTCGAAGCGGCGTTGCCGGAGCGCAGCGCCGAAGCGCAGCGCGCCGAGGAAGTGCGCGCGAGCGAGGTCGCGCTGGCGTCGCCCGAGGCTCCGACGATCGAGCGCGAGGCGGCGCCGGAGTTGGAGCAGAGCGAAGCGCAGAGCCGCGACACCTCCTCGCTGGCCTCGGTCGAGTTCGAGAGCGCGGAGAGCCGCTCCGCCGAGGCGCCGCGAGAAGCGCGCGAGAGCGCGACACCCGCGCCGACGAGCTCCGAGGCTTCGACGCCCGAGCGCGCGACGCGCGAGTTCACGCCCGCCGAGCGCGTGGCGAGTGCGCCCGAACGCCGCGAGACCGCACCCGCGGCGCCGAGCGTCGCCGTTGCCGACATCGCGGCTCCGGCGCTTCCGCCCACCGAGAGCGCGGAGAGTCCGAGCGAAGTCCTCGCCGAAGGTCCGCGCGCCGTGGCGCCGAGCGCCGCGCGTTCCGTGGACGAGGCGCCTGCGCTGGCTCAGGCGACGCCGACCGAGCGCGCCAGCGATCGCCCTGCGCCGCGCGCGGCTTCCGCGGAACCGCTCAGCTCTCCGTCGCGGCGCGAGTCGTCTTCCTCCGCGCCGCTCGCGCGCGCCAACACCTCCGCCGAACGCCGCACCGGCGAGCGCACGGCTCCCTCAGTCGCGGTGCGCTCGCCGCTCGAAGCTCTGCCGCTCGCGCCGAGCGCGACCCCGTCGAGCGGCTCGAGTTCGAGCTCCGAGGATCTGCTCGCCGATCTCGGCGCGCGCACCCCCAGCGCCGCGCCGAGCAGCTCGAGCTCGGCGGCGCCGAGCGCGGCGCCGAGCCTGGTGGGGGCGCCGAGTGCGAGCGGCGCGCTGTCCTCTCCCGCGGCGCCGACGCGCGAGGTCGGTGTCGAAGTGTCACGCGCCGGAGCGACGAGCGGCGAGCTCTCCCGGCCTGCGACTTCCGCTGAACGCGCGGTGGCGACGCTGCCGCGCACGGGACCTAGCGCGAGCCCGCGCATCGAAGCGCCGAGTGGAACGAGCCCGCTCCAACCGGTGCCGCGCGCGGAGAACCGCGGCGAGAGCTCCGGCGATCTGCTGGCGGACCTCGAGCCGAGCTCACCCGGTCGAGCCGCGCGCGCGCCGCTCGGCGCCGTGCTCGGCGACGCGCCGCGGGCACTGCCGGGGCCGAGCCGCGAGGGCTCGCGCCTCGGTGCACCCGCCGCCGGACCGGCACCGGTCATTGCGCGCGCGAGCGGCGATCGACCGATCGCGAGCAGCAGCTCACCCTCCGTCGCGTTGCAGCGCGCGCCGAGCGGCGTCGATCGGCGCTTCGAGCGGCGCTTCGGCGACCAGAAGCTGCGCGCGCTCGAAGAGGGCGGCGGCTCGGCGCAGACCGAGCAAGCCGTGCAGACGGGGCTGCGCTACCTCGCCTCGAAGCAAGACGGCCGCGGCTTCTGGGGCGACGCGAAGTTCAAGCACGCGAAGTACGCCTACACGATCTACGGCAAGAGCGGGCTCGCGCTGCTCGCGTTCCTGGGCGCCGGGCACACGCAAGCGAGCAACACGGAGTTCTCACCCGTGGTCGCGCGCGGCATCCAGTTCCTCGTGCGCGCGCAGGACGCGAAGACCGGTCACTTCGGCAACTGCTCTTCCTACGGCCACGCGATCGCGACCTATGCGCTCTGCGAAGCGTACGCGCTGACGAAGGACGCGAGCTTGCGCGAGCCGCTGCAGCGCGCGCTCGATTGGATCGTCGAGAACCAGAACCGCCAGACGCCGGGCAGCACGGAGTACGGCGGCTGGACCTACTACTACCCCGACGCGCGCGAGTTCGATCCCTATGCGCGCGCGAGCATCACCTCGTGGCAAGTGATGGCGCTGGAGTCGGGGCGCATCGGCGGCTTCGACATCTCGCCGACCGTGGTCTCCGCGGCGCGCCAATTCCTCGAGGGCTGCTTCGATCCGAATCAGGGCTGGTTCCGCTACAACCACCAACCCTCGCGCTTGCGCTCGGTCTATCCCACGCTGCCGGGCTCGACGCCGGCGTCGCTCTTCGCGCTGCGCCTCCTCGGCACCTCCGTCGATCATCGCCTCTACGAAGGGGCCTGGGCGTACACGCTCGAGCGTCGACCGAAGGCCTACAAGCGCCCGCGCGAGAACGACTTCGTGCAGGACGCCGCGGGCAACCTCTACTTCTGGTATTACGGCACGCTCGCGTTCTTCCAGCGCGGCGGCGAGCAGTGGAACGCGTGGAACAGCGCGTTGAAGAGCGTCCTGCTCCCCGCGCAGTCGAAGGACGGCTCGTGGCGCCCGATCGAGCCTTACGCCGAGACGGCCGGCGACACGGAAGAGGACCGCATCTACACGACGGCGATGTGTGTGTTGATGCTCGAGGTCTACTACCGCTACTTCACGCCGCTGCTCTCGAAGCGCTGAGAGTCGGTGGCGCTCGCGCGCTCCTTTCTTCGGCCGCTCACTTCTTCGCCGCGGCCACCGGTTCGACGAGGGCCGCGATCATCGGCAGCGCCTCCGCCGGAGCATTGGCCCCGAGCCGGCGCGCGACGTCGAGCGCGGCGTCGCGAAACGCGGGATCGCTCGCTGCGGCCCACAGCCAAGGCAGCGCCTCTTCGAGACCCGCCATCTCCGAGCTCTCGTCGGGGCGCACTTGGTCGAGGATGCGCGGGATGCGCGGCGCGCTCGCGTAGACGATGCGCTGGAAGGTCTCGCGCATCGCCTTCCGATCCGCGGCCTCGAAGACCCAGCCGTGCGGCTCGGCGCGGCGCACGAGGTCGGCGATCAAGCCGGCGTGGAAGCAGCGCTCGTTCTTGCCGCCGCGGCCGTTCGGGCTCGCGAGCGGGGCCCAGCGCAGTGTCACGCCATCCGGCCCCTTCACGAGTCGCGAGCGGAGGAAGCGCGCGAGCGACTCGCCGCGATCTAAGTGCTCGCCCTTCTTGCCGCGCGAGAGAGCGAGATGCGCGCGCGCGAGCAGCGCGAGGTCGGCGCTCGGCAAGCAGCTCTGCGTCTCCCCGAGCGGGTAGTAGTAGCCCTCCTTGCCCGCGGGCGCGTGCATGTACTCCTCGTCGAAGCACGCGAGCGCGCGCTGCAGCTCCTTCTCCAGCGCCTGTGCAGCGCGCTTCCACAGCTTCATCAAGCGCGCCTCGCCTTCGATCTGCAGCACGAGCTCCATGCCGCTCGCGACCGCGAGCGCCGTCAGCGCAGGAGACGGCTCGCGTTCGCCCGTCGCTGCTCCCGGATCGACCGGGGCGAACGCCTGCGGATACGGGCTGCGCGCGGACCACGCGGCGAGCGTCGCCTTCCGCTTCGGATCGCGACGCTTCTGCGCGCTGTCGCGCAAGCCGAGCAGCTCCTCGCTGAGCGCGAGCGCGCGCTCGAGGTAGACATCCTCGCGGCGCCGTCGGTAGATCTCGACCAGGCCCTCGATCGCGAGGGAGCGGCTCCAGACGGCGGCGGCTTCGTCCTCGCGTTCGGCGTCTTCCTCCTCCTCGGCCTTCTCGCCTTGCTCGTTCGGCGCGCGCGGCGGCACGACGCGCTGGCGCAGCACTTCTTCGAAGAGCGCCAGCGCGTCGAGCTCGGGGGCGGCCGCGGGATCCTGTGCGCGCGAGAGCGCGGCGGTGAACGCGAGGGCGCCGAGCGCGGTCGCGAGGAGGTGCCTAGACGAGTCGGAGATCACAGGGGAATCCTCCGGGAGGAAACGGCTCAGAGCGCTTGCAGGACGAGCGGCTGGATCAGCGGCACGGCGAGCTCGCGCAGCTCGAGGCGCGACTGCAGCGGATGATAGCCGTCGCGCTGCGCGTGGATCAGGTACTCGCCGGCGGGGAGGCCGCCCAAGCGCAGCGTGCCATCGGCCGCGGTCTTGCCGCGCGCGCCGCCGCGCGCTTCGGGGTCCGGCGGCACGAGATCGACGCTCACGCCTTCGAGCGGGGTCCCGATCTCGTCCATCAGGGTGAACGCCACCTCGCCGACCGGAGGCAAGCCGCCCACGTCCTGGCGCGCGGGCGCGTTCTCGATCTCGACGCGCAGCGGGGTGCGCAACGCGCGACCGAGCGGCCCGATCGAGAGATCGTAGGAACCGGGGGGCACGTCGACGAAGCGGTAGCGCCCGTTGCCGTCGGCCAAGGTCTCCCTGCGCGGACGCTGTCCTTCGAGATCGACCTCCACGCGCTGCAGCGCGACGATGGCGAAGGGGGCGACCGCGCGCAGCTCTTCGCCGCTGTGGACCACGCCTTCCAGCGTGGCGAGCGGAGCGAGCACCAAGCTGATCCGCTGCACCGCGGAGCGCGGATCGAGCTCGGCGATGGTGAGCACGGAGTCGAGCCCGGGCGCGCTGGCTGCGATGCGGTAGCTCGCCGGCACGAGCTCCTCGAAGCTCGCGACCGCGCCGACCGGCGGCTGCCGGCGTGGCGTCGCCGCCGCTCGCAGGCGCGCCGGCCGCGCGCCGCCATCGTCGAAGGAGGGCGCGACGAAAACCTCGACGCCCGCGGGCAGCTCGACGCCGAGAGGCGGCTGGACCAGGACCTCCAAGCGCACGCGCTCGTAGCGGCGCTCCGGCAGCGCGTCGGGCTCGCCGCCGGAGCTGCGCTGGGAGCCGTTCGCTTCTTCGAGGGCGGCGGGGGACGCCGCGCTCTCGGGGTTCGCGAGCGAGAGCTCGGCGCGCTCCTTCGATCCGCCTTCGTTCGGAGCGGCAGTGCCGAGGATCCACCAGGTGGCGCCGGCGCCGAGCGCCAGCGCGAGGAGCGCGAGCCACGTGCGTTGGGTCATCGATCGAAGCGCCGAGCCGCGGCGCGGAGAAGAGGCAGCGAACCTAGCTACGGGGCCGCGCCCCGGGGCGCTCCCAAGCTTGGATAGGGTAGCGGCCGACACTAGGATGTTCCGGCCTCAAATCCGCCCGGGCCCCTTCGTCCGGATTCTCGACGGACCTCACCGCACATGCAGATGCTGCGCACGGCGCTCCAAGCGCTCCTCTTCGCCGTTCTCGCCGCGCTCGGCGCCTCCGCGCAGGACGGGGGGAGCGGCGGGCTCGACCGCGGAAAGAGCCGCGTCATCGTCCTCGGCTTCGATGGCATGGACGCCATGGTCTCGGAGCACTACATGCGCGGCGAGGCGCCGGTGATGCCGTTCCTCGCGGGCCTCGCGAAGCAGGGCACCTACGAGCCGATGGCCACGACCAACCCCGCGCAGTCACCCGTCGCGTGGGCGGCGATGAACTCGGGCGTGAACCCTGGCAAGACCGGCGTCTTCGACTTCGTCGCGCGGCAGATCCCCGACGGAGGCAAGAACGGGCGCGTGCCGCAGCCGACGCTGGGCTTGGCGAAGCAGGGCACCTACTCGCTGCGGGACTATCAATCGCCCGGTTTCGCGACCAAGGTCGCCGGGGGGATCGCGCTCGCGTTCCTGGCCCTCGGGCTCCTCCTCTGGCTCGCCGCTCGCCTCGGCCTGCCGTGCCGCGGGATCACCGCGGGGCTCCTGCTCGGGCTCTGCTTCGGCATCTCCGTGGCCTGGCTCATCTCGTGGGAGCGTTTCGATCCATGGCGCAGCGCGATCGGCGGGCTCGCCATGGCGCTCGTCGTGGGAGGCGCGGCACAGCTGCTGCTCGGCCGTCGCTTCGTGACGCCCTGGCCGCTCGCGTTCGTGCTGCTCGGCCTCTGCACCGGCGTGCCCGCGGGGCTCCGCATCCATGAGCTCGCACGAGCGCTCCCGCCCGAGCTGCCGGCGGCCGAGCGCGCGAACGTGGCCGAGCCCTTCTGGAAGGCTACCTCGGAGGCCGGCATCGGCTTCGATGGCTTCCAGATGGCGATGACCTTCCCCGTCGAGGAGATCGAGAATACGCGCGTGCTCGCGGGACTCGGCGTGCCCTGCGGGCGCCTCTCGTTCGGCGACTGGTTCCTCTATGACGAGACCGAGGCGGGCGAGCGCACCTCGCAGACCGCGGGCTTCATCTATCCGCTGAAGGCGGAGCGCAAGGAGTCGGGCGCCACCTTCCGCACCAAGCTCGGCGGGCCGCGGAACTTCCTGGAAGAGCATCGCGTCGACGCGCAGATCGACGAGGTGAAGCGCAAGATCGCCGCCCTCGAGGCCATCAAGCCGCGCGGCTACAAGGAATCGGTCGAGCGGAACACCAAGCTCGAAGCGCTGCGCGAAGAGAAGGCGAAGCTCGAAGCGGAGAAGGCCGCCTCGCGCACGCAGATCGACCTCGAGATCCGCATCCCCGCGCCGCCGGCGCTGCATCAGGTGACGGGGCGCGCGATCGAGGCGCTGCTCGCCTTGCAGCACTTCACCGGCGGCGTGGAGCAGATGCTGCGGCAGAACCTCTCACTGCTCGGCCAGGCCAGCACGAGCGCATGGGATGCGCTGGACGTCGCGCTCGCGATCGAAGCAGCTCTGAAGGGCGAAGGCGAAGGGCTGCGCGCCGCGGGCAAGTCCTTCCCGGCCGCCGCCGGCGAGCTGCAGCGCGCGCTCGATGCGCTGCGCACCGATGCCGAGCGCAAGGCCGAGGTCACGCTGCAAGGGACGACGCAGCGCATGGCGGCGCGCGAGTGGTCGCGCGACTTCTACGAGCTCAGCTTCGTGATGCAGGAGCTCTGGGGCCCCGCGGTCGTGAAGTCGGACAGCATCACGCGGGCGAAGGTGATGAGCCTCTACCCGATGAAGCTCTACGTGAGCCCGCTGAACCTCGACGCGACGAAGCAGCCGTTCCACCAGAACATCACCTATCCGCGCGCCTTCGGTCAGGAGCTCACCGACCTCCTCGGCAAGCCCTTCGAGACGCTCGGCTGGGCCTGCGCCACGCACCCGCTGAAGGACGCGCTGATCGACGAGCAGACCTTCCTCGAGGATGTCGAGGCCAAGTGGAACTTCCGGCGCGAGCTCCTGCTGAAGCTGCTCGACGGCACGGATGCGCGCGTCTCCTTCTTCCTCTTCGGGGAGACCGATCGCGTGCAGCACATGTTCTTCCGCTACTTGGACCAGCAGCACCCGCTGCACGCCGAGCACACGAAGAACACCGGCAAGCTCCGCTTCTTCGGCGAGACCATCGACGCGCGCGACGCGATCGCGGTGATCTACCGGAAGGCCGACGAGCTCTGCCGCGAGGTGCACGAGCGCTTCGTCGCCAAGGACCCGAACGCAGTGATGATGGTGGTCTCGGACCACGGCTTCTCTTCGTTCCGACGCGAGTTCCACCTGCAGAACTGGCTGCGCGAGAAGGGCTATCTCGTGATCAAGGCCGAGCAGGAGGACGCGTTCAAGGCCGAGGCTCGCGCGGGGAGTCTCTTCGAAGGCGCCGGCATCTTCACGGCGATCGACTGGGAGAAGACGAAGGCGTACTCGGTCGGCCTCGGCAAGGTGTACCTGAATCGCGCCGATCGCGAGAAGTGGTTCGACGACAGCGGCAAGGAGCATCCCGGGCTGGTGAAACCGGAAGAGTGCGACGCGTTGATGGACGAGATCTCGCGCGGCCTGCTCGCCGAGCGCGATGCCGATGGCAAGCAGGTCTTCCGCGCGATCTACAAGGCGAAGGACATCTACCAGGGCGACCAGTGGCAGGTGGAGGCGGACCTCTACGTCGGCTTCCAGTACGGCTACCGCATCTCGTGGGAGGCTTCCCTCGGCGCGATGGGGCTCACGACCGACGAGAACGGCCAGCGCGCCTTCTCCGGTCCGCTGAAGGACAACGTCCTCAAGTGGAGCGGCGACCACTGCTCGGTGGATCCCTCGTACGTCACCGGCGTCTTCTTCAGCAATCGCAAGCTCGCGGTGGATCCGGCGGACAAGGATTACGAGCTCCCGCCGCGTCCGGCGAACGATCCGCTGCCGACGCCGGCGCGCTTCGAGGATGCGCCGGGCTTGAAGTTCGACGACCGCAACGCGCCCGCGCGCGTGAATCTGCTGCACGTCGCTCCCACGATCCTCGATCTCGTCGGCGTGCCCGTGCCCGCCGCGATGGACCGCAAGCCTCTGCGCTTGCGCTGAGCGCCCGAGGGATGCCGGCGATGAGCTCCACGTGGAGCGCGACGCGTCTCGCGCAGGTCCTCGCGACGGAGAAGGCGCGCGTCGACGAGCTGCTGCGAGCGGCACTCCCGCGCGTCGAGGACTACCCGCGCGCCGCCGACGTCGCGCGCGCGATGGAGCACGCGGTGATGGCGGGGGGGAAGCGCCTCCGCGCGATCCTGATCTTCGCCGTGGCCGAGCTGCTCGGCGCGAGCGAGAAGCGCGTGAAGGAGCTGGCGCTGGCCGTCGAGTTCATCCACACCTCGTCGCTGGTCCTCGACGATCTGCCGGCGATGGACGACGCGGATCTGCGCCGCGGCCAGCCCACGGTGCACAAGGTCTTCGGCGAGGCGACGGCGATCCTCTGCGCGAACGCGCTGCTCATGCTCGCGTTCGAGCTGCTCGCCCGCGCCGAGCTCCGCCCCCGCGACAAGGACCGGCTCATCGAGCAGGCCGCGCGCTGCGTCGGGCTGCCGGGCATGATCGGAGGGCAAGCCGCGGATCTGCGCTTGATGACCGCCGGCGCCGATCTCGCGACCGTGGAGTACATCCACGCGCACAAGACGGGTGTGCTCTTTCTCTACGCCCTCGGCGGCGCCGCGCGCGCCTGCGGCGCGAACGACGCGCAGATCGCCGCGCTCGAGAGCTACGCGCGCAACCTGGGGCTCGCGTTCCAGATCACGGATGACCTCCTCGATCGCACCGGCGCCGTGGAGGAGGTGGGGAAGACGCTGCACAAGGACCGCGACAAGACGACCTTCGTCGATCTCGGCGGCGTCGAGGAAGCGCGCCGCGTGGTGGAAGAGCTCATCGCGACCGCGCAGGCCTCGCTCGCGCTCTTCGACCAGCGCGCCGATGCGCTGCGCGCCGTCGCGGACTTCGTGCGCGTCCGGCGCTACTGATCGCACGCCATGACCGAACCCGAGCAGAGCGAGCCGCGCGAGGATTCGGGCGGGATGCGCCCCGCGGAAGGCCTCGCGCTGCGCGAGCGCTTGCGCGAGCTCGGCTATCTGCAGGATCCGCTCGCGCGCTTCCTCTCGCAGGGCGCGCAGGGGCCGCAGTCGCTGACGCGGAGCTACGTCGAGGTCGGCGCGAAGGTCGGCGTGGTGCTGGGGCTGCTCTTCTTCGCGCTGCTCGCCGCGGGCTTCGCGGCGGCGGGGCGCTTCGTGCTGCTCGATACGCGCGATCTCATGCTCTTCCACGCGTACTTGCTGCTGCTCGCGCTGCCGCTCGGCGTGCTGATCGGCTTGCTCCTCGCCGCGTTCTTCGCGCTCTACGCGCGCTTCTCGCGCCGCGCGCTGACCAAGGTCGCACTCGCCGCGCGGAAGTGCGCGGTGATCGTGGCGCTCGGCACGCTCGGCTATCTCCTGCTCGCGTGGCTGCGCCTGCGCGAGAACTTGATCGGCGCGGGCTGGTTCACCGATCTCGCGGCGGCCGCCGTGTGCGCGGGCTCTGCCTGGCTCGTCGGTCGCGCGACCTTCGCCGCGGCCCTCTACCTCGGCGCGCGCCGCCGCCGCCGCGATCCGCTGGAGATCGAGCCGCCGAAGCGCGGGCTCTATTCTTTGCTCGCCCTGCTGGTGCTGCTCGCCTTTGGCTTCGCCGCGCTGCTGCTCGCCGGGCGCCCGCAGGATCGCTTGCCGCGCGAGGCGTTCCAAGTCGAGCGCGATGCACGCGCCGTGCTGCTGCTCGGCATCGACGGGCTCGAGCTCGACGCGGTGCAAGCGCTCGTGCGCGAAGGTTCGCTCCCGCACTTCCGCGCGTTGCTCGAGGAGGGCGCGCTCTGCCGGCTCGCCGACGAGGAGCCGAAGCATCCGCTCCGCTGGTGGACCGGGCTCTCGACGGGCTTCGCCGCGGATCGCCACGGCATCGCAGGGCCCACGCACGAGCGCCCGCGCGGGCTCGCGGGCTCGATCTTCGTGCCCGACGGCGCGATCGGCTTCGCCGAGGTGCTGGACCACGTGATGCCGCTGCTCGAGCTCTCGAGTGCCGCGCCGTTCTCCGCGGGGCTCCTGCTCGAGAAGAGCGCGCTCGAGATCGCCTCCGATGCGAGCGTCGGCGCCGCCACCGTGAACTGGTGGATGACGCATCCGGTGAACGCGGCCCTGCCGGCGCAGCAGCTCTCCGAGCTCGCGATCTGGCAGAGCTGGTCGCGCGAAGGCGCGCCCGCGGCGAACGCCGCGACACCGAGTGAGCTCGGCGCGCTGCTCGCGCGCGTCGGCGAGCGTCCCGCGCTGTCGGAGCAGCTCTCCGCGAGCGAGCGCGCGATCCGCTCGGCGCGCGCGCTCGACCGCAGCGCCGCGGCCGTGGGCACGGCCCTGCTCGAAGCTCCCTCGCCGCCGCGCTTCGCGCAGATCGGCTTCTTCGGAGCGAACGCGCTGCACGACGCCCTGCGCGGCGAGCACCTGAGCCTCGTCGCCGAGCGCGAGCGCGTCGCCGCGTTGATCGCGCACGTGGCAGAGCTCGATGCGCTGCTCGGGCGCCTGCGCGCGGCGCTCCTCCGCGCCCATCCCGAGGCCGTGCTCTGTCTCGTCGCCTCGCCGCCGACGCAGCGCACGCCGGACGGGCCGCGCATCGGCCTCGGCGGCTGGTGCGTGTTCGCGGGCGCTGGCCTCGCCGAGGCGGCGCGCCGACCGCGCGAGCTGGCGCGCTTCGACCTCGTTCCCACGCTGCTCCGCCTGCTCGGCTGTCCGGTCAGCGCGGAGATGCCGGGCCAATCGATCGCGGAGCGGCTCTTCGGCGTGCCCGAGCGCGAGCGGATTTCGTCCTTCGGTCCGCCGGCGCTGCGACCGTTACCCACGGTGGAGGAAGACCGCGACGCGCTGGAGTTGATGCGCGCCCTCGGCTACCTCTGATGCTCTCGCCCATGCCCCCGGATCGACCGCAACCGCCCGGCATCAGCTCGAAGGAGCTCGTGCGCCAGCTCGTCCACGCCTCGCTCGGCGTGGTCGCGCTCTCGTTGCGTTGGCTCACCTGGCCGCAGGCGGTCGCGTTCGCCGGCGCCGCGGTCGTGCACAATCTGCTCGTGCTGCCGTACGTGCCGTGGGGGAAGCCGCTCTTCCGCGAGGGCGAAGCGCGCTTCGGCGGCATCGCGCTCTATCCCGTCGTCGTGCTCGCGCTGGTGGTCGCGCTGCCGCTGCATCTCGCCGCGGCCGCGTGGATGGTGCTCGCGATCGGCGATGGCGCGAGCAACGTGTGCGGTCGGACGCTCGGCGTCGTGAAGCTCCCGTGGAACCGCAGGAAGTCCTGGGCCGGCTCGCTCGGCTTCTGGATCCTCGCGACGCCGTGCGCGGCGGGCGCTCTGCTCTTCGTCGCGGCGAACCCGGACTCGGGCGCCGGCGCCATCTCGCCGCTCACGGCGTTCGCGATGGCGGCCGCCGCTTCGGCCGCGGGAGCGCTCGTGGAGTCGCTGCCGATCGACCTCGACGACAACGTCACCGTGGGCGCCGCGAGCGGCGCCGTGCTCGCGCTCTGGTCCGCGCTGAGCTAGCGCGAAGCACACTGGAAGGAACACGCATGGAACCGTGGATGTACGCGCTGGGCTTGAACGCAGGTCTCGCGGCGCTCGCCTATGCCGCGGGCACCGTGTCGCGCTCCGGTGTGATCGGCGGCGTGATCGTGGGTTCCGCGATCTACCTCTGCGTCGGCTTGCCCGGCTGGCTGATGCTCGTCGGCTTCTTCGTCTTGGGCTCCGCCGCGAGCAAGCTCGGCTACCAACGCAAGGCCGCGCTCGGCGTCGCGCAAGAGGATCGCGGAAGGCGCGGCGCGAAGCACGCGCTCGCCAACTGCGGCACCGCACTCGCCTGCGCGATCGCGTTCCACTTCTGGCCCCATCCCGCGTGGCTCTTCGCCTACGTCGGCGCCTTCGCCACCGCGCTCTCCGACACCTCGGCGTCCGAGATCGGGCAGCTCTACGGCAAGACACCGATCTTGATCACGACGTTCAAGCGCGTGCCGGTCGGCACCGAGGGCGCGGTCTCGCTCGAAGGCACGCTCGCCGGCATCGCCGCGAGCTTGGTGCTGGCACTCCTCGCCTGGGCCGTCGGCCTCGCCGCCGGAGGCGCCGGTCTCCACTTCGTGTGGGTGATCGCCGTCGCGGCCTTCGTCGGCAACACCCTCGAGTCCTACCTCGGCGCGACCATCGAGGGCTTGAAGGGCATCGACAACGAAGTGATCAACTTCGCGAACACCGTGATCGGCGCGGGCACCGCCGCGGCGCTCTGCCTCCTCGTCCTCTGATCGCGCGAACGCACGGCGCATGCAAATGAGCAGCTCGAACCCCACAGCCGCCCGCCCGCAGGGCTTCCTCGCGAAGCTCGAGCTCTACTGGCGCTACGCGCGGCCGTTCACGCTGCTGCCGCCGCTGCTCGGCATGATCTCCGGCGCGGTCTCCGCCCTCGGCGCGGTCGCCGTCCATGAACGGAAGTCGCTGGGCGAGATCCTCTCCGAGCGCGGCACGACCTATCTCGGCTTCGTGTTCATCGGCGCGCTCATGGCCGCGGCGCTGAACGCCGCGAGCAACGTGCTGAACCAGTGGACCGACCTCGAGAACGACCGCATCAACAAGCCGAAGCGCCCGCTGCCCGCGGGCGAGGTCACGGTCGCCGAGACGATCGTCTACTTCGTCGTGCTGTACGCGCTGAGCCTCCTCGCCGCCTACTTCGTGACGCCGCTCTCGGTCTACGGCTCGGCCGAGCTCTCCTTCTGGCAGCAGCACCAGTGCTTCGCCATCGTGCTGGTCGGCGCCTTCTTCACCTACATCTACTCCGCACCTCCCGCGCGCACGAAGCGCTGGGCCTGGCCCGCGCAGATCACCATCGCGATCCCGCGCGGCTGCTTGCTGAAGGTCGCAGGCTGGACCTGCGTCGCGGGCGCCTTCAGCGACGTCGAGCCCTGGTTCATCGGCGGCGTCTTCCTGCTCTTCTTGCTCGGCGCCTCCGCCACCAAGGACTTCGCCGACATGAAGGGCGACGCCGCCGCCGGCTGCCTCACCCTGCCGGTGAAGTACGGCCCGCGCTCCGCGGCCTACCAGATCGCGCCCTTCTTCGTCGTCCCGTGGCTGCTGATCCCGATCGGCACCTTCGTCACGCGCGGCGACGTCGACGGCGACGGCCTCGGCGACCCGATCCTCTCGGGCAATCCCTACCTGCTGGTCGGCCTCGCGACCCTGCTCTTCCTCTACGGCCTCTACACGCTGCGGCTCATCCTGAAGGATCCGGAGAGCCTGGCGACCGTCGAGAACCATCCGTCGTGGACGCACATGTACCGGATGATGATGGTGGCGCAGATCGGGTTCGCGGTGGCGTACCTGGTCTGATCTCGGCCTGCACCTCGGGGCGTCATCGACGAAGTTCGTTCGCGGTCGCATGCTGCGCCGGGCGGCGTCGCATCCCCGCCCGGATGAAGAGGTGCTCATCGCGAATCGTGCGAGCTGGTCCGGCGGGGAGCGGGGAGTAGACTCGGGGCGGTTTCCGCGCGAAGCGGCGGATGCCGGTTCTGCATTCGGCCGAGGCGGCGACTTCAACGTGTCGCGCCATCGCAGGCTAGCGGCCCGCGGAAGAAGTGCTTCGGGGTCGGGAACGATGCCTCGAGCGGCCCGCACAGGCTGAGGAGCGCGTCGGCTCAGGCGACGAACGCTCGGTGATCGAGGCGTGTGCTCCCGCCGAAGGACTTCTGGGAACGGCGGTTGGATGTCCATCAGCATCCTTGACGATCTGGCACAGCTCATCGAGCGCGAGCGCGACGCATTGCTCGCGGAGTGGCGGGTGCAAGTGCGGGAGCTTCCCGCGGCGCGGGATCTGGATGTGCCGACGCTGAACGATCACATCCCTCACCTGCTCGCCGAGCTGGCCGGCTCGATGCGAGCCGGTTCGGACGAATCGATCGCCGAGGCCCTGGTCGACGGCAGTCCGCCCGCTCACGGCCTGCAGCGGGTCAAAGATGCGTTCGATATCGAGGAGGTCGTCGCCGAATACAACATCCTGCGCGGCTGCATCCACGATCTGGCCGAGCAGCACGGCTTGAGCATGCGCGGTCGGCCATTCCACGTCCTGAACCGCGTCTTGGATGGAGCGATCGGGTCTGCAGTGCAGTCGTTCGCCACCCAGAAGGCGCTCGAAGTTCGGCAGCGGCGGGAGGAGTATCTGGCGTTCGTGGCCCATGACCTCCGCACCCCGTTGGGTGCGATCTCGCTCTCCGCGCGCGTGCTCGAGGTGCTCCTCACTCGCGATCACCTCGCGACGCCAGAGACCGCGCCGATGCTGAAGGCCCTCAACCGGAACGTGCAACGCGTTCAGGATCTGGTCGAGAAGGTCCTGAAGGAGAACACGAGCTTGGAGAGCGAGGTCGGCGTCAAGCTGGAGCGCCGACGCTTCGATCTGTGGCCCCTGGTCGAAGCGCTGATCCACGACCTCCACCCCGTCGCAGGGACCGGCTCGACGCGTCTCGTGAACACGATTCCCGAGGATCTCGTCGTCTACGCCGACGCGAGCTTGTTGCGACGTGTGTTCCAGAATCTGATCGCCAACGCGATCTCCTATACGCCGCGAGGAGAGGTCGTGATCGGGGCGAGCATGACGAACGATGGGGGCACTGCCGAGTGCTTCGTTCGCGACAATGGCTCCGGCATACCGGAGGACCGTCGCCGCGCCGTTTTCGACAAGCGCGAGACCGACCCCGACAAGGAGGGCGGATGGGGACTCGGCCTAGCCATCGTCAAGACCTTCGTCGAGGCCCACAGCGGAGTGGTGAAGTTGGAGAGCGAGCTCGGAGCTGGCTCGAACTTGCGGTTCACGCTCCCCGGACAACTGCGCTAGCGCCTCAACCAAGCGGTGCAGCTGCTGCTCCACGCATCGGTCGTGGAGATGGCGTTCGCGAGAGGCGCGCCTTCGAAGGCGTGAGGCCTGAAGAGGAGCCAGGCATCGTAGAAGTCTTTCCTGCGGCTGTTCCTCGTGCGCGGATCGACCCTCGCGTGGAACTTCTCGGCGATGAGGGGCTCTCGCGGGTCGCCCCAGAGCTCGGGGGCAGCGAACTCGAGCCGCGTGGGATCGCGGAGCGACTCCGCCCGTCGCGTCACGATGTCCCCGAAACCGACATCGATCTGCTTGGCGACCCGCGCCTTGTCGATGGCTCGCGCCGCTTCGAAGTTCGCGAGCTCAGCGCGCAGCATCGCGAGGCCATCCGCGCAGCGCGGTGCGTATCTCGCTCGGAATCACCGCGCTCGACGTCGAGCCGACATAGCCGAGGGCGATCAAGCCCAGGCGCTCGAGCGCATCCAGGCGCTCGCTGATGCCCGCCGTGACGCGCTTGCGTTCGCGGTGCTCCGCGCCGAAGCGCTGCGCGAGCTCCGCGAGCGCTATGGCTCCTCTGGCGTCGGCGATCGCGAGGAGGAGCTGCCGCGACGCCGCCGGTAGATGAGCGCAGAGCTTCTCCACGGTGCTCCGCGTGGAGAGCTCGCGACAGATCGCTGCCAGCAGCTCGGCCTTGCGAGCCTTCGAGCTGCCTCGGAGATCGAGCACGCGCGCCACGACCCGGAGGCGTTCTAGGTTCCAGCCTTCGAAGCACTCCGCGAGGGTGGGCTCCGTGGACAAGAGGCGCTCGCGGAGGCGCTGCTCGCCCGAGCTCGGCTCGTCGTTGCATCTCCTCCGAGCCTGCGTCAGGCGCTCGATCGAGACCCCCGCGATCTCCGTGGCGCTCGGGTCGAGCTCGCGCAGCATCTCCGCGAGGTTCCAGACTTCGTCTATGTCGGCGCGCTCGAAGGCCAGGCGCGCGGCGAGATCGATCCAGGCGCAGATCGTGGGCACGGGCGCTTCGCGCGGAAAGCCACGCCGGAAGAGCTCTGCGTGAGCGGCCTCGTGATCGCCCTCCGCGAAGAGGAGCTGCGCCAGGACGACGCGTGCGTGGAGATAATCGGGATCCAGCTCGAGCGCGGCGCAGAGGTGCGTGCGGGCCTTCTCGCGGCGCTCGAGTTGCAGCTCCATCACGGCCAGATTGCAGAGCGGCACGGGATTCCGCGGATGCAGGCGCACGAGCTCGCTCCAGGCGCGCGCCGCTTCTGCGCAGCGCCCTTCGCGACCGAGGCGCACGGCCGCTTCGAACGCCGGCAGGTCCTCGTCGTTCACGGCATGCGTCGGGCCCGACTCCATCGCGGTCTGACTCACGCGCACCTGCGTCCAGCCCATGCCATCCCAGAAGCGCACCGGATCCTCGGGCCCGATCTCGCCGCTCCGGAAGAGCTCCTGCAACGCCGCGAAACGGAGCTCCCGCGAGCCCGCGGTCCCTTCGGCGATACGCCGCAGAGCCCGGATCGAGCGCGGGCCCTCGAGACTCCCGATCGCGTGCACGGCACCGACATCGTCGCGACCGACGTTATCGAGAAGCAGCTCCAGCAGGCCGGGCGCATCCGCGATCTCCTTTCGCTCCAGTCGCTGGAGATCGGCGAGGCCGATCCACTGATGCGGTGCCAGGTAGCTCAAGAAGAACCCGTCGCCGCTCGCGCGGCGCCCGGAGAGGATCTGCGCGCGAGCGCGCTTCGCGAGCGGTCCGTAGTTGCGACTCGCCTCGGCCTGCTCGAGGAAGCTCAGCGCGTCGTCGTAGCGCCCGAGGTTCGCCGCCGCGACGCCGAGAACGTAGTAGAGATCCTCGCGGACGCCTTCCGGTGCCTGGTGGACGCGGCTCGCCGTGCGCAGGATCTCCTCGTGCCAGCGCAGGCGCGCGAAGGCCTCGACCTGCTTGAAGTGCGCACCGGGATCGGCGGCGCGGATCCGCTTCAGCGCCTCCGCTGCGGCGTGCGCCTCCTCCTCGAAGCCGAGCACCGTCGCATAGTGCACCAAGCTGCCGAGCGCGTAGACGTTCTCGGGCTCGAGCTTCGCGACCACGTGGCGCACGAGCTCGAGCGCTTCCGCCGCCGCGCCCTCATGGAAGCGCGCGAAGGCGAGATTGGTGTACCCGCGCGCGAAGTGCGGCGCGCGCCGCACGACGTCCTCGAAGACGGCCCGGGACTTCGCGTAGTGCCCCGCATCCAGGAGCGCGCAGCCGCGGTCGATCAGCTCCTGCACGCTCTCGAAGCCCTCGAGCGAGCTGCGACCGGCATTCTGCAGCGCCCCTCGATCGCGTTCGCGGCAGCAGAACTTGTACTTCTTGCCACTGCCGCAAGGGCAGATGCGGTAGGGATCCATGCGGCGGGGTTCCGTGCGAGACGGGGGAGTCTAGTCAACCGGCGTGATGGGCGGCGAGAGCTCGCCCGCGTTGAATCCATGTACTGGTGCGCGGGCTCCAGCGCTACCGGAAGTCGTACCCGGCTAGAGGGAGCCGCGTGCGGAAGCAACCGGCGTCGTTCTATCTGCGTGATGCGAGGCGCGATGCAGATTCTTCTCGCGACTCGACGTTGCCGTGGCTCTCGAAGCCAACGCCCGAGGCGAAGTCCGCGACGCCACTTGCTCGAACCTGGTCCCATTCGCAGCTTCCGGGTTGTCGGCTGGTGCACCTGCTATCGCTTTCGTTCCAGCAGCTCCCTCTCCTCTGCCAGCCAAGCGCGCAGTTGTGCTTCCGTGGGCAGCTTTGTCAGATAGCGCGAGACGAAAACCTGCTTCTCGAGACCGCCGGTCGCATAGTGCACCTCCTCGGCGTTCTTGTCCGCGCACAGCACGATGCCGACAGGGTGGTTCTCGTCGTCGAACGAGCGGTTCTCGCGCAGGTAATTGAGGTAGAAGTTCATCTGTCCCGCATCTCCGTGGCTGAACGGCCCCAGCTTGAGATCGATGGCTACGAGGCAGCGCAGGCGGCGGTGGAAGAACAGCAAGTCGATGAAGTGATGCCGTCCTGCGATCGTGATGCGATGTTGCCTCCCCAAGAACGCGAAGTCGCCGCCGAGCTCCAACAAGAACTGTTGCAGATGATCGACCAGGGCCGCCTCGAGATCGGCTTCGGTGTAGGCCTCGCGCTCAGGTAGCCCGAGAAACTCGAGCACGTAGGGGTCGCGGAAGCTGATCAGCGGCGTGTCGATGAGACGCCCTTCGTTCGCCAGGGCGAGAACGGCGGAGCCGTCGTGCGAGAGCCCCACGCGTTCGAACAACATCGAGTCGCGTTGCCGCTTGAGCTCCCGCACACTCCAGCGCTGCGAGATCGTCTGGACCTCGTAGAACGCACGGGCGATCGGGTCGCTCACCCGGGACAGCTCCAGGAGGTGCGAGAACGAGAGCTCGCTACGCAGGCGGCTCATCCAGACCCCGTCCTGCCAAGGCAATGGGGCGGCTGCGGAGGGGACGATCGGCGGGAGCTGCCCGATCATCGACTGCCAGAGCTCGAGAGGTCCGGAGGATTCGCCAGACGCTGTCTGGCGAATTCCCAGGCTGGGCCACGTCCGCGCGATCTGGCGGTAGCTCCTGAGGTTGGATCGTCCGAGGCCAGCGATGCCTCTGTCCCTGAACTCCCGCGCCAGGGCATCCATCAGCCGATCGCCGTAGCGGGCGCGGTCTTCCCCCTCCTGTTCGTAGGCGACGATCCACGTGCCGATCAGCCAGTTGCGCACGGTGAGGATCTCGTCGACGGAGCGCGCCGCTGCTTCGCGTGCCTTCACCTGCACGGCGGCCAGCGCGTCCACGAGGTGGTCGAATCCAGACCAGGGGCTGGGCTTGCTCATGCCGGGCTCCCTGGGCGGATCAGCCGTGTGAGCTCCGCGCCGATCTGATTCCTCTCGCGGTCACCGTCGGCGATCGTCTTCTCGGGGCCACGAATTCGGAGGGCGGCGCTGCCCAGCCCGTGGGTGTCGATGCTCGCGCGGATTGGAGGCCCCGAGAACCAGCAGGTGCGCGTCGACGGAGGTACGAGGCGCGGCCTCCGGGTCCTGCGCTCGAGGGCCACGTCCATGGCCTTTGGCGCATGCGTGGTCAGCTCGTAGAAGGGGAGCGCCGGCACTCGGCGATTAACGTACTCCGGCGCGCGCCACGCGACGGCGATGAGGCCCGGAAGTCTTCGTGGCTCGAGCCGTTCGATGGACGCGAGCCGGCAGAGGCCGCGCGTGACGAGATCCAGAACGCCGGCTTCGCGCATGACGTAGAGCCTCCTCCAGGAGCAGCCGAGGCGCAGCGCGTCGGACCTCCGAAGGCTGCTGCCCCGTGGGCGGAACCGCTCGACTTCACGCTCGAAGGCTCGGATGGTTACGGAGGAAATACCGCCTCGAGAAGGCCGGACAGGTGAAGGCGGCTCGTGCTCCTTCGGGAGTGATAGGCGCGCCGAAACCTCAGCTGGGGTAGATGAGGTCGGCAACGCTCTGAGAGTCCGGAGGGCGCCGGTACGGAGCTGGTTCTCGCTCTTCGAGCTCGGTCCTGACCTGCACGAGCGCGACGCGGGCCCGCGTCACGACCGGCGGCGATCGCCCGCGCGGCGCGCTACGCGGCTGCCCAGTTCGACGACAGCAACGCCGCCTGCTCGAGCACCGTCTCCGTCGCGCGCTCCTGCTTGTCGGGCGGATAGCCGTACTTCCGGAGGATCCGCTTCACCAGCACGCGCAGCTTTGCGCGCACGTTCTCGCGCAGCGTCCAGTCGATGGTGACGTTCTCGCGCACGGTGCGCACGAGCTCCTGGGCGATGCCGCGCAGCGTCTCGTCGCCGAGGATCTTCACCGCGCTATCGTTGGTCTCCAGCGCGTCGTAGAACGCGAGCTCGTCCTCCGAGAGCCCGAGGGCTTCCCCGCGCGCGCTGGCCTCGCGCATCTCCTGCGCTCCGCGGCGGCTCAGGGCAACACGATGGTCGACACGACAGCGCTCAGCTTCCACGTGGAATCGGCCACGTCGGGAAGGAAGAGCGCTTGGACGTGCAGCATCTGCCGCAGCAAGGAGGGATCCCGCGGCAGCGGGACCGCGACGATTCGCGTGCCCGGCAGGAGCGGGAAGGGGGCCCAAGCGTTGAGGCCGCTGGACGCGAGTCCGAAGGTGCCGAAGGGCGGAACCGCAGTTCCCGCGGCGCTGCGTTCGGTCGAGACATACGCGATCCACGTCGCGGGAGACGCGATGGGTCCCTCGTGAACCGTCACGAGCTCCAGGGGGCCGGCGAGAGACGGTGGCTTGGGGATGGCGAGGTGGCGGAGCATGCCTTGGAGCACCGCGGGCATTGCAGGAAAGCCGTTGCCGTTCCAGTAGAGCGCGAGGAGATCCGCATCTTGATCTCGATCCCAGTCTCCGACGTGGAGACTGCTGACATCCCAGGACGGCCCGGGAGCGAAGTCCTGGTTCAAGCCCGATGTCGAGCCGAGCACGCGGGCGAAGCGCGCGCTCCCGTCGTTCCGCAGCACGCGGGAATCCGTCCGGCGCGCTTCGACGGCATCCAAGTCGCCATCCGCGTCGATGTCGTAGAGACAGAGATTCGACGTGCTCCAGGTCGGGCTCGCGAACTCGACCGCATCCGCGAGACGAGCGAAGCGACCGCAGCCGTCGTTCAAGTAGACATCGCTCCCACCTTCCATCGGCGCGTTCGGATCGCTGGTGTACCGACCGGGCTTCAGGAGATAGAGATCCAGGTCGCCGTCGCCGTCGAGATCGCCCGCTTCGACATCGGAGGCCACGGCCCGCGGTGGAGGCAGCGCACTGAAGGGCGCGATCGAGAATGCTCCGCGGCCGTCGTTGAGGAGCAGGCGCTCGCGATCCCATCCGACGAGGAAGAGATCGCAGTCTCCATCGTGATCGAGGTCGGCGGCGTGACCCGCGACGCTCGGCTCGGGTAGCTCCGGCAGGCTCGTGGCCGGCGCTGGTACGAAGAAGCCCTGCCCTGCATTGAGGAGCAAGCGATCGCGGCGACCGTTGTAGGGGTTCGTCCCGTTGTTGAGCTGGAGCAAGTCCTGATCGCCATCTCCATCCGCATCGAACGCGAGGATCTCGAGCGTCGCGCCGGGCAGCGCCGGGAAGCGCGTCGCGGTCTCGTCGCGGAACTGGAGCTGGCCCACGTTGCGATAGAAGCGGCTCTGGCCCAAGCACGCGGCGATCACATCTCGCGCGCCATCACCGTCGAGGTCGATGCAGAGCGCGTTGAAGCACGAGCTGTCCGGAGGCGGAGGCAGGTTGGCGCCGAGCGCGGAAAAGCGCCCCCATCCATCGTTGTGGAGCAAGAGGAGGTCGCCACGGGCGAGCACGATCTCGTCGGCGCCATCGCCGTCGAGGTCCGCGACCGCTGCTTGCAGCGACTGCCGCAGTCCCATCGGCAGCATCGGTCCAGGGGAGAGGAGGAGGCGACCACGGCCGTCGTTCCAGTAGAGCCGGCGCGAGCCGAGCATCAGCACTTCGGGTGCTCCGTCCCCGCTCCAGTCGCCGACGACGACCCATCCTCCGGCGAGCTCGGCGTGGGGGAGCGCGCTCGCGCTTTCGTCGCGGAAGACTCCGTTGCCCAGGTTGCGCATCAGCGCGAGGCTTGGAAGGTCTCGGACATAGCCGGGATTCCGCGAGAGCAGCAGGTCGAGGCGTCCATCGCGATCGAAGTCGTCCGCGCGCATTCCGGAGAAGCCGGGCGTCGGCCACGCGCTGAGCGACGTTCGCTCGACCCATGTGCGCCGTCTGCCGGGGACGAAGAAGCGCAGCTCCCCGCGATCATCCTGGAAGAGCAGATCGGGGATCGCGCCTCCGCTCCATCGCGCGATCACGGGCGGTCGCAGAGCGACGAAGCGCACCGTTGGCTGGAGGCTCGGGCTGCTGGAAGCGCGGAAGCGCTTTCGGCCTCGGTTCCAATACACCGTGGAGGGCGTGGCGAGGTCCGGGTCTCCGTCGTCGTCGAGATCGGCGAGCACGGCGCGTCCTTCCACCATGCGGAAGGGCTCCTCGGGATCCGCCTCGAACGTCCAGGCCTGCGAGCGCCGGAGGAAGAGGCGCTTGCCCACGATCACGTCGCGATCGCCATCGCGATCGACATCGGCGGCCCCGAGCAGCCCATGCCTCCCGTCCCAAGCGGATCCGGCGAGCTCGACGGGCGTCGCGAAGCCCTGTCCGCGCTCGTTCCTCGCGACGAAGGCGCCCGTCGATGTCGCGACGAGCAGGTCGGGGAAGGCATCGCGATCGAGATCGACGAGCGCGCAGCTGATCGGGTCGATGGCGCTCCCCGCGGAGAACGGGCCCGCGAAGCTGCCTCGTCCACTGGCCAGGTAGTACGAGATCCTCTCGCGGAAGGGTTCCAGGACGGCGAAGTCCGTGCGTCCGTCGCGATCGATGTCGCCTTCGGCGATGGGGTCCACGACGCTCGGAGAGAGGCTTTGATCGAGGCTCCATGTGGGCAGCGCCGCCGCGCCTGGCGCGAAGCCGAAGCGGAACTCCGGTGGGGGTGTCTGGGCTCCACACCAGCAGAACGAGGTGGCGCAGGCCGCGAGGATGCGGGCGCAAGCGAAGATAGAAGAGCGAATCATCCGACCTCTCCCGCCGAGAGCGGCAGCAGATCATCAAGAGGCCGCGGAGCAGGTTCTCGCGGCAGCGCAACAGTAGCCAGCAGCCCACCTTTCGCCCAGCGTGGTGGCGCCGCTCGGAGGCGCGGTCGCGCAGGGCAGGCGAGCTCGCGCCGTGGCGCAGCGCGCGGAGGTCGCCGCTTCGGGCGCCCCGCGTTCGCCCCACCCGCCCGCCTCGTGCTAGCTTCTGCCCCACCTCGCCACCCCGCCCTCTCGGTCCGGGGAACCCGGGCGAGGCGGAGTGCAGGAGAACGCAACGAGCATGACCATCCTGGTGACCGGGGGCACCGGCTTCCTCGGCAAGAACCTGGTGCGGCGCCTGGTCGACGACGGGCGGGCGGTGCGCGTCCTGGTGCGGAGCCGCAAGCGCCTGGAGGGACTCCCCGTCGAGCGTCTCGAGGTCGCCGAAGGCGATGTCGTCGATCGCGCGTCGATCGCGCGGGCGCTGCAGGGGGTCTCCCAGGTGATCCACGCCGCGGCGCTGGTCGCGCGGTGGTCGAAGGATCCCGGCGCGTTCGAGCGGGTGAACGTGGGCGGGACGCGCGCGGTGCTGGAAGAGGCGCAGCGCGCGGGCGCCCAGCGGATCGTGCACGTGTCGTCGTTCTTCGCGCTCGGGTGCTCGGACGCGGCTCCGCAGCAGATCGGCGACGAGGCGATGCCGCGGCCCGTCGCGACCTACACCGAGTACGAGCGGACGAAGATGCTCGCGGGGCGCGTCGCGGACGAGCTGCAGGCGGCGGGCGCGCCGCTGCTCGTGGTCTATCCCGGCGTGGTCTACGGCCCCGGCGAGATCACCGAGGCGAACATCGTCGCGGGCCTCTTGCGCGATCACCTGCGCGGGAAGCTCCCCGGCATCCCCGGGGACGGGGCGAAGAAGTGGACCTACGCGTACGTGCACGACGTCGTCGACGGCATCGTGCGCGCGCTGGACCGCGGTGCCGTGGGGGGGCGCTATATCCTCGGCGGAGAAAGTGCGACCGCGGACGAGTTCTTCCGTCTCTTCGCCGAGGTGTCGGGCAAGCGCCCGCCGCGGCTGCATCTGCCGTACGCCTTGGTCTCGGTCGTGGGGGCCTTCGAGGAGCTGCTCGCGCGCTGCTGCGGCAAGAACCCGAAGGTGACCCGCGCCGAGGTCGCGACCTACCGACATCATTGGGCGTTCTCGAGCGAGCGCGCGCGGCGCGAGCTCGGCTATGCCCCCCTCACGTTGCGCGAGGGCCTGCAGCGCACCTACGCCTGGCTGATCGAGCGCGAACCTGCGCTGCGCATCGCGGAGCCCACATCGAAAGCATGAGCGACGAGCCGTCTTCCATCTCCCTGCAGACGCCCGGTGACGAGCGGGGTGCCTTGCCCGCGTTGCTGCGCGAGCCCATCGCCTTGCCCGAGACGCTCTACGCGTTCCCGCTGCGGCGCGCCGTGGGTTTCCCCGGGCTCGTGATGCCGGTGCTCCTCGACACCGAGGAGGCGCGCTCGATCGTCGAGAAGGCGCGCGAGCAAGGGGAGCACTTGGCGCTGATCCTCCGCGAGGACCCGGACGCGAAGCAGCCGCTGCGGCAGGTGTGGCGCCGCATGGGCGTCCTCGTGCGCATCCACAAGGTGATGTCGCTGCCGGACGGGAACAAGAGCGCGCTCTGCCAAGGCATCGCGCGGCTCAAGGTGAAGGAGTTCGTCGAGGTCCGTCCGTTCCCGATCGTGAACGTGACCTATCCGCAGGACAAGGGCCGCCCGACGAAGACCACCGAGGCGCTCGCGCGGAACGTCCAGTTCCTGCTGAAGGCGATCGTCGAGAAGAACCCCAACTACGGAGACGAGTTCCAGGTCGCCGCGGTGAACATCGATCAGCACGGCGCGATGGCGGACTTCGCCGCCGCGTACTTCGTGCGCGAGGCGCTCGACAAGCAGAAGATCCTGGAGGAGCTCGAGCTCACGAAGCGCCTGCGCCTCGCGAACGAGATCCTGACGCGCGAGCGCGAGATCCTGGAGCTCGGCGATCGCATCCAGCGCGAGATCCACGGCAAGATCGAGAAGGCGCAGAAGGAGTACTACCTCCGCGAGCAGATGAAGATCATCCGCCGCGAGCTGGGCGAGGAGAAGGACCGCGCCGAGCTCGAGCGCGAGACGCTGGAGAAGCGCATCGCCGAAGCGGGGATGCCCGAAGAGGTGGCGAAGCGCTCACGCGAAGAGCTGGAGCGCCTCTCGACGATCCCCGTCGAGTCCGCCGAGTACTCGATGGTGCGCACCTATCTCGATTGGCTGTGCTCGCTGCCGTGGTCGAAGTCCTCCGAGGATCGCACGGACGTGAAGCTCGCCGAGAGCGTGCTCGAGGAGGATCACTTCGGTCTGCTAGAGGTGAAGGAGCGCATCCTGGAGTTCCTCGGCGTGCGCCAGCTCCGCCCGGGACACGCGGGGCCGATCCTCTGCTTGGTCGGGCCTCCCGGTGTCGGCAAGACCTCGCTCGGCCGCTCGATCGCGCGCGCGACGGGCCGCAAATTCGTGCGCTTCTCGCTGGGCGGCATGAGCGACGAGGCCGAGATCAAGGGGCATCGCCGCACCTACGTCGGCGCCATGCCCGGGCGCATCCTGCAGATGCTGCGCCAGGCCGGGACCAACAACCCGGTGATGATGCTCGACGAGCTCGACAAGCTCGGCCGCGACTTCCGCGGCGATCCGAGCTCGGCGTTGCTCGAGGTCTTGGATCCCGAGCAGAACACCGCGTTCCTCGATCACTATCTCGACGTGCCCTTCGACCTCTCCAAGGTGATGTTCGTCGCCACCGCGAACGTGCTGGAGCGCATCCCGATGCCGCTCCGCGATCGCATGGAGGTGATCGAGATCCCCGGCTACGTCACCGAGGAGAAGGTGCAGATCGCGAAGCGCTACCTCGTGCCGAAGCAGCTCGAGAATCACGGCTTGACCAAGCAGCAGCTCGAGATGCCGCTGCCGGCGCTGCGCGCGATCATCGATCACTACACGCGCGAGGCCGGGGTCCGCGGGCTCGAGAAGGCGATCGCCCGCATCGGCCGCAAGCACGCGCTCGCCGTGGCGCGGAAGAAGGGCACGAAGAAGCTGACCCTCACCGCCGCCGATCTCTCGAAGCTCCTCGGCGCGCCGACCTACACCGAGGATCGCGAGCGCAAGGCCGATCGCCCCGGCGTCGTGCTCGGCCTCGCGTGGACCGGCTACGGCGGTGATCTGCTCTTCATCGAGACGGTCGGCTGGAAGGGCTCGGGGCGCCTCTCGCGCACGGGCCGGCTCGGCGAGGTGATGGGGGAGTCGGTGCGCATCGCGTACGACTATCTCCGCGCGCACCACGACCGCTTCGACCTCGACGCCGAGGTGATGGAGAAGCTCGACCTCCACATCCACTTCCCCGCGGGCGCCGTGCCGAAGGACGGCCCGTCGGCGGGCATCACGATCACGACGGCGATCCTCTCGCTTTTGAAGGGCCGCGTGATCCGGCCTTCGCTGGCGATGACCGGCGAGCTGACGCTCGTCGGCGAGGTGCTGCCGGTGGGCGGCATCCGCGAGAAGGTGCTCGTCGCGCGGCGCTTCGGCGTGAAGACACTGATCCTCCCGAAGCTGAACCAGAAGGACGTCGACGAGCTGCGGCCCGAGCTGATCCGCGGCCTGCGCTTCCACTACGTGAGCCGCTACGAAGAGGTCTTCGAGCACGCCTTCGCGCCGGGGAAGGATCGCCCGTTCCTGCCGGGGCCGAAGCCCGCCGGCGCGCCCGCCGGTGAGCCCGTGCCGCGCTCGGCGCCGTCGAGCCGCGAGAAGAAGAAGGCGCGTCGAGCTCCGGCGACCGTGCGGCGCACGAGGCCCTCGAGGTAGGGGCTCTCGATGCTGCGCTTCGACCCATCCGCGCTGCGCGCGCGCGAGATCTACGCCTTGATGATCGGCGCGATCGTGCCGCGCCCCATCGCGTTCGTGAGCACTCTCTCCGGGGACGGCGTCGCCAACTGCGCGCCGTTCTCCTACTTCATGGGCGTCTCCTCGCAGCCGCCGATCCTCGCGATCTCGGTCGGCGTCCGGCGCGACGGACGGCCGAAGGACACCGCGGCAAACATCCGCGCGACGGGGGAATTCGTGGTGAACGTCGTCGATGGCGCGCTCGCTCAGGCGTGCGTGCAGGCCTCCGCAGAGGTCGAGCCCGAGGTTGATGAGTTCCTCCTCGCCGGCCTGGAGAAGCTGCCTTCCGAGCTCGTGCGCCCGCCGCGCATCGCGCGCTCGCCGGTGCAGATGGAGTGCCGCCTCGAGCGCTGCCTCGAGATCGGCGAAGCGCCCCAGTACTTGATCCTTGGCGAGGTGCTGCGCTTCCACGTCGCGGAGCGCGTGTGGAAGGACGGCGCGATCGATGTGCGCGCGCTCGATCCGCTCGGGCGCCTCGGCGGCGAGCTCTACGCGCATCAGCGCGAGCCCTTCGCGATCCCGCGACCGGAGCGCGTGCGATGAGCGCCGCGCGCTGGGAGCTCTACTTGATCGAGACCGACGGCGGTCCCGCGTGCATCTCCGTGAACCTCGAGTTCGAGCAGAGCGCGCCGCTCGCCGAGCTGCCGCGACTGCACTGGGTGCAGACATCGCCGCTGCCGGAGTCGGTGGGAGCCGCGAGCAAGGCGCACGAGGCGCGCGAAGATCGCTTGCACGAGATCTTTGGCGCGGCGGGTGCTTGCGCCGTCGGCAGCATCGCCTCGCGCGAACGCCGCGAGCTCTACTGGTACTCGCGGCACGGCGTGGCGCCGGAGGAGCTGCGAGCAGCACTCGCCGGCCCGCCGACGTGGCGGCATGGCGTCGACGAAGACCCGCAGTGGCAGCACTACCGCAAGGTGCTCTTGCCAAGCGAAGAGGACCGTCGCCGCATGCAGATCGTCCGCGCGCTCACGGCCCTCGCCGAGCGCGGCGACCTGCTCGAGGCCGAGCGCCCCGTCGAGTACCGCGCCGCGTTCGGCTGCCGCGCGGACGCGGAGCGCTTCCTCCGCCAGGCCAGCGAGGCCGGCTTCCGCGCGGTGGCTCAGCCCATATCCGCGTCCGGAGTGTGGCGCGCGAGGGTCGTGATGCGGCACTCGCTCTCGTTGGCCGAGCTCGCGCCGAGGATCGAGCAGATCGGCACCCTCGCCGCCGCGTACGACGGCCGCTACGAGGGCTTCGACACGCACGCCGTGCAGTTGAAGAACGACGGGCGCGCCTGAGCTTCGCAGGTGCTCCGATGCGGGAGTCCTGGCGCCGTCTTCACATGATCTTCATCTTGGCCACCTAGCCTCCCGGCCCTCGAGGCCCGCAGCTAACCCGGCCTCGCGAGGAGCATTGGATGAACCTGTTCTCGAAGATCGCAGCGCTCGCGCTCTTGCTCGTGAGCGCCACCCCCGTCGGCGCCCAGACGAAGGTCGACTCCCGCTATCCCGCCTACCAGAAGGTCGACGGGATCGCCGGCAACATGAAGAGCGTCGGCTCCGACACGATGAACAACCTGATGACGCTCTGGAGCGAGGGCTTCGCTCGCTACTACCCGAACGTCGCGGTCGAGGTCGAGGGCAAGGGCTCGGGCAGCGCGCCCGTCGCGCTGATCGAAGGCGTCGCGACCTTCGGCCCGATGAGCCGCCCGATGAAGCAGAAGGAGCTCGACGACTTCGAGAAGAAGTTCGGCTACAAGCCGATCGCGATGCGCACCAGCATCGACATGCTGGCCGTCTTCGTGCACCGCGATAACCCCGTCGCCAAGACCGGTCTCACGCTGGCGCAGGTCGATGCGATCTTCTCGCAGTCGCGGAAGGGCGGCCTCGCGACCGACATCCGCACCTGGGGCGACCTCGGCCTGAAGGGCGAGTGGGCCGCGAAGCCGATCAGCGTCTACGGCCGCAACTCCGCTTCCGGAACCTACGGCTACTTCAAGGAGCACGCGCTGAAGAACGGCGACTTCAAGAACACCGTGAAGGAGCAGCCGGGCTCGTCGGCCGTCGTGCAGGGCGTCGCCAGCGACAAGTACGCGATCGGGTACAGCGGCATCGGCTACAAGACCGCGGACGTGCTCGCGGTGCCCTTGGCCGTGGATGGCGATAGCGACTTCGTGCCGGCCGACGCCGAGCACGTGAAGGACTACCCGCTGGCGCGCTATCTCCTCGTCTACCTGAACTACAAGCCGCTGAGCCAGCTCGATCCGCTGCGCGCGGAGTTCCTCCGCTACGTCTTCAGCGCCGAGGGCCAGCAGGACGTGATCCGCGGGGAGTACCTGCCGGTGGGCGCCCAGATCGCACAAGAAGACCTGGCGAAGGTCGGACTGAAGCTGGCGCTCCGCGAGCCGAAGAAGTGAAGCTCTCCCGAACGGGGCGACGGTCGAGGGGCTAGGGCTGCCTCGCGCGCCCCGTCCCTCGGACCTCCCTCCGTCCGCGCTCGACGCGCGCGCGGGCTCCGAGCTACGCTCTCCCGCCCGCCGCGCCGCATCCGCCGTCCCCCTCGCGGCTCTCGCACCGCATGCCGAACCCGACCGACAGCCAGCCCTCCGCGACCTTCACCGGGAGGCAGCGCCGGCGCCGCACGGCACGCGCTGTGGTGCTCGCCGATCACGCGGCCAAGTTCTGCGTGCACCTCGGCGGCTACGGGACCATCGCGGCGGTGCTCGTGATGGCGTTCTTCTTCCTCTCCGTCGTGCTGCCGCTCTTCACCAGCGGCCGCGTGGAGTCGGTGGGGGCGCCCGCGATGCGCTGGAACGGCGCGGCACCTCTGGCGCTCGGGACCGATGAGTACCAGCGCTTGGGCTGGGCCGTCCTGCCGGAAGGTGTGCTGGAGGTCTTCGATCTCGAGCAAGGCCGAACCGTCGAGCGCTACGCGCTCGGAGGCGAAGGGCGCACGCTTCGCGCCGCGAGCGCTGGCGAGCGCGGAGGCGAGCTGGTCTTCGGCTTCTCCGACGGCTCCGTGCAGATCGCGACCATCGGCTTCGAGGTCGCTTACCGCGAGCGCAGCGCCTTCGAAGGGCGCTTCGCGGCGCTGGAGGGCGGCGCGGGCGCGGTCGTCGAGTGGCGCGAACCCACCCCCGATGGCTCGAGCGAGCACGTCCTCCGCGGCTGGGTCGAGGGAGGCGAGAACCGCACGCTCCGCCTGCTGCAGGCGAGCCTGGCGCTCTCGCCGCTGAAGAGCCTCGGCAGCGCGCCGGTGACGAGGATCGATCACACCGTGAAGTCGGACAACGGCGTCGTCGTCGCGGCGCTGCTCGGCGAAGGTGTGTCGGCCGAGCTCGTGATCGTCACCGCGCGCGTGCAGGCGAACCTGACCAGCGGCGAGGAAGAGCTGCGCTTCGGCCGCGTGCTGCGCCCCGCGCGACCGGCCGAGCACGCGAGTGAGCTGCCGCTCGTCGCGCACGTCGTCGGCCAAGGCGGCAACGTCCTGCTCGTTCATGAGAGCGGGCTCGCGCTGCGCTACAAGCTCGAGTCCGGCAAGGAGCCGCGCGTCCTCGAGACCTGCGACCTGGCGCCCGAGGACGGGGAGCGTGTCGCGACGACGGCGTTCCTGCTCGGCGGCGAGACGCTACTGGTCGGCGGCTCCGGTGGCCGCGTGAGCGGTTGGTTCCTGGCGCCGATCGAGCCGGGACCGGCGGGCTTCGAAGTGCTCGCGCACGGCGAGCAGAACTGGCTCTTCCGCGCGGGCTCTCCCGCGCTGGCGGAGTTCCGCCGCACGGGAGAGCGCGCGAGCTTCGTCGAGCGCGAAGGTGCGGCGCTGAACGGCGGGATCTTGCGCGCTCCCGACGAGAAGACGATGGCGGCGTGGCTCGCGCTGCGCACCGACGACGGCTTCCGCTACGTCTCCGCCAAGCAGTATCGCGCCCATGGCTCCGGGCCGGCGATCGCGGCGTTCGCGCCTTCGCCGCGCGGCCGCGTCTTCGCCTGCGCGGATGCGAGCGGCGAGATCCGCTTGCTGCACGGCACGAGCGAGAAGGAGATCGCGGTGTTCGCGAGCGCGAGCGGTGCCGCGCCGGGTGCGCTCGCGATCACGCCGAAGGAGAACGGGCTCTGCGCCGCGGGTGCTTCCGGCATCGAGCGCTGGGCTTTCGATCCCGGCTTCGCCGGCATCACGCTGGGCACGCTCTTCCGTCCGGTCTGGTACGAGAACTACCCCACGCCGATCCACATGTGGCAGTCGTCGGCGGGCGAGGACTCCGCGGAGCCGAAGCTCGGCCTCTGGCCGCTCGTCTTCGGCACCTTGAAGGCGACGCTCTACTCGATGCTGATCGCCGTGCCGCTCGCGTTGCTCGCCGCGATCTTCACCAGCGAGTTCCTCTCGGCGCGCGCGAAGGCGCGAGTGAAGCCGACGATCGAGCTCATGGCCTCGCTGCCGAGCGTGGTGCTGGGCTTCCTCGCGGCGCTCGTGTTCGCGCCCTTCGTCGAGCAGCACCTGGCCGGCATCTTCGCGACCTTCTTCGCTCTGCCGCTCTGCCTCTTGCTGGGCGCGTTCTTATGGCAGCTCCTGCCGCGCGACTACGCCGCGAAGAAGGCGGGCTATCGCTTGCCGCTCATGGCGCTCGTCGCACTTCCGCTCTCGCTCGGCGCGGGCCTCCTCGTCGTCGGCCCGCTGCTCGATGCCGCGCTGTTCGATGGCGGTCTGCGCTACTGGCTCGACGGTTCCCATCAAGTGCCGGTGCAGGGCTCGCCGTTCGGAGGTTGGCTCTTCCTCAGCCTGCCGTTCTCGGGGCTCGCCGTGGCCTGGGCGGGTGGTTGGCTCGCGCGTCGCTCGACGCCGCCCGTGAGCCATCGCGCGCAAGCGCTGCGCAGCTTGCTCGCGTTCGCCGGCGGTCTCGCGCTCGCCGCGCTGCTCGCGGCAGGTGCCGCGGCGCTGCTCTCCTCGCTCGGTGACCTCCGCGGCGCGGGCTCGGTGATCGACACCTACGACACGCGGAACGCCTTGGTCGTCGGCTTCGTCATGGGCTTCGCCATCGTCCCGATCGTGTACACGATCGCCGAAGATGCGCTCTCCAGCGTTCCGGGGCACTTGCGCGGAGCCTCCCTCGGCGCGGGCGCGACGACGTGGCAAACCGCCGTGCGCGTCGTGATCCCGACCGCGATGAGCGGGCTCTTCTCCGCGTGCATGATCGGCCTGGGACGCGCCGTCGGCGAGACGATGATCGTGCTCATGGCCGCGGGCAGCACGCCGGTCCTCGACCTCAATCTCTTCAACGGCTTCCGCACGCTCTCCGCGAACATCGCGACCGAGCTGCCCGAAGCCGTCCAAGGCAGCGCGCACTACCGCACGCTCTTCCTCGCCGCGCTCGTGCTCTTCGCGATGACCTTCGTGCTGAACTCCGTCGCCGAATCGGTGCGCCAGCGCTTCCGCAAGCGAGCGTTCGAGCTGTGAGCCGCGCCGAGGAGACCTTGCGGCCGCCGACGCCGCGTGCCGCCGCCGAGCCGAGCGCCGCGACGCCGCCGGAGGCTCGTGCATCCGACGGTGTGTCCATGGCGGAAGCTCTCTCCGGGCCGAAGCGCCGTCGCCCGCGCGCTCGCGTTGGTCTCAGCGCGCACGGCGAGCCGCAGCAGTGGCTGACCGGCGGCGCGCTGGTGATCGCGCTGGCGATGGTGGCGGGGCTCCTGACGCTCATCGTCACGCAAGGGCTGCGCACCTTCTGGCCCGGGCCGCTCTTGCGCCTCGAGACCTACGATGGGCGAACGGTGCTCGGCGAGCCTGCGCGCGCGGAGGAGTTCGCGCTGACGAAGGAGCTCTACGCGGCGCTGCCGGAGGCGGTGCGCGCGGCGAGCGGCGCGCCCTTCGGCGGTCGTGCACCGGAGGAGCTGCCGGAGGGCGCGACCGAGCTCGCGCATCGCCGCCTCCTGCGCACGGGCAACTTCGATCTCACCGAGAGCCACTACACGTGGGTCGCGGACGCCGAGGTGCGCGCGAGCGAGGAGCTCACCTGGGGCCTCGTGATCGAGCGCCAGAAGAACGGGCGCTTCTACGGCGAGCCGCTCGCGTTCCTCGAGCTCGAGCCCTTCGATCTCGGCGGCCGGACGCTCGAGGAGCTGCGCGCGAATCAGCCCGAGCAGCGCGTGCTCGCGACGCGCGATCGCGGACGGAGCCAGCTCTTGCTCGCTCTGCGCGACGTGCAGGATGGCGATGCGGTGATCGCGCGCGTCGCGCGCGCCGTCGAGGGCGCCGAAGAGGCTTGGAAGCGCTTCGGCGAGGTGCACGGCCCGGCCGTGTCGCTGCTCGCGGAGCGCCGAGCTCTCGAGAAGACCGAGATCGGGCGGCTCAACGCCGAGCAGGAGTCCGCGCGCCTCGCGGTGGTGCAGGCGCGCCTCGACGTGGGTGCGGGCTCCGCGGAGGAGCAGGACGCGCAGCGCGCGTTCGAGCGCCTGAAGATCGAGCAGGGCGCGCGCCTCGCGGAGATCGAGGCCCGCGTCGAGGAGATCGAGCGCGAGCACGCGCGCTACGCGCTGCTCCTGCGCACGTCGCAAGGCGAGACGAAGGCGCTCGCGCCGGCGGAGATCACGATCGCCTATCCTGCGAACCAGCTCACGTTCTTCGGCCGCCTCGGCATCTGGTGCGAGCGCGCGGTCGAGTTCCTGACCGGCGATCCGCGCGAGGCCAACACCGAGGGCGGCGTCGTGCCGGCGATCTTCGGCACGGTGGTGATGACGCTGCTCATGTGCCTCGCTGTCGTGCCCTTCGGCGTGCTCGCGGCGCTCTATCTCCGCGAGTACGCGCGGCGCGGTCCGATCGTGACGGCGGTGCGCATCGCGGTGAACAACCTGGCCGGCGTGCCGAGCATCGTGTACGGCGTCTTCGGCCTCGGCTTCTTCTGCTACGGCTTCGGCAAGTACATCGACGGCGGTCCGCAGCGCGGGCTCGGCATCGAGGTCTGGAGTCCGGTGACGTGGACCACGAGCGCGATCGCGCTGCTCGTGTTGATCGCCGGTGCCGTGATCCTGGGCACTCGCTCGTCCAGCTCGCGCGCGCGCGGCGCCACGGCGAAGACGCGCTGGTTCGCCCGCGCCGCTTCCGCGGCGTGGCTCCTCAGCGCGGTGCTCTTCGTGCTGCTCGTCCTGAAGACGCCGTTCTTCGGCGGCTTCTACGAAGCGCGGCTCGAGGAAGGCCAGCCCACCTTCGGCACGAGCGGTCTGCTCTGGGCTTCGCTCACGCTGGCGCTGCTCACGCTGCCGGTCGTCATCGTGTCGACCGAAGAAGCGCTGGCCGCGGTGCCGAGCTCGATGCGCGAAGGCTCCTACGCCTGCGGCGCGAGCAAGTGGCAGACGATCCGGCGCATCGTGCTGCCCCGGGCGTTGCCCGGCATCCTGACGGGCGCCATCCTCGCCATGGCGCGCGGCGCCGGCGAAGTCGCGCCGCTCATGCTCGTCGGGGTGATGAAGCTCTCGCAGAAGCTCGCGATCGACAGCGTGTTCCCCTACGTGCACCCCGAGCGCTCGTTCATGCACCTGGGCTTCAACATCTACGATGTCGGGTTCCAGAGCCAGAACGCCGAGGCGGGCAAGGCGATCGTGTTCACGACGACCCTGCTGCTCGTCGCGATCATCGCGACCTTGAACCTCTTCGCGATCTGGCTGCGCGGCCGTCTGCGTCGGCGCTTCGTCGATGGCGCGTTCTAGCGCTCCGAGCGAACATGGCCTCTCGCAAACCCAACCGCGCTGCTCTCCCTCTCCCCGTGCGCTCTCCCGAGCTCGCGCCGCAATCACCCTCCGCACCTCCGCGACCCATGCCCGTCGTCCGCGATGGCGAGATCCAGTTCCAAGGCGGCCGCCTCGCCGCGATCACGCGCGGCGAGAAGGTCCCGCCGGAATACCACCGCGAAGTGCTCGAGGCGCCCGCGGTCCTGGAGATCGAGGACTTCAATCTCTGGTACGGCGCGAAGCAGGCGCTGCATTCGATCTCGCTGAAGGTCCCGGCCGGCAAGGTCACCGCGTTGATCGGGCCCTCGGGCTGCGGCAAGTCCACGCTGCTCCGCAGCGTGAACCGCCTGAACGATCTCGTCGGCTCCGTGCGCATCACGGGCGACATGCGCCTCCAGGGCGACTCCATCTACTCGCCCGGCGTCGACGTCGTGCAGCTCCGCAAGCGCATGGGGATGGTGTTCCAGAAGCCGAACCCGTTCCCGATGAGCATGTACGAGAACGTGGTCTATCCTCTGCGCGTCGACGGCGAGCGGAACCGCGCCGTGCTCGACGAGGTCTGCGAGCGGAGCCTCCGCGGCGCGTTCCTCTGGGACGAGGTGAAGGACCGCTTGAAGGAGAGCGCCCTCGGCCTCTCCGGCGGCCAGCAGCAGCGCCTCTGCATCGCGCGCGCCATCGCCGCTGAGCCCGAGGTCCTGCTCATGGACGAGCCCTGCTCCGCGCTCGACCCGATCGCCACCGGCAAGATCGAGGACCTGATCGACGAGCTCCGCGGCGAGTACACGATCTTGATCGTGACCCACAACATGCAGCAGGCCGCGCGCGCGAGCGACAACTGCGCGCTCATGTACCTCGGGCGCATCGTCGAGTATGGGCCGACGGATGCGATCTTCCAGAAGCCGCGGCTGAAGGAGACCGAGGACTATGTTACTGGCCGCTTCGGCTAAGGCCGAAGCGAGCGTGTTACTGGCCGCTTCGGCTAAGGCCGAAGCGAGCGCGTTACTGGCCGCTTCGGCTGACGCCGAAGCGAGCGTGTGAACGCGAGAAGCGTTCGAGCGCAAGACCGCGCAGGCGCTACGCCCGGCCCTACGGCGAAGCAAGCGCCGTGCCCGACGCGCGCGAATGAAGTCGGTGGACTTCGAGAGTCGACGCGCGAACGACGCGAGCGAGAAACTCGGAGCGTCGCGCGTCGTGCACGTCGCTTGCTGCGCCTCCGGGCGCGGCTTCGCTCCGTCGATAGACTTCGTGCGCCGTTTCGGAGCCCGCTGGAGGCGGGGGCTCCGAAACTCATGCTACTGGGGGCGATCGGACGTCGATGCGAGAACGACGTCGATGGACACGGGGTTCCACGCCCGCGCGGCGGCGAGGCAGAGCGCGTCAGCGAGACGATGGTTGGCCACTTGATTGCGCTAGGTTCGCTCGCGGGCGGCCGGCGTGCTTGGTGTGCGGCAGATCGAGGATTTCGAGCAGGTCGTGAAGACGCCGGCCGGTGATTGGCAGCCGCGTGGAAGCGGGCGAGGCGCTTGCTTCGCCGGAGGGTTGGTGGAGCGGTCTTCGCGCTACTCGCGTCCGAAGGTTCGCGATCGTCCTTCGTGCGGGTACCGATCTCGCGTCGTCGCGTTGATCGTGCATGCGCGCGCGTGAACGCGAGGAGCGAGGAGCGAGTGAGCGCAAGACCGCGCAGGCGCTACGCCCAGCCCTTCGGCGAAGCAAGCGCCGCGCCCGACGCGCGCGTACCACGTCGATGGCGCTAGAGAGTCGACGCGCGAACGACGCGAGCGAGAAACGCGGAGCGTTGCGCGTCGTGCACGTCGCTTGCTGCGCCTCCGGGCGCGGCTTCGCTTCGTCGATAGAGGTCGTGCGCCGTTTCGGAGCCCGCAGGAGGCGGGGGCTCCGAAACTCATGCTACTGGGGGCGATCGGACGTCTACGCGATAACGACGTCGACGGACACGGGGTTCCACGCCCGCGCGGCGGCAGGGTCGAGCACGTCAGCGCGAGGTCGTTCGGGATCTTGATACGGCTACGTTCGCTCGCGGTCGGCCGGCGTGCTTGTTGTGCTGTGGCAGCTCGCGAATGTCGAGCAGGCCGTGGCGCCGCCAGCCGGTGGTGAGCAGCCAGGTCGAGGCGGGTGCGACGGAGGCGAGCACTGGCGCTGTCGGAGTCGAGGCGAGCGAAGGGCGCTCCATCCAGCCATCGAAGGTGGGCGCGCTCGAGCAGAGGTCGATCGACGCTTGCGCCACGACGCCATGCTTCTTGCCGTTCTGCAGCACGTAG
>JAEUHW010000056.1 GCA_016793245.1 Planctomycetota bacterium
GCACGGCATTCGGTCGCACTTCGAGCGTGCGCAGAGCCGCGTCACCCGTCGTCTCCGCGCGCAGCTCGGAGCGCAGCTCCGCGCTGCCGATCTTCTGCGCTTCGAGATCGAGGGAAAGCTCGTGCTCGCCTCCGGCCGCGACGGTGGGCTCAGCACTCGCCTCGCCCGTCAGCGCACCGCTCGCGCGCAGCGAGGCGCGTACGCGCTGTGCTTCGTCGCTGGTGTTCCGCGCTTGCGTGCGCACGCGCACCCGGTCGCCTTCGACCAAGCTCCGCGGTGCATCGATGCGCACTTCGAGAGGCAGCTTCGCGATCGAGGTCGCGCGAGCTTCGCCGCCGCTCGCGTCGCGATCGAGCGCGCGCGCGGTCCACTGCCAGCTCGTCGTCGAGTCCGGCAGCTCGAAGCCGAGCTCGCCTTCGAGCGCTCCGCCCTCCACCGCGCGCAGCGGCACGACGCCGAACCAAGCCGTCGCGCGGAAGTCCGCGCGGAGCTCGGGCTCGTTCGGCTGCGCCGCTCGGCCCTCCGCGGGGCCAGCGTCCGCGCGATTCTTCTGCAGGCCGGCGAACCCGAGATAGAAGTCGTCGGCCTGCGTCGCCGGCGCGCCGTTCGCGTCCTTCAGCTTCGCGCGACCGTCCTCGGCGTCGTGAGCGCCGCTGCCCGGAGGCATACCTGGTCGACCGCCGCCGCCGCCCGCGAGCCCACCGGTCGCGAAGACGCGGAAGTTCGGTTGCGCGGCGAAGAGAAGACTCCTGGTGACATCGGACTCGCGGTTCTGCGCGAGGCGCAGATCGACGTCGCCGAAGCTCCAAGCGGTTCCGCCGGGCTCACCGCTCTGCGGGTCGCCGCCCTCGCTCTGGCGCTCGAGCAACTCGCGCCGACGCTGCTCCTCGGCGAGCAGAGCCTGCGGCACCGGTCGCGCACGCCCGACGCTCTCGAAGCCGCAAGAGGAGCCGGAGCGCGAATCGAGCGCGCGCTCGCCGGTGAAGAACTCCGCGATCGACGGCGCGCCGTCGGGATAGAGCGCGAGATAGGCCTCGTCGACAACGCCGACGACGATCTCGGCCTCGGCGAGCGGGCGCTGCGAGCGCACGCGCACCTTCGCGCGCGCCTCCGCTCCCGGCGCGCTCCGCGCCGCGAGCGGCTCGACCGTCACCGCGAGCTCGCGCTTCACGCGGAACTCCTTTACGGCCTCGTGGAGCTTCGTCCCCTCGATCGCCGCGAGCGCCAACGCGAAGCGCGGCGCATCGGCGACCGTCGGATCGATGTTCCACGTCGCCTCCCCGCGCGCGAGCTCGCGCACCTCATAGCTCTGGATGCCGTCGCCGAGCCGCGTCACGAGAACGCGCGTCGGCTGGAGGCGCGAGAGCACGCGCACGGCGCTCGGCACGCCGGCTTCCAGCGTGTCGCTCGCCGAGAGCAAGCGCAGCTTCACCTCGTCCTCTTCGCCCGAGATGAAGAGCTCGCGCTTCGCATGGATGCGGTTGCCGAAGCGATCGAGGGCGGTGGCGCGCAGCCGATAGCTCCCCCCCGCGCGCAGCGCGAGGGCCAGCCGTCCTTCGCCCTTGGCATCGGTCGCGAGCTTCTCCTCGCGCTCCAGCCGCTCGCTGCGGACGCCGTCCTCCTCGACTACGCGGTAGATCGCGAGCTCGGCCGCGACTTGCTGCGGCGCGCCGAGCGGGTCGCGCGCGCGGAGCTCGAGATCGAAGCTCTCGCCCGCGACGTAGAGCTCGCGCAGGGTCGAGAGTTCGAGCACGAGGGCGTTCACCGCGAGCCGCAGACGCTTCTCGGCGCCGACGCCTTCGTCGAGCAAGGTCGCGCGCAGCGCGAGTTCCTGCTCCTCCAGGAGGTCCGTCGTCGCGAACTCGAACGCGAAGCGCCCCGCCGCATCGGTGCGCCCTTCGCGCTGCGTGCCGTCGGAGAGGAGAACGGCAATCCGCCGCTCGGCGGCGGGACCGCCGTGGAAGAAGCGCGCGATCGCCGTGCCTCGCACCGGTTCACCGCGGTAGAGCACCGCGTTCGGAACCTCGAGCTCCAGCTTCATCGCCTTCCGCTCGAAGCGGCGCACTTCGAACGCCTGCGTGAACACGGGACCGCTCTCGCCGCGCCGGACGCGCAGCGAGTAGGCACCGAGAGCCGCGGAGGTGCCGAGCTCGAAGCGATCCTGCAGCGATCCGAGCGCGCCGAGCGGCAACGCGCGCGACGCGAGCAACGCACCATCGGGTCCGAGCCACTCCAAGGTCCAGGGCACGCCGGCTTCGAACGCGAAGACGCCGTCCTTCACCTCGCGCACGAACGCATGCGCGTGCACGACCTCGCCCGGCTCGTAGACGCCGCGATCGGTGAGCAGATAGCCCTTCGGCTGCAGCTCCCCTTGCGTGGCGAGCGACGAGACCTCGAGGCCGCTGAACGCGCTGCCCTCACTCGTCGGGGCGAAGATCGCGAGCTGCGCCGCGTCGCGCAGCTTCGCGTCGCGGCGGTAAAAGAGGCCCTTCTCATCGGTGCGCCCTTCGAAGAGCAGCTTCGCGCCGTCGGCGACGAAGAGCGGCACGTCGGCCGCCGCGCGGCCCGCCAGGGCATCCTCGACGTAGACGACGAGATCCTGCTTCGTCGCGCGCGAGAGGATCTGCAAGTCCGAGCGCAGCGCGAGCACCGTGGCCTCGGTGCGGCCGTCGTCGACCTTCACCACCCAGGCGCCCGTGCCGCTCACCTCGAGATCGAGCGCGCTCTGGATCTCCTTGTGCTTCGCGTAGAGAGCCGGCGCGAAGTCGAAGGTGCGCGTGGGTTGGATGATCTCGATGTCCAAGTTCTCGACGCCGCCGATCCCGCGCTTCGAATCGAAGTAGCTCGGAAGATCGAGGGCGTAGATGCGGACGCGCAGCTTCTCGAGGTTCCTCGTCGCGAGCTCGACCAGCACCTTCTCGTTGCTGCGGTAGACGCGCGGCGTGCGCAGCGCAAGCGTCTGCTCCTCCAGCGCGCGGAGGCGCAGCGCGGCAGCGCCGGCGCTCGCGCCGAAGTTGCAGCGCCGGTACGTCGCGACCGCGCGCTCGAGCTGCTGGAGATCGAGCTCCTGCGTCTCGCCGATGCGGTAGAGCGCGAGCGACGCGGCCTCCGTCCCGGGGAACTTGCCCGCGACGCGCTCCCATTGCGCGATGGCCGCATCGAAGCGCTTCGCAGCGCGCTCGAGCGCCCCGATCTCGCCGAGCACATCCTGGGCGCGAGGGTCCAGCGGATAGCGCGCGAGCCACTCCTCGCACGCGGCGCGCGCTTCGTCCCAGCGCTTCGCGCGCGCGTGCACGCCGGCGCGCTCGAGCTCCGCGGAGGCGATGCGCTGCAGGATCTCCGTCCCGCGCGGATGGAAGGGATGCGCGCCGAGGAAGACCTTCCACGCGGCGATCGCCTCGTCGAAGCGCTGCTCCCGCTCGGCGCACTCGCCGATCTTCACGCGCGCTTCGCCGGTGCGCGCGTCGTCGACCGTGCCGTAGCTCTGCACGTAGGCTTGCCACGCCGCGGCGGCCTCCGCCGTGCGACCGAGGTGGAAGTGCGCCTCGCCGAGCTCGAAGGCGCTCTGCGCCGCGAGCGGATGCCGCGGATGCTCCGCGATCACGCGCCGCGCGAAGCTAGCACCGCGCTCGAGCGCGGCCTCGCTCGGCGGCTGCGGGAAGCCGAAGCTCGCGGCGATGCCATGGAGAGCTTCCGGCGCGTGCGGGCTCGTCGTGTACTTCCGCAGCAGATCTTCGAAGTGCGCGCGCGCGGCGCTGGCCTGCCCCGAGCGCAGCTCGGCGAGTGAGAGGTGATAGAGGAGCTTCCCCGCCTCTCCGTCGCCGTGCTTCTCGCGCAGGGCCGCGAAGCGCTGGCGCGCCGCGCCCCAGTCCGCTTGGCGCTCCGCGATCTCCGCGGCCGCGAAGCGCACCGCGAGCTCCTCCGCCGCCGGCAGCCCGAGCTCGGCGGCGAGATCGTAGAAGGCGCGAGCGCGCGCGAGATCCGGCGGTTCCTTCGCCAGCGCCTCCGTCGCGAAGCGGCGGTAGATCGCGGCGACCTCGCCCTTACGCTCCGGCGCGATCAGCGCGGCGACGCGCTCGCGGAAGAGCTTGGCCGCCGGCTCGTGGCGGCCCTGCGCGCGCTCGAGATCGGCGAGCTCGAAGCGGGCCTTCGAGCTCCAGCTCGCCGTCGGCTGCGCGGCGATCAGCGCTTCCAGCGCAGCGCGCCCGCCGTCTCGATCGCCCTGCAGCAGCTTCGCGTGCGCGACGAGAAAACGCAGCTCGGCGGCTTCGTCGGCCGGCACCTCCGCGGCGGCGAGGCGCTCGCTCGCCGCCGTCGCGGCCTCGGCGTAGCGGCGCGCGATCAGGAGCTCGCGGACATCCTCCAGTCCCGGCGGCGCGCTGAGCGCGCTGTAGAGGGCGAAGGCGACACTGCAGACGAATCCAAAGAACGCGCACGGCGCGAGCGAACGACGGAGCATCGGGAGCACCTCGACGGGCGGCCCAGCAGGCGGAGAGAGATCGGTAGGGGCGGAGGGCGGCGGCGGACGCGGCTCGCAGCGCCGAGTTCAGCGCCTCTTCGAACGCTTGCGCGGCAGAGGTGCCGCGTCTGCTGCACGCGCTCCGCTAGCCGCTGCGGCGGGCTCGGTCACCGTTTCCGCGAGGGGAGCGATATGCACGTCGAGCCCGATCGAGGTCGTCTCGATCGACCACTCCTCGCGGCGCCAGCCCGTGACGAGACGCACCGATTCCAAGCGATCGAGCATCTGCTCGACGAAGGTCGGCACCATGTCCTCGTACTCCTGCACGAGGTTCAACTTGCGCGCGAGGAGGCTCGCGAGCCCCTTCATCGCGCCGCGCTCGCCCGCGGCGATCCGCTTCTTGCCCTCGGGCGACGCGGGGTCGGGGCCTTGGAAGGTGAGGCGGATCGAACGCAGCGTGCGCCCGATCTGCGCGAGCACGCCGTCGCCGAGCCCGATCCATTCGCGATGCAGGAGCTCGACGCGGCCCGCTCGCGCGCGCGCCGCGCGATACGCAGGCTCGAGCTCGGTGGGCAGGAAGTCGTTCTGGAACGCGACATTGATCGCCTTCGCGAGATTGCGGCACGCGATCTCGGCGCCGACCTCGCGCGGCGAGATCGGGAGCTCCATGTCGTGGAGCTCGCCGGCCAATCGCGCCGTCACCGGAGTGGAGCCTTCGGCGCCGCTCTGGATCGCGATCGAGAGGTCCTTCACCGTCGTCGATCCGGGGCGCAGCCCCGTCTTCTTCCCACTCACTTTCTTCATCGTCACGAGCTCCCGCTCCTCCGATCGATGTCGTCGTACTTCACTTCGCGCGACGGCGGCCGCTGCCTTCCAGGAGGCCCAAGGCGAGGATCGCCGCCGCGAGCCCCGCCGACACATGCAGCGCGGGCTCGCGATGGACGCGCAGCACCGGAGCCTCGGTCCCCTGCGGCGCCGCACCGCCACGGCGTCGCTGCTCTTCGTCGAGCTCGCGCTCGACGCTGAATCCGAAGAAGAAGAACCAGCCATAGAGCGCGAGCAGCCCCGCCGCGAGCAACGAGCTCGCCCCCGACGCCACCGCGGGGCCATACGCGGCGCCGAGCACGCCGAGCAGCACCAGCAGCACGCACGCCGCGATCCAGCCCCACAGCGCGGGCTCCGCGGGGAACGCCGTCGCCGCGAAGGGCGAACGCGCGAGCGGGTTCTCCTCGCTCTTCTCGCCGATCATCTGCGCGCGGCCCTCCAGGAGATCGAAGCCGCTCGAGCGCGCGAAGGGCTGCGTCGAGCAAGACACCGAGAGCCACGGCAGGAAGAAGCAGACCGCGAGGCCGAGCGCGAGCAGAGCTCGCAGCACCGCGATGGAACGATCGGAGCTGCCCTTCGCCGCCGC
>JAEUHW010000072.1 GCA_016793245.1 Planctomycetota bacterium
AAGCAGGACGGCGCAAAGCAGGACGGGGCGAAGAAGGACGACGCGAAGAAGGACGAGGCGAAGAAGCCGAAGGTCGAGCCCTTCGCGATCGACTTCGAGGGCTTCGAGCAGCGCGCGATCCAGCTCCCGATCGCGGCGGGCGCCTTTGGCTCGCTGGCGGTGAACCACAAGGGCGATCTGCTCTACGGTCGCCGCGCGAAGGGCCTCGATGGCAACGCGTCCGGCATCTTCCTCTTCTCGCTCACGGACGACGACAAGAAGGAGCAGAGCGTCGCGGCCGGTGGTGCTGGCTTCGCCATCTCCGCCGACGGCAAGAAGATCCTCGTCGGCCAGGGACGCGGCGCCTCGCTCGCCGATGCCTCGGCCGGCGCCAAGCTCGAAGCGGTGCCGACGAAGGGCATGAGCGTCACGGTGGAGCCCCGCGTCGAGTGGATGCAGCTCTACACCGATACCTGGCGCATCTTCCGCGACTACTTCTACGACCCCAACATGCACGGCGTGGATTGGGCCGCGGTGCGCGCGGCGTACGCGCCGATGATCGCGGACTGCGCGTCGCGCGAGGACGTCGACTACGTGCTCGGCGAGCTCGTGGCCGAGCTCAACGTCGGCCACGCGTACATCCAAGGCGGCGGCAACCGCGAGAGCCAGCCGCAGAAGGGCGTGGGTATGCTCGGCTGCGACTTCGCCCTCGAGAACGGCGCGTATCGCATCGCGCGCATCTACGGCGGTGCTGCGTGGGACAGCGATGCGCGCGGTCCGCTCGCCGAGGCCGGCGTCGACGTGAAGGTCGGCGATTACCTGCTCGCGGTGGATCGCTTGCCGGTCGACGTGAAGCTCGATCCGTGGGCCGCGTTCATCGACAAGGCCGGACGCACGGTGATGCTCACGGTGAGCAGCGAGCCCGTGATGAACGAGAAGGCGCGCGAGGTGCTCGTGCGCACGATCGGCAATGACGCGAGCCTGCGCTACCGAGCGGGCATCGAGGCGCGCCGCCGCTGGGTCGAGGAGCAGAGCGGCGGCAAGGTCGGCTACATCTACGTGCCCAACACGGGCGTCGACGGGCAGACCGATCTGTTCCGCCAGTTCTACGGCCAGGCGCATCTGCCGGCGCTGCTCATCGACGAGCGCTGGAACGGCGGCGGCCAGATCCCGACGCGCTTCATCGAGCTCCTCGGGCGCCAGCAGACGAACGCCTGGGCCGTGCGCGCCGGGCGCGATTGGCAGTGGCCGCCGGATGCGCACTTCGGTCCGAAGGCGATGCTGATCAACGGGCTCGCGGGCTCGGGCGGGGACGCGTTCCCGCACTACTTCCGCCAGGCCGGGCTCGGCAAGCTGATCGGCGCGCGCACCTGGGGCGGTCTCGTCGGCATCTCGGGGAACCCGAGCCTGATCGACGGCGGCAGCATCCGCGTCCCGACCTTCGCGTTCTACGAGAACGACGGGACCTGGGGCATCGAAGGCCACGGCGTCGATCCCGACTTCCCGGTCTGGGACGACCCGGCGGTGTTCGCGCGCGGCATCGACCCGCAGCTCGACTTCGCGGTGAAGCACCTGCTGGCGGAGCTCGAGCGCGCGCCGCATCGCAAGCCCGTCCGTCCGGCGTATCCGAACCGCCGCGGCATGGGGATCCCCGACTCCGACAAGTAGGCGCCGCGCGAACGCGCACCACATCCGGGGCCCGTTCGTCCACCGCGTGGCTTGGTCCACGCGGCGGGCGAGCGGGCCCCGTCGTTCGTCCTCCCCGCGAGCGGCGCGTTGTGGGGGCGCTCATCTTCCGCGAGAATCCCCGACCTCCCCGCAAGCGCAGGCCCTGCCGATGCTCGATTCCCCGGTGCTCACCCCGACTCATCCCGTTCGCATCGTGACGACCGCGGCGCTCTTCGACGGGCACGACGCCGCGATCAACGTGATGCGCCGCATCCTGCAAGCGAGCGGCGCCGAGGTGATCCACCTCGGTCACAACCGCTCGGTCGAGGAAGTGGCCGAGGCCGCCGTGCAGGAGGACGCGCAAGGCGTCGCCATCACGAGCTATCAGGGCGGCCACATGGAGTACTTCACCTACATGCGCGAGCGCCTCGACGCCAAGGGGGGGAAGCACGTGCGCATCTACGGCGGAGGTGGCGGGGTCATCGTGCCGCAGGAGATCGAAGAGCTGCACCGCCGCGGCATCGACCGCATCTTCTCGCCCGACGACGGTCGGAAGATGGGGCTGCAAGGCATGATCAACGCGGTGATCGGGGGCTGCGACTTCGACGTGGCGGGGCACGAGCCGACGGCGGGAGAGTCGCGCTACGCGACTCTCGCGCGCCGCATCACGCAGGTGGAGCTCGGCCGGCTCGATCCGGCGACGCTCGCGTTGCGCCCGGGACAGAAGCGCGCGCCGGTGATCGGCTTGACCGGCACCGGCGGCGCCGGCAAGTCGAGCTTGAGCGATGAGCTCGTGCGGCGCTTCCTGCACGATTTCCCGACGAAGAGCATCGCCGTGATCTGCGTCGATCCGAGCAAGCGGAAGACCGGCGGAGCGCTGCTCGGCGACCGCATCCGCTTCAACTCGCTGCAGGGCGATCGCGTGTTCATGCGCTCGCTCGCGACGCGCGCGGCGCGCGGCGAGGTGAGCGGCGCGCTGAAGCCGGTGATCGATGTCGTGCAAGCGAACGGCTTCGACCTCGTGCTCGTCGAGACCGCGGGCATCGGGCAGGGCGACAGCGCGATCACCGAGATCGCGGACCTCTCGCTCTACGTGATGACCAGCGAGTACGGCGCGCCGAGCCAGCTCGAGAAGATCGAGATGCTCGACCACGCGGACTTCGTGGTGATCAACAAGTTCACCCGCCGCGGCTCGGAGGACGCGCTGCGCGAGGTGCGGAAGCAGTTCGCGCGCGGGCGGCGGCTCTTCGATGTTCCGGTCGAGAAGCTGCCGGTCTTCGGCACGAGTGCGGCGCACTTCAACGACAGCGGGGTCAACGCGCTCTACGCGAACCTGATCCATACGCTGAACCAGCGCTTCCCGCTCGGCTGGCAGTCGCGCTACGAGCTCAGCGATCAGCGGAAGACCGACACTTCGCAGTACGTGATTCCGCCGGGGCGCGAGCGCTACTTGGCCGAAGTCGCGAGCCAGTCGCGGAGCTACCGCGCCGAGGCGCGGCAGCAGGCCGACGCGGCCGGGCGCGCGGATGCGGTGCGCACGGCCCTCGCGCTGCTCTCGCACGATCTCGGCGCCGGGTGGAAGCCCGTCGAAGAGCCGGTGATCGCCGCGGCACCCGCGCATCACGCGGCGCTGCTCGCCGCCTGGAATCAGGAGCTGCGTTCGCTCGACGAGCGCTCGCTCGAGCTGCTCCGCACGTGGCCGCAGTGGGAGGAGCGCTACCGTTCGCAGCAGTTCGTCTACTCCGTGCGCGGCAAGGAAGTGCGCGTCGACAACTACCGCGAGAGCCTCTCCGAGCTCCAGGTGCCGAAGGTCGCGCGCCCGCGCTATCGCAACGCGGGGGACCGGCTCTACTGGCGTCTCACCGAGAACGTGCCGGGCGAGTTCCCGTACACGGCGGGGACCTTCCCGTTCAAGCGGCAGGCCGAGGACCCGACGCGCATGTTCGCCGGCGAGGGGCCGAGCGAGCGCACGAACCGGCGCTTCCACCTGCTCGCCGACGGACAGCCCGCAGCAAGGCTCTCGACCGCGTTCGACTCGATCACGCTCTACGGCGAGGATCCGGCGCCTCGGCCCGACATCTACGGCAAGATCGGCGAGAGCGGCGTCGCGATCTTCACGGTGGAGGAGGCCGAGCAGCTCTACGCAGGCTTCGATCTCTGCGCGCCGACGACCTCGGTGTCGATGACGATCAACGGGCCCGCGCCCACCGTGCTCGCGTTCTTCTTGAACGCGGCGATCCGCCAGCGCTGCCGCGTGTGGCTGCGCGAGCAGGGGCGCCTCGCGATCAGCGCGGAGCAGTGCTTCCAGCCGGATCGGCTGCGCGGCGCGCGCTGGAGCGATGTCCGCGGCTTGATGAGCGACGCGGAGTATTCACGCTGCCGCGCGGAGGCGCTCTCGGCGGTGCGCGGCACGGTGCAGGCGGACATCCTGAAGGAGGATCAGGGCCAGAACACCTGCATCTTCTCGACGGAGTTCTCGCTGAAGGTGATGGGGGACGTGCAGCAGTTCTTCATCGACCACGACGTGCGGAACTTCTACAGCGTCTCGATCTCGGGCTATCACATCGCCGAGGCCGGGGCGAATCCGATCCACCAGCTCGCGTTCACGCTGGCGAACGGGTTCACCTACGTCGAGTACTACCGCTCGCGCGGCATGGCGATCGACGACTTCGCGCCGAACCTCTCGTTCTTCTTCTCGAACGGGATGGACCCCGAGTACACGGTGATCGGGCGCGTGGCGCGGCGCATCTGGGCGGTCGCGATGGAGCGGCTCTACGGCGGCAATGCCCGCTCGCAGATGCTGAAGTACCACATCCAGACCTCCGGTCGCTCGCTGCACGCGATGGAGATCCAGTTCAACGACATCCGCACGACGCTGCAGGCGCTGCTCGCGACCTTCGACAACGCGCAGAGCCTGCACACCAACGCCTACGACGAGGCGATCACGACGCCGACGGAGGAGTCGGTGCGCCGCGCGATGGCGATCCAGCTCATCATCAATCGCGAGTTCGGGCTCGTGAACTGCGAGAACGCGCTGCAGGGCTCGTTCGTCCTCGAGGAGCTCACCGATCTCGTCGAGGAGGCGGTGCTGCAAGAGTTCGATCGCATCTCCGAGCGCGGCGGCGTCCTCGGCGCGATGGAGCTCCAGTACCAGCGCGGGCAGATCCAGGACGACTCGCTGAAGTACGAGCGCCTGAAGCACTCGGGCGAGCTGCCGATCATCGGTGTCAACACCTTCCTGCCGAAGAGCGCGGAGGCCGCTTCGCAGCCGCGCGACATCGAGCTCCGCCGCGCGACGAGGGAGGAGAAGCAGGACTGCATCGGTCGCCTCGCGCGCTTCCACAGCGAGCACGCCGCCGCGGCGCCCGGCGCCATCGAGCGCCTCCAGCACGTCGCCCTCTCCGGCGGCAACCTCTTCGCCGAGCTGATGCTCGCCGTCGAGCACCTGAGCCTCGGCCAGATCACCCGCTCCCTCTACGCTGCCGGCGGCGAGTACCGGCGCAACCTCTAGCTCCCGCGCATCCCCTCCGACCCCGGACGTACGGTGCCAGGAACATTTTCACCGGGGGCGAACGACGACTCTCCGATCGGATCACGCGTCGCGACCCCGGTGAAAATGTTCCTGGCACCGTACGTCCGGGGTCGAACGACGGCGCTACGATCGGATCGCGCGTCGCGACCCCGGTGAAAACGTTCCTGGCACCGTACGTCCGGGGTCAGCGCGCGTCGGAGAGCGAGAGGAGGCGGAGGGCGAAGGCGTCGCGCTCGCCGATCGGGAGCTCGGGGACGGAGAGGACGGGGTAGCCTAGCTCTTCGTAGGTGGCGCGCAGGTGATCGCGGATGCGCAGCGAGTCTTCGTAGGTACTCGTGCGGCCCGAGCTCAGGCGGCGATCGAAGGTGGAGAGGGTGTCGAGGAGGAGCACTTCGGTGTAGCGCTTCTCGCGCGTGGCCTCCACGAGCCAGCGCGGGGGCTCGACGCCCTTGTAGCGGCAATAGCCGATGGAGTCGGGGAGGCCGCGGTCGGCGAAGAGGACCTCGCCGTCGCGGAGCTGGAGGCCGCGCTCCTGCAGCTCCTGCTCGCGCGCGACGCGATCTTGGAAGTCGACGGCGTGCGCGAGGCGCCAGGTGCGCTGGCCCTCGACGCCGAGCTCGGTGTTCAGCGCATCGATCACGCGGATCGCGGCCTCGGGCAAGGTGCGGAAGCCGCGAGAGGCGAGGCGCTCCAGCAGCGAGGTCTTGCCGGAGTAGGGGCCTCCGGTGATCACGATCCAGCGACCCTTCTGGTTCATGGAGTCTTCTGATCCTGCGGCGTCTCGGGGCGCACGGGCGGTGTCTCGACGCGGGGCGCTTCTTCTTGGGTGCGCGGCTCCACCGCGCAGGCGCCGCTCATTCAGGTCGGGACGCCGAAGCGCGGCAGGACGAAGCGCATCAGCACCACATACACGGCGAGGAACGCCAGAGTGAAGAGGAAAGTCTCCATCGCCGCCTTGAGCCCTTTGCTTGTGATCGTGGACATCGTTGCGTAGCCTAGCCGCCCCTTTCGTCGGAGTCCCGCCTCGGCGATGCGCTTCCGCGCGTTCCTCTCGCTGGCGCTCTACGCGCTGGCCTTCGTGCTCGGTCCCGGGTTGCACCATGTGCTGCCCGCGAGCGCGTGCACGGACTGCGTCGGGGAGCACCGAGGGCCGAGTCCCCAGCCGACGAGCTGCTGTGGTCACGACCACGCCCCCGCACTCGCGGAGCAGGAGCCGGCGCCTGGCGAAGCGCCGCGGCCCGCCGAAGAGGATCACGAACACTGCCCGGACCACTGCGGCGTCTGCCGCGTCGTCCACGGCACGGCCCAGACGCTGCCCGAGCTCGCCCTCGCCGAGGGCCTCGAAGCGCTGGCTCCACACGTCACTCCGCTGCCCGCCTCGGAACCGCGGGCCATCGACGCCCGTCCGCGCGCCGCGCGCGCGCCCCCGCTTCTCGGCTGATCGAGCGTTTCCTTTCGATCCTCACCGAGAACCCGCGAGGAGGGACCGATGCGTCCTCATCGTACGAGCGGCCGCGTCCTGGCCGCCGGGTGGCGTTGTGTTGTGGGCCTGGCAGCGATGCATTCGATGCTGCTCTCGCCCCTCGCCGCCCAAGAGGCGCCCTTGGAGGGCGTGCCTCAGGACGAGCTCCGCAAGATCCGCGAAGAGATGGAACGGATGCGCGCGGGCTACGAAGCGCGCATCTCCGAGCTCGAGCGTCAGATGAAAGAGCGGGCACCCGTCGGTGTCGCCGGCGACGTGAAGGGCGAGCCAGACGCCGCGAGCGAGCTCGATGATGCGCTCGCCGAGCTCGATCAAGCCCTGCTCCAATCCGACGACCCGGCGCGCACGCGGCTCAGCCAGACCACGCGCTTCGACTACTTCTTCAACCCGTCGATCAGCGCGGTCCTCGACTTCTCCGCGAGTGCCAGCACGCTCGACGATAGCTGGGAGGACTACGACCAGTTCCGCTTCCGCGTCGGCGAGATCGGCATGGCCGCCGAGCTCGATCCGTATGCCCGCGCCTACGCGGTCTTCGAGTTCGAGGAGGAAGAGGCGCATGTCGCGGAGTTCGCCGGCATCTTCGACCTAGCGCGCATCGCCGAGTACTCGAACGGCCGCTTCAAGGCCGGGCGCTACTTCCTCGACCTCGATCCGCTGAACCGTCAGCACGAGCACGAGTACGCCTTCGTGCAGCAGCCGGCGGTGAAGATCGAGATGTTCGGCGGAAACGCGCTCGGGAACGGCATCGAGTACCACGACTGGTTCCCGGTGGGGGACTCCCCGCTGCGCTTCTCGCTCGGCGTCGCGAGCAGCGTCGAGGGGCACAATCACACCGAGGCGGGCGGCGAGCATCACCACGACGACGAGGCGGAGCCGTTCGGCAGCCGCGGCTTCGAGGACCTGGCCTACACCGCGCGCGTCGCTTGGAACACCGACCTCTCGCAGGACGACCGCCTGACGATCGGCGGGTCGGTCTTCTACGCCCCGCGGATGCGCGAGTTCGAGCTCGATCCCGGCCCGCCGGAGGAGACGGTGGCGCACGACACGCGGAAGCTGATCGAGGAGCTGGATTTCACCCTGCAGCGCAACACACCGCAGGGCACCGGCTTCACCTTCACGACGGCGGTCTTCGCGCTGCAAGGGCGCTTCGTCGACGAAGCGACGGACACTCGCTTCGACGAGTCGAGCTTCGGCGGCTACTCCTGGTACGAGAACCGCTTCCACATCCAGTGGGGCGCCGGTGTCGCCTTCGACTGGTCGCAGGCCGCGACGGACAACGACCAGAAGCTCTACCAATACTCCGCGTTCCTGAACTGGTATCCCAGCGAGACGCATCGCCTGCGCTTGCAGTACCAGTACTCGGACACGGATCCTTTCGACGACGCGCGCTACCAGCAGGATTTCCACGCGGTCTTCCTGCAGTGGACCGTCGTGCTGGGCTCCCACAACCACGGCCTGAGCTGGTGAGGACGAATGCCATGCTGAGCACTACCCTTCGCGCGCTGATCACACTCGCGCTCTGTGCGGCGACGTCCTGGTCGCAGGCCGAGAAGCTGCACTGCGTCACCACCATCCCCGACCTCGCGGACTTCGTGCGCGAGATCGGCGGAGACGAGGTCACGGTGGAGTCCTTGGCCACCGGCGCCGAGGACCTGCACAACGTCCCCGTGCGTCCGACCTTCCTCGTCCGGCTCCAGCGCGCCGATGTCTTCTTCCAGCTCGGCCTCGACGCCGAGGAGGCGTGGGTTCCCGCTCTGCTCGAGCAGTGCCGGAACCCGCGTATCCAACCGGGCAAGCCCGGCTTCGTGAACGGCGCCTGGAAGATCACGCCGCTCGAGGTCCCCGACTCGCTGAACCGCTCGCTCGGAAACCTCCATCCGCGCGGCAACCCGCACTTCAACATCGATCCGCTGCGCGGGCGCCAGCTCGTGATCAACGTGGCGACGGGGCTGATCCGCGTCCGCCCCGAGAAGGAGGACTACTTCAAGCAGCGCTTCGCGGCCTACAGCGCGAAGCTGAAGGCGAAGATCGACGAATGGAGCGAACTCGCGAAGCCGCTGAAGGGGAAGGAGCTGATCACCTTCCATCGCGACCTCTCCTATCTCGCCGAGCGCTACGAGTTCGTCGTCGTCGGAACCGTGGAGCCGAGAGTGGGCATCCCGCCGACGGGACCGCACGTGGCGCGGCTGATCGAGCTCATGAAGGAGCGCCAGGTGAAGGTGGTCGCGGCGGGCCACTACTACGCGGCGCGGATGCCCGGTTCGATCGCCGAGGAGACGGGCTGCAAGGTGGTCACGACCTCGCTCTACGTGAACGGCGTCCCCGAGGCGTCGAGCTACATCGCGATGGTCGACTACAACCTGAAGACGCTGCTGCGCGCCTTCGACTTGCCGACGGAGCTGCCGCCGAAGGAAGCGGCCCCGAAGAAGGACGGCGAGTGAGCTCGCCCAGTCTCGCGCTGGAGCTCCGCGGCGCGTCCTTCGGCTACGAGGGACGCGCCGTGCTGCAGGGGCTCGATCTCGAGCTCGAGCGCGGGATCTGCTACGGCTTGGTCGGGCCGAACGGCGCGGGTAAGACGACCTTGCTGCGCGGGTTGCTCGGTTCGCTCGCGCCTCTCGCGGGAACCCGCGTGCAGCACGTGCAGCGGCTGCGCTACGTCCCGCAGCGCGAGACTCTCGACGCGGCTTGGCCGCTCCGCGTGCAGGACGTCGTCGAGACGGGGGCCTACGATCGCCTCGATCTCTGGGGGCGCTTGCCGCGAGCCGCGCGCGAGCGCGCGCGCGCGACACTCCGCGAGCTCGGCCTCCAGGACTTGCGCCGCCGCTCCTTCTCGGAGCTCTCCGGAGGGCAGCGGCAGCGCGTGCTGCTCGCGCGCGCTCTCGCCGGCGAGCCCGAGGCGTTGCTCCTCGACGAGCCCACGAGCGGCGTCGACGAGGAGAGCAGCGCGCACATCTTGGAGCTCCTGCAGCGGCTCGCGCGCGAGCGCGGGCTCTGCATCGCGGTCGTCTCCCATCAGCGCGAAGCGCTGGAGGCCAGCGTGGACCGGCTCTTCGCGTTGCGCCACGGCGCGTTGCGCGAAGTCGAGCGGGGCGAACCGGCGCGCACGGAGGAGCCGCGATGAGCACGTGGCATCTGCTGCTCGCGAGCGAGACCTCGCTGAGCGCGTGGGAGTACGCGCAGCGTTTTCCGCAGGTCTTCCTCGCCGCGCTGCTCTTCGGCTTCGTCTGTCCGCTCGTCGGCAGCTATCTCCTGCTGCGCCGGATGACGATGCTCGCGCTGGCGCTGCCGCAGCTCTGCATGGCGGGGATCGCCTGCGGCATCTTCTGCGCGCCGTGGATCGCGCCATGGTTCCTCGACGACCACGGCCATGCGCATGGAGCGCACGACCGCGAAGCGCTGCCGGCCGAGGCCGAAGCGCTGCAGAGCGAGCTCGAGCAGCTCGCCGGAATGGTCGGCGCGGATGCCGGGCCGAGCGCGAGCGAGCACGCGCCGCACGACGCTCCGCTGGGCCTCGGGCACGAGGTCTTCCACGCCGATCCGCGCTACGAGCTCGCCTGGGCGCTGCTGTCGGCGGGGCTCGGCCTGCTCGTGTTGCATCTCCTCGGGCGGCGCGGCGTGCTCTCCGCGGACGCGCGCATCGCGGGGCTCTTCTCCGCCTCGAGCGCGCTGACGTTGCTCTTCGTCGCCGAGAGCGGACTCGGGCGCGAGCACGTGGAGCACATCGTGCGCGGCGATCTCGTCGAGATCGCGCGCGCCGACTTCCCGCTCTTCTTAGCGCTCTTCGGGGGTGCTGCGCTCTTCCTCTCGCTTTACCGCCGACCGCTGATGCTGATCGGCTGGGATCGCGAGAGCGCGCGCGTGCTCGGCTTGCGCGTCCGGCTCTGGGAGCTCGGCTTCTCCGTCGCGATCGGCGTCGTGATCGGCGTCGGCGTGCTCGTCGCCGGGCCGATCGTGCTCTTCGCGCTGCTCGTGCTGCCGACGATCGCCGCGCGGCGCTTCGCGCGGAGCTTCGGCCGCCAGCTCCTGCTCGCGAGCCTCTGCGGCGGAGCGGCGACGACGCTCGGCTTCGCCGCGGCGATCCCGCTCGACTGGATCCTCGGGCCGACGATCGCGCTCGCGGCGCTGACGCTGCTCGGCGTCAGCGCCGCGTGCGGACTTCTGGTCAGCCGATCGTCGTCAGGATGAGCTGCGTCGTGCTGAGCTGCGCCGGCGCGCCCGCGCTGCAGCCCGCGCTTCCGCCGTAGTCGACGCCCTGCACGAAGAAGACCGCGCCGACGAGCAGCGGATCGCAGGGGATCGCGGCCTGGAGCGTACCGGTCTGCAAGCTCCCGAGATCCGGGAGCACGCGCAGGGAGCAGCCCGCCGAGCAGAGCGGGAAGTTGATCTGCGAGAGACCCAGCAGCAGGAACGGCAGGCCTTCGACGTTGCTGAGCGAGTACTGCACGGACCCGCCGATGGTCGGGTTGCCGCTCGCTTGCAGGCCGACGTTGCCGCAGCTCGCTCCGATGCCGAAGAACGAGCCGTTGTTGCTCGGCGTCTCCTCGATGCGCAGGGAGAAAGCGCCGGTCGCGCCGCTGAAGCCGCCGACGCGCACGAGGTAGCTGCGCCCCATCTCCACCGCCAGATCGATGCGCGAGCTGAAGCTGGCGCAGCCGTCGTCGTTGCAGGCGAGCGAGCTCAGGTTCGAGCACGGTCCGGTGAAGATCTCCATCGTCGTGTCGAAGGACGCGAGGCCGCAGGTCTCGAAGCGGGCGTTGCCGCTGCAGGGGGCGACGTAGCGGAACCAGACGTCGTTGCCGCCCGAGCCGCAGGTCCAGACCGGCTGCGAGGTCGAGGCGCCGACGGAGCTATGCGTCGCGCTCGTGCCGGCGAAGACCGGGATGGCGTCGCAGCAGTCGTTGGCCGCCGTCTGCACGTGGATCGCGGGGATCACCCAGCGCGCTTGCGGATCGAGCGCATGGACATCGACGCGATCGAAGCTCGCCCCGCTCATGTAGAAGTAGCGCGGGTTCGCGGAGGTCGTGTTGCCTGTGATCACCGTCTCGAGCAGCGCGTTCCCGTCGTAGAACTCGAGGGCGAAGGAGCCGGTCCAGTCGCCGATCGAGATGCCGAAGGCCTGCGCACGAGCGACATCGAAGCGCGCATGGAAGGGCTGGTAGACCCCGCTCGGGTTCACCAGCGCGATCTGGTTGTTGGCGTTCCGCGCGAGCGCTCGGCCCTGCGTGGTGTTCACGTCGTAGACCGAGAGCGGTTGCCCGTTGGCGGTCAGAGCGACGTTTCTCAAGTTTGCCGGCATCGGGGTTCCAGCGGCGTTCAGCGCCGCCAGGTTCGTGGCGCCCGCGGCTCCGACCGTATCCATGTCGATCGTGCTGTGCAGGCCCGGGAAGAACGGCAGCTCGGAAACCTCGATGCCGGTCTCGATGTAGAGGTCGGTGATGACGAAGCCGTCGCTGCCGATGCGGCGCAAGTCGACGCGATCGAACGAGTTGCCGCTCATGCGGAATCGCTGAACCTGGGCGGCACTCGAGATCGGGGAAGTGGTCGTCGAAGCGAGTAGATTCGCACCGCGATAGAAGTCCAAGACGAGGCCGTCCGCGTAGTCGCCGATCCCGAAGCCGATCTCCGTGCACAGCGTGGAGAGGTCGATGCGCAGATTGCCGATCGTGAAGCTGCCGTTCACATCGACGAGAGTGAGGCCGGAGCCGCTCCAGCCGAGCGCGCGTCCCCGCGAAGTGTGGAAGTCGTAGCCATCGCTGCCTCCGCTGGAAGAGAAGCTCAGATTCGCGATGCCCACGCTGCAGGGAGTTCCCGCCAGGCGCAGGGCGAGAAGCGAGATGGGGCCGGCGGCTCCGGCGTCATCGAAGTCGAGGATGGAGTGGGGGACGCTGAGCGCTGGAATCGCGCTGATCGTCTGCGCGAAGGTCGGCGCCGCGAGGGCGCACGCGGCGAAGCCGCTGGCGAAGAGTCGAGAGTACATGGGTTCCTCCGTGGGAGTACACGGAGCCCATGCCCTGCCGGAGAGCGGGAAAACGTGCGGCGTGGGATCGCGCGCGGGATTCGCTCGAGCGCGAGGCGCGCTCCGCTCAGGAGCGCCGCGCGCGCAGCACGGCCTCGCCCGCGGCGCCCACCACGGCGCGGATCTCGCTCTCCGCGCTCGCGAGCTCGGCGCTGGCACCGGCCAGCGCGGCACGCTCGCCTCGAGCGATCAGGTCTTCGAGCGCGAGCCGTGCGTGGCGCAGAGCTAGCTGCTCAGCGCTTCGGTCGCGTTCGCTCTCGCGGCCCAAGAGCCGATCGAGGAACGCGACCGCGAGCAGCCCCGGCACCAGCAGCAGGCTGGCGAAGAGCAACGCCAGCTCGAACGCGTTGGCGTAGCGCGTGTGCGGCGCGCGGGCCTCGCTGCAGGCGATCGCGAGCCAGAGCAGGATCGCGGCCAGCGGCAACGCGGCTTGGAGCTGCGCGGAGAGCGTGGCCATCCCGCGGCGCACGCTCCAGCCGAGATCCGCGGCGCGCGGGCCGAGCGCCAAGCCGAAGAGCGCGAACGAGAGCACGACCAGCGGTGCGGCGGGGCGCAGCTCCGCGCGGCCGGAGAGCAGGCACGCGCCCGTCGCGACGAGCATCGTCACTCCGGCGAGGAGCGCGATCCGCACGGGCTCGGCGAAGCCTTCGGCGCAGCGCCGTTGCTGTTCCGTGCGCAGCTCCGCGGCGCGCTCCGTCGCGCCGATCCAAGCGCGGAGTTGCGCGCGGTAGAGGCGGATGCGCTTCAGCGCGGGCAGCGCGGCGACGGCTGCGGCGATGCGCGGAAGCTCGAGCGCGATCGGGGCGAGGAGGCTCCGCGGCGCGATCGAACACGCGCTATCGCGATCGACGCCGCAGGCCGCCCAGGCGAACTGCACGCGCGCGGCCTCTGCCGCGCCGCGAAGGGCGCGGCTGCGGTCGCTGCGCGCGCTCTTCGTCTGGACGTAGAAGAGCGCCAGGGCGCTGACGCCCGCTAGCCCGCCCACGACGAACGCCGCGAAGCGAGCGGCCGCGCTGAGATCGCGATGCCCGAAGAGGAGCAGGCCGATCACGGCCAACAGAGCCAAGCCCATCGTGCGCCGCTCGAGCCGCGGCATCAACGCCGCGGCGGCGCGCTCCGTCCGCGCGTGCAGCCCCGCGATCTCGCGAAGGTCGACGACGAGCTGCGTTCCGCCCGCGCCTCGCAGTTCGGCCTCGAGGTCTTGCGCCTCGGCGGCGCTGCACTCGAGCAGATGGTGGAAGTGCGCTTGCGCTTCCTTCGGCGCGAGGTGCGCTTCGTAGCGCTCGAGCTCGAGGAACTCATCGATCTCTTGCGCGGCCTCGAGATGCTGCGCGAGGCTCCGCTCACGTAGCTCTCGCAGCGCTTGCGCCGTCGGCGCAGATAGCGGCTCGGCGGCGGCCGCGGCGCGCGGCCAATCCAGCGCGTCGAGGAGCAGGCGGAGCGGCCCGAGCATCGTCGAGGGCTCGCCGTGCGCTGCGCCGAGCGGCAGATGGAACAACGGCCCCCGGCTCCCGCTGCGCGCGCTCGTCGGCGTGGGGGCGCCGCTCTTGAGCCAACTCTCGGCCAGTCGCGCGGCCTCACTTGGTGCGGCTTCGCTCGCGGTCTCGCAGATGGCGATGAGTATGTGGCTGAGCCGCTCGCAGTGGGGCGCTGCGCGCCAGCTCAGGCGCGACAGCGGATCGGCTTGCTGTAGCTCCTCGATGACGCGGATCGCGAGCGGATCCGCGCCCGGACCGGGGTTCGTCAGGAGGACGAGGTCGGCCTCCGCGAGCCCGCTCCAGCGAGCGAGCTGTGAGCTCAGGCTCGGATCGCCGAGCTCCTCGACGAGGCGCGCACCGAGCGTCTGGCCGCGGCGCTCGGGATCTTCGGCGCTCGCGCCGTAGCGCAGGAAGCGGAGGAGGAGGCGCAGCTTCCTGGCGAGCGCGGGCTGCGCGCTCGCGGGGATCTCCGGGCGGCTGACGATGCCGACGATCAGGGCGGGACGCATGAGCTCTACTCTCGCGCTTCAGGTCGCGCCGGGAGCAGCCGCGGTGCGCGCGGCGCGACCATGAACCAAGTGCCGCCGCGGCGCGCGCGGCGCGACCAAGGACCGCGGCAGGGGGAGATGCTCCCCTCAGAACCGAGAGACTAGCTCCGCTGATCCATCGCCACGTACGTGCGCTTCGTCGCGCCCTGGTAGATCTGGCGCGGGCGACCGATGCGGAACTGCGGGTCCTTCCGCATCTCGAGCCAGTGCGCGATCCAACCGGGCAGACGTCCGAGCGCGAACATCACCGTGAACATGTTCACCGGGATGCCGATCGCCTTGTAGATGACGCCTGAGTAGAAGTCGACGTTCGGGTAGAGGCCGCGGCTCACGAAGTACTCGTCGCGCAGCGCGATCTCCTCCAGCTTCATCGCGATGTCGAGGAGCTGGCTCGAGCCGCCCATGCGCGCGAGGATGCCCGGGCAGAGCTTCTTCAGGATCGCGGCGCGCGGGTCGTAGCTCTTGTAGACGCGGTGGCCGAAGCCCATGAGGCGCGTCGTGTCGTTCTTGTCCTTCGCGCGCGTCAGGAACTTCTCGGCGCTGCCCTCGGAGGCGGCGATCTGCTCCAGCATCTCGATCACCTCTTGGTTCGCGCCGCCGTGCAGCGAGCCCCAGAGAGCGGAGATGCCGGCCGAGATGCTCGCGTAGAGGTTCGCGCGCGAGGAGCCGACCATGCGCACCGTGCTCGTCGAGCAGTTCTGCTCGTGATCCGCGTGCAGGATCATGAGCACGTCGAGGGCGCGGGCGACCAGCGGGTCGACGTGGTAGGGCTCGCACGGCACCGAGAACATCATGCGCAGGAAGTTCGAGCAGTAGTCGAGGTTGTTGCTCGGGTAGACCTGCGGCTGGCCGAGGGAGTGCTTGTAGCTCCGCGCGGCGATCGTCGGCAGCTTCGCGAGCAGGCGGACCACGGAGCGGCGCACTTCTTCGTCGCTCTCGTTCGCTTGGTAGAAGGTCGCCAGCGCACCGACCGCGGCGGCGCAGCTCGGCATCGGGTGGGCGTCCTTGGGGAGCGATCCGAAGAAGCGCGAGAAGTCCTCGTGCAGCATCGTGTGGATCGTGATCTCCTGCGTGAAGCTCTCGACCTCCGACTTGGTCGGCAGCTCGCCCTGGATCAGGAGATAGGCGACCTCGAGGAAGGTGCTGCGCTCGGCCAGCTCCTCGATCGGGTAGCCGCGGTAGCGCAGGATGCCCCGCTCCCCGTCGATGAAGGTGATCGAGCTCTGGCAGGCGCCGGTGTTTCCGTAGCCGTTGTCGAGCGTGATCAGCCCGGACGCGGTGCGCAGTTTCGAGATATCGACGGCGCGCTCGCCTTCGGTGCCGGCCACGACCGGGAAGTCGTAGCTCTTGCCTTCGAACTGCAAGGTAGCCTTGCCGGTGGGCCCAGCAGGCTTCTCAGCGGTGGACTTCTCAGCGGTGGTCTTCTCGGACATCGTGCGTTCTCGGGGTCTGCTGGAGACGCGCGCCCGAGGGAGGCCACGGTCTCTGTGGGGCCACGGCTTCTGGGGCAGGCGCGCTCGACCGGTTGGCAGGCTCGGAGCTCCGCTGCGGGGACGGCGATCGTCGTGTCCGCACCGTCGATTCCTCAGCCTTCCGTGTACACGAGCGCGGCCCGTTTTTCCATGCCGTGAATCGGGAACTCACGAGAACTCGATTGCCGTCCTTCGAGCGAGCCTCGTAGGATCCTCCGCCCCTCGCGCGGGGCGGCCGCTCCGCCGCGTGCCGCCCGGAGACGCGCGACCTCCGCATCCACCCACCCGCTCCCTCCTCTCCTTCTCGACCTCGGCGCCTATCGCCGGCGGTCCGCACCATGACCGAGTCCCATCCCGCCGCGCCGGCATCGCCGAGCTCGGACCCCAGCGTCGCTTCCTCGTCCGCTTCTTCCGGTCCTGCGCCGCTCATCGTCGAGGACGCGCGCACGGCTCCGTCGGCCGGTGGCCGACCTGCTGCTCCGATCGCCGGAGGCTCGGACGTGATGGAACGGGCGATGGCGCGCTTCGCGAAGCAGCGTCACGCGCCCGCGGGAGACGACAGTCGCGACAAGAAGAGCGGCACGGTCGTGCGCGTGACCAAGGACGAGGTCTTCGTCGAGCTCGGGCCGCGCATGCAAGGGATCATCGCCCTCGCGCACTTCGAGACTCCGCCGTCGGAAGGTCAGGTGTTCGACTTCGTGCTGCACGGCATGAAGGACGACCTGTGGGTGCTCTCGCGGCGTGACGCGCAAGTGCTCGTCAGCCCCTCGGACATCGAGGTCGGCAAGCTCGTGAAGGCGAAGGTCGTCGGGTTCAACACCGGCGGCTTGGAACTCAAGGTCGGCAACGTGAACGCGTTCATGCCGGCCTCGCAGGTGGACCTGCACCACGTCGAGGACCTGGCGAGCTTCGGCGGCCAGACCTTGCTCTGCAAGGTGCTCGAGTTCGAGAACAAGGGCAAGCGCTCGCGGGTGACGCTCTCGCGCCGCGCGGTGCTCGCCGCCGAGCGCGACGTCGCCTTGAAGGAGTCCGTCGCGACGCTGCAGCCCGGTCAGGTCGTCACCGGCAAGGTGACGCGCCTCGAGCCGTTCGGCGCGTTCGTCGAGATCGCGCCCGGCGTCGAGGGCTTGCTCCACGTCTCCAACCTCTCGCGCCAGCGCGTCGAGGATCCGTCGAAGGTGCTGAGCGTCGGCCAATCGATCCAGGCTCAGATCACCGAGATCCAGAAGGGCGGGAAGCGCATCGGGCTCTCCATGAAGGCCCTCGAGGCGAACCCGTGGGACGAAGTCGCCGCGCGCTACGCCGAAGGCACGGTCGTGAAGGGCAAGGTGACGCGCGTCGCCGAGTTCGGCGCCTTCCTCGAGGTCGAGAAGGGGATCGAGGGCCTGGTCCACATCTCGCAGCTCTCCAGCGAGCGCGTGAACCGCATCAACGACGCGGTGAAGGTCGGCCAGGAATTCCCCGTGCGCGTCGTGTCGGTCGACGCCGAGCGCGAGCGCCTCTCGCTCTCGCGCCTCGACGAGACGGGCCACCTGATCGGCTCCGAGGACGCCGTGGATGCCGCCGAGATCGGCCAGGTCCTGAAGAAGACTCAGGAGGCCCCGCGCGGCATGAGCCTGGGCTCCCTCTTCAAGAAGGCGCTCGAGAAGAAGTAGCCGCCAGCACCCACTTACCCCGGACGTACGGTGCCAGGAACATTTTCACCGGGGTCGTTCGCGCGCTACCCGATCGCGGTGGCGTCATTCGACCCCGGTGAAAATGTTCCTGGCACCGTACGTCCGGGGTCTAGACCGCGGCGGGCACGCGGAACATGCCCGGGACGTAGGCCACGATGCGGCCGGCGACGGCGCTCGCGGCGACGGTGAGAGGGGAGCCCAGGTAGAGGCGGCCCGGGCCGCTGCGGCCTTGGAAGTTGCGGTTGATCGCCGAGATCGTGACCTGGTCGGCGCGCTCGGAGACACCGGGACCGCAGCCGATGCAGGCGCCGCAGCCGGGCTCGATCACCTCGACGCCGGCCTTCTCGAAGATCGAGAGGTAGCCCTTGCCGCGGGCGTACTCGCGGACGCTCTCGCTGCCGAACTGGATCACCATGCGCGTGCCGCGCGCGACCTTCCGGCCGGCGGCGAGCGCGTCGCGGAGCACCTCGGCGTAGAAGTCGAGGTCGTCTTCCTTGCCGGCGGTGCATGAGCCGCCGTAGGCGATGTCGACCTTCACCTCGCCCAGGCTCGCGATCTCCTTGCCGTAGGTCGGGTCGCCCGGCTCCGCCACCATGGGGCGGATCGCGGAGAGATCGATCGTGTGCACGCCGCCGGCGTAGTGCGCGCCGGGATCGGGATGGACGAAGCGCTGCGCGAACTGCGCCGCGCCGATGCCCTTCCGGCGCTCGGCGAGCCACCGCGCGGTGCGCTCGTCGCCTTCGCAGATGCCCGTCTTCGCCGAGCACTCGGTGGCCATGTTCGTCAGCGTCGCGCGCTCGTCCATCGAGAGCGAGGCGAGGCCGCTGCCGCCGAACTCCATCACGCGGTCCAAGGTCTCCTCGCGCACCGCGTAGGTGGCGAGGATGTGCAGGATCACGTCCTTCGCGGTGGCGCCCGGCTGGAGCGCGCCGGTGAGCTCGAAACGAATCGATTCGGGCACCTCGACGAAGGTGTAGCCCGCGTGGATGAGGGCCGCGTACTCGGTGGCGCCGACGCCGTAGGTCAGCGCGTTCGATCCACCGCCCATGCAGGTGTGCGAGTCCGTCGCCTGGATGAAGTCGCCGGGGTCGATGAACTGCTCGCGCGCGACTTGGTGGCAGATGCCCGGCGAGATGCCGTTCACCGCCGAATAGTCGCGCACCCCGGTGTGCCGCTGGAACTCCTTCTGGAGATCGCGCAGCGTCTGGATCTTCGCCGCGAAGGGCGCCATGCGCGGCACGCCGTCAGCGTAGAGCAGGTGATCTTCGAAGACGGCGAACTTGCTCGGGTTCTGCACCGTGTAGTCGTCGCCGAACTCCGCCGCGAGGAAGTAGTGCACCTGCGCGGTCGTGAACTCGTGGCTGTAGCCGCCATCGACCTGCACGAGGCAGGTGTCTCCGGGCTTCACGTAGCCCGCTCCGGCCTTCGCGGCCGCGCCCTTGCCGCTCTTCACGAGGTGGCTCGCGACGATCTTCTCGGCCATCGTCATCGCGCGCTTCGGCGTCTGCGGCGGCGGCACCTTGATCTGGCCGGTGCGCAGGAGACGCGCGAAGGGGAAGAGGCCGCCGGCCTCGAGGATCACGCGCGAGACCGGGTCGAAGCGCGCGGTGAACTCCTCGAGCGGGATCTCCTCGCCGTCCTGCAGGCGCTCCAGCAGCTCGTAGCCGCACATGAGCTGGCCCAGGTTCAGGTTGTTGCGCTCGTGGATCGGCGCGAACGACGCCGCGACGGCGAGGCGGATGCCGCTCCAGCGCTCGGCCTGCGGCGCGGTCTCGCGCGAAGAGCCCGTGCCCTTCCTCTGACCGGAGACGATCGCCTCGAAGCCTCCGCCGCGCAGCTCGTCGGTGAGGAAGACGCGCTCGCCCTGCGCATCGCGGATCCCGGCGTACGCTTCGCGCGCGATGTCCTCCGGTCGGTGGTTGAAGCACACCCAGGCCGGCGTCATCGCGTCGGTGTTCACGTCGTCGAGCAGATCCGCGGGCTGCACCTCCCGCATCATCAGGTCGAGCTCGCCGCGGAGCTGCGCGCGCACCAGCGCGGGGTCCTTGGTGAGGAAGAGCACGCGGCGCCCGGGGCGCAAGGCGACGACGCGCCGTCCGTCGGGGCGAGTCTGGATCAGCGGGTTCAAGGAGGGGTCTCCGCGAATCGTATCGGCCAGGAGGGAAGCCGGTCAGGATAGCGCATCGAGCGCGGGCTCCCAGGGGGCGCGGCAAAAGTCGGGCGAGAAATGCGCGAGCCCGGCGCGCCGCCCCGCGGGGCGGCTCACCGGGCTCTCGGGCGCGCCCTTCTCAGCGCTTCCAGCTCGTCGAGGTACCGCTCTTGCGGCGCAGCTCGATCAGCGTCGAGTACTCGATCGTGCCCTGGGCCGTCGGCACGCTGAGCCGGATCGGCAGCACGTGCGAGAGCGGCGCCTCGGGCCCCGCTTCCGGCAGGCCCGTGCCCTGGAGCGCGCCCGTGCGGAACGCGAAGCCCTTCTTCGGGTTCGAGATCGAGAACGACGGGAGCAGGGAGTCCACGAGCGGATCGAAGGTGACGACCGTCGAGGCGTCGGCGCCGTCGATGATCAGGCTGGCGAACGGCAGGTTGATCGCGGCGGCGTCTCCGATCTGGAGGGCCATGTCGCCGGTCGGAACGATGGGCTGGCCCGTGGAGTGCGCGAGGAGCCCGCTCACGGAGATCACCTGGCCCACGCCGACGAGCTCGGTCGCCGCGGACTTCGTCGCGTGGAGCAGCGGCGCATGGAGCGGGCTCCGCTTCCAGTCGAAGCGCGCGCGGGTGCTCGCGTCGATCACGGTCGTGTAGGCGCACTCGATCGTCGCGGTGCCGCGCGCCAGGAGCAGGCCCGCGCCATGGAGAGCGACCTCGACCTCGACGTTCGCGATGCCGGTCTCGTCCTGATTCAGGAGACCGAGGAGATCGGCGAGGTTCGCCCCCGTGACGGAGACCGAGAAGGCGCCGTTCTTCGCGCTGAACGAGCCCTTCAACGCGTTGATGGCTTCGCTCTGCGAGGCGAACTTGCCTTTCGCATCGAGGATGCCCGCGGGCGCGATCGACGAACCGTTGAGGCCGATCATGAGCGCCGCGCCGCTCAGATCCGAGGCGAGCCCCGCCACCGGCAGCGTGCCCGAGAGCGTGAGGGTGTCGGAGTTGGAGGATCCGCCGGTGGCGATGATGGGCTCGCGGTCGATCGTGAACGCGGCCTTGCTCACGAGCAAGCTCGCCTTGCGACCGGGCACGACGTTGCGCGCCGTCGATTGGATCCGGAGCTCCCAGGAGTCGAGCGTACCGGCATCGCCCGAGAGATCGTCGGTGACGGTGAGCGTCCACGTGCCGTTCGGGTCCTCCCCGACGAACGCGCCGAACGCGCCTTCGGCGCAGAGCTCCGGTTGCACGGTGAGATTCGTGTAGATCGCATCGGTCACGGTGGTCGTCGCGCGATCGAAGAAGCGCGTGCCGTTGAACACGTCGTCGTTGCCGGCGCCGTTGTCCGTCGTGATCGTGACCACGGTGCCGCGCGGCGAGCGCAGCGTGATGTCGAGGTCGGCCGCGAAGGCGTGTCGCAGCGAGGTGAGGAGCTCGAGCTCGTGCAGGTAGCGCTCCGCGCCGCTGACTTCGATGGTCGCGACGTTCGCCGTGAGATCGACGATGGTCATCGGGCCGCTCGAGGCATGGCTCGTCGAGAGCATCTCGGGGGCCGTGTTGTCGGCGGCGATGAGCACGCTCCAGGTGAAGCTGCCGGTATCGCCCGCGAGGTCATCGACGATGGTGAGCGTCCAGGTCCCGTTCGGGTTCTCGCCGCGGAAGCGGGCCAATGCGCCCTCCGGTGCGAGCGTCGGTTGAGCGACCAGGTTCTGGTAGATCGCGTCGGTCACCGGCGTCGGGGCATCGTCGTCGAAGAGCGTGCCGAGGAACACGTTGTCGTTGCCCGCGCCGTTGTCGGTGCTGATCGTCACCACCGTGCCCTGCGGAGAGGTGAGCGTGATGTCCATGTCCGCAGCGAAGGTATGCGTGATGCTCGTGACCAGGCTGAGATCCTGGAGCACCGGCGCGGCGCCGCTCACGACGATCGTCGACGTGCTGGTGGCGACGTCGGAGATGACGGTCGCGTTGCGGTTCGAGTAGGTGGTGCCGGAGTCGGTCGGGAGCTGCGCGCGCAGCACAGGCGCGGCGCAGACCAGGATCGGGAGCAGGGCCTTGCTGGCCGTCGGACGGAAGACGCTCACCATGAGTTTGCCTCGCTGGAAGGGGCGGAACGGTTTCGTTCCGCCTCTTCGCGCGGGCCGGCGCGGCGGCCCGAGCGCGAGAAGCGCTTTCCTAGACACCTAAGGGGCGCGCGAGGCGCCGGAGCGAAGTTCAGAGAGCGAGCAAGAATTGCTCACGAACGAGCCGCAGCGCCGTCAGGCGCTGCGCCAGCAAGCATCTGAGAGGCTGTATCCTCGATCTCTGCTCAGGCTCTCAGAGCTCGAGGAGCATGTCGATGTCGCGCGGCAGAGGGCGCGGCGGCGTGGCGCGCGCCACGACGAGGAAGACCAGCAGCGAGAGCAAGAGCGCGGCGGCGCCGCGATCGAAGCCGTGGGGCAAGCGCAGGTCGACGCCGCAGAGCCGCTGCGCGATCTCCACCCCGAAGGTCGCCGCGAGCCCGGTCGCCATCGAAGCGCAGGCGGCGGTCGCGTGGGCGCGTTTCCAGTTGAGGCCGATCGCCACCGTCGGCACGAGCGCGGCCGCGAAGGTGCTCCAGCCGAAGGAGCCGAGGAACGCCACGAGCTCGCGGCTGCCGAGCGCGAAGCCGAGCGCTGCGCCTCCGAGGGCGACCGTCGCAACGCGCGCCCAGCGCAATTCGTGTCGCGGCGGCGCCCAGCCGAAGGCGCGCGGCAAGTCGCGCACGAGGGCGGCCGCGCCTAGGTTCAGGAACGCGTCGGCGGTCGACATGATCGCCGCGAAGAGCGCGGCGAAGACCACGCCGGCGACCCAGGGCTCCGCGCAGAGCTCGAGGAACGCCGGAGCCGCTCGATCGGCGGTCGCCAGCGGTTCGACGCGGCCTTGCAGCACGAGCGCGCGCATGCCGACGCCGAGCACGAGCCAGAGCAAGGTCGCGATCGTGCCGGTCAGGATCGTGAGCGGCAGGATGCGACGCAGGTCGGCGATGCGGCGGAACATCAGGTTCTTCGTGACGATGTGCGGCTGCCCCGAGCCGCCGAGCGCGAAGAGGAAGAACCACGAGAGGCAGGTCACGGCGCCCTGCGTGCCGAACGGGCCGAGGGCCGCGGCGTCGTCCTCCGCGATCGTGCGGAACGCCTCGGCGTAGCCGCCTTCGAACTGCGCGCGCACCGCGAAGAAGACCAGCGCGCTCGCCGCCATCATCATCGCGCCTTGCAAGAGGTCGGTGGCCACCGAGGCCAACGCTCCACCGAGGACGCAGTAGCCGACGAGCACGGCGGTCGCGAGGACGGCACACGTCGTGGCGCCGGCCTCCGCGACGAGAGAGCTCTGCGCGAGGAGCCCCTGCAGCACGAGCGCCATCGCCGCGATCTGCGTCGCGAGATAGGCCAGCACTCCGGCGGCGATCGCGAGCGCCGAGAGGCCGCGCACCGCTTCGCTGTCGTAGCGCGCGGCGAGCGCCTCGGGGAGCGAGAGCGCGCCGCGTACCTCGGCGAGGAGCCGGAGGCGCTTGCCGACGAGGGCGGTCGAGAGGCAGGTGCCGAGGATGCCCGACACGACCATCCACATCGACGAGAGCCCGTCGCGATAGACGAGTCCCGGCCCCCCGACGAACGCGAACCCGCTCATCACGCTGGAGAAGAGCGCGACCGCGGTGACCCAGGGCCCGAGGCGCCGACCGGCGACGAAGTAGTCGCGCGCATCGCGCGTGCGCCGCAGCGCCCAGAGCCCGATCGCGAGGCAGGCGACGAAGTAGAGCGCGACGAGGACCAGCGGTAGAGCGCTGGAGGTGGCCGCGATCACCGGTGGGTCTCCGCGGAGCTGCGGTCGCGCTCGGCGAGCAGCGCCGCGAAGCGCACCTCCGAGCTCGGCGGCCAGATCAACGCTCGGAAGTGCAGCACGTAGGCCCACGCGAAGAGCGCCTCCGCGGGCCAGAGGCCGAAGAGCAGCCAGGCGCTGCCCGGCGGCAATCCGGCGAGTCCATCTCGCGCGTGCGGAGCTCCTCGATGGACGAACCAGAGCGCGCTGGCCGCTCCCGCGACGGCGAGGGCCGCGAGCGTGAAGGCGCCGCGCCCGCGCCGCAGCTTCTGGCCGCCGCCGAAGCCGAGGGCGAGCAACGCGAAGAGGGCGACCAGCGCTCCCGCGCCGTAGAGGAGGGTCGGGGCGGAGAGCGGCGCCGCGGCCTCGAAGCTCTCGGGAGCCACGCGCAGGATCGGCAGCCGCGGGTGAGGTTCGCCGCCCTCGAGAGGAGCGACGGGCAGGGCGCAGAGCCAGATCAGCGCGGCGGCTTGCGCGAGCAGCCCCGAGAAGAGGGCGGGCAGGGCGAGCGGCGGAAGGCGGCACATGGAGCGCGGCGTTTTATCCGAGCGCGATCGAACGAGCCACGTCCGCCAGAGGCCGCGCGGGCTTCGGGAGCGGGTCGAAAAGAAAAACAGAAGATCTGGCGGGTGACGGTGGGCTTTGACGTGTTGGAGGTTGGAGCGAACACGGGCGGTCTCCGCCCGAGAGTTCGAAGGTTGCCTGCTGGGGTGCGTCCTCTGTGGGGGAGGACGCACCCCTCTTATCGCAAGATTCGTCCGTCCGTATCCCTCTCGCCTATCGCGACACCTATGCCGTGTCGGCCGGGGCCCGGAGCCCTCCGTGCGCAGCGCGGAGAAGCGCCGGCCCCGGCCGGTGCGGTCGCACCCGCGGCTCGGTGACAACGCCCGTCACGGAAGAGAGAATGCCGGGCTCGCAGCGCCTGAAGCGGCGCTCAGGAAGAGCCACGAGCATCCCCTCATGACCACCGAGACACTCTCCTTCCAGGCCGAGGTCGGGCGCGTCCTGCACCTCGTCGTGCATTCGCTCTACACCCACAAGGAGATCTTCCTCCGGGAGCTCCTCTCCAACGCCTCCGATGCGATCGACAAGCTGCGCTTCCGCGCGCTGACCGAGCACGGGTTGATGGCCGGCGACGAAGAGCCGCGGATCCGCATCGCCGCCGACCCCGCCGCAGGCACGCTCACCATCTCCGACGACGGCGTCGGCATGACGCGCGCGGAGCTCGTCGAGAACCTGGGCACCGTCGCTTCTTCGGGCACGCGGCGCTTCCTCGAGGCCGCGGAGAAGGGCGGTCCGAACCTGATCGGCAGCTTCGGGGTCGGCTTCTACTCCTCGTTCCTCGTCGCGGATCGCGTGCGCGTCGTGACGCGGGCCGCCGGGGCCGGCGAGGCGTGGGCCTGGGCTTCCGATGGCCAGGAGCAATTCACGTTGGAGCCCGCGACGCGCAGCAAGCGCGGCACCGACGTCGTCCTGCATCTGAAGGACGAGCAGAAGGAGTTCCTGCAGGACTACAAGCTGAAGACGCTGGTGCGGAGCTACTCCGACTTCCTCTCGCACCCGATCGAGCTTTACGTGCTGCAGCCGAAGCCGATCCTCGAGGACGGCAAGGTCGATCGCGATGCGCCCGACGTTCGGCAGTGGGAGCGCGTGAATCAGGCGCAGGCGCTCTGGCGCCGACCGAAGAGCGAGATCCGCGCGGAGGAATACACGTCCTTCTACGAGCACCTCTCGCACGACCACCGCGCGCCGCTCGCATGGACGCACTTCCAAGTCGAAGGGCGGCAGAGCTTCACGGGCCTGCTCTACGTGCCGGAGCGCCTCGAGGCCTTCGAGCTGCAGCGCACGGAGAACAAGGGGATCCGCCTCTTCGTGCGCCGCGTGTTCGTGACGCAGGAGTGCAAGGAGCTCCTGCCCGAGTACCTGCGCTTCCTGCGCGGCCTCATCGACTCCGATGACCTCCCTCTCAACGTCTCGCGTGAGACGCTGCAGTTCGATCGCGTGACGGCTGCGATCCGGAAGTCCGTGACGAAGAAGGCGCTCGACCTGCTCGAGGAGCTCGCGAGCGAGGAGACGAAGGAAGGCGAGACGCCGCGTTACGAGAAGCTCTGGCGCGGCTTCGGCGCGCTCCTGAAGGAAGGCCTGCACGACGACTTCGAGAACAAGGACCGTCTGCTCGAGCTCCTGCGCTTCCCCTCCACGCACGGCGAAGGGCTCACCTCGCTCGCGCAGTACAAGGCGCGCATGAAGGAGGGCCAGGAGAAGATCTACTACCTGGTTGGCGACTCGCTCGCCTCGCTCCGCCGCAGCCCGTACCTCGAAGCGCTGAGCTCGCGCGGCTACGAGGTGCTGCTGCTCGATCAGCCCGGCATCGACGACTGGGTCGTGGGGCAGATCTACGAGTACCAGGAGCTGGAGCTCGTCTCGGCGGCGCACGGCGATCTCGCGCTGCCGGAGAAGGAGGCGTCCGACTCGCCGCCTGCCGCGGAGCAGCAGCAGGAGCTCGAGCCGCTCGTCGCGCGCATGAAGGAAGTGCTCGCCTCGCGCGTGAAGGACGTCCGCATCTCGAAGCGCCTCACCGGCTCGCCGTGCTGCCTCGTCGCCGACGAGGGGCGCATGTCGGCCACGCTCGAGCGCGCGATGCGCGCGCATGACCAGAGCTTCCAAGGCTCGCAGCGCGTCTTCGAGATCAACCCCTCGCACCCGCTGATCGCGAATCTGCGCTCGAAGGTCGATGGCGGCGCGGCGAAGCTCTCGGACTGGACGCTGCTGCTCTACGATCAGGCGTTGCTCGCCGAGGGCTCGCCGATCTCCGATCCGGCGGAGTTCGCGCGGCGCATGACCGAGCTGCTCACGGAAGCCAGCGCGCGCGCTTGAGCTTCCGAGAGGCGGGGGGCAGCGCGAAAGCCGCGCGCGCAGAGCGCGCGCTCGAGCTCGCGAGCGCCGCGGCGGCGTTGCTCGGCGGCGCCGCCGGCGAGCTCGTCGCGGTGCTGCGCGAGACGCAGGCGATCCAGCCGGCCGAGTTTCCGGAGTCGGCGTGGCTGTTCGCCTCGGCGTGGCTGTGGCGCGCGCTCTTCTGGAGCGGGCTCCTCGTCCATGGCTTCCATGCGCTCCGCGGTGTCTGGCGCGAGCGCGCCGATCGCGTGAGCGTCGCGCTGCGCCTGCTCGGTCTGCTCGCTCTCGGGCTGAGCGCGCTCGACGGTCGAGCGCGCCTGCCCGCGGTCCTCGCCTGCGCCGCTCTCGGCGCGCGCGTGGCGGCGCGGGAGCCCCGCCGCGCGACGCCGCGCCTCGACGCGCTGGAACGAGCGGGGCTCGCGGCGTTGCTGCGCCGCGCGTTCCCCGCGCTCGCGCTCTGGTGCTCGCTCGCGCTGGCCGTGCCGGCGCTCGCCGAAGTCGGGTCCTTGCCCGGCGGTGGGCCTGGGGTCGGCTTCGCGCTGACGGCCGCGGCGAGCGGGGGGCTCTGGCTGGCGCTCCTCGGAACGCTGGCGCTCGCGCTCGCGCAGAGGCTGCTCCATCTGCGGCGCCCCGCGGACACGCTCGCGGCGCTCGGGCTCGCGTGGGCGCTCGGCACCGGCGTCGCGCTCGGCGGTCCGCAGCCGCTGGCGAGCGGTGCGCTCGGGGCTCTGTTCCTCGTCGGCGCCACGCACCTCGCCGCGGGCGGACCGAGCGAGCGCGGCGCGCGCGCCGCTCTGCCGCTCGTCGCGGGAACGATGCTCGCGCTGCGCCTGCGCGCGCTCTGGCTCGGCGTGCTGGAGCAGGAGATCTCCGCTCTCGGCATCGGCGCCTTGGCGACGGGCGTCCTCGCCTGTGGCGGCTGGGTCTGCGCCGGGCTCTGCGCGCGGCGCGTGCCGCGCCTCGTCGCGCTCGGGCTCGCCCTGCTGCTCGCCGTGCTCTCCGCGCGCGCGGCGACGCCGCGCTTCGCCGACTTCTCGGCCGTGACCGCGCCCATCCATGCTTCGATGGTGAGCCTCGCGCTCGCGCTCTCGCTCGCGCTCCTGCCGCGCGGAAGGCGGAGCGCGTTCGCCTGGGAGCGCGCCGGCGGCGTCGTCGTGCTCTTGCTCGGAGCCGCGTCCATCGTGCTCGCGCAGCGCGCCGCGGAGGAGAAGCGCGTGCGCCATGCGCTGCTCGGCGACGCGCCGTTCGCGCTCGCCGCGTGGATCGCCGCCCCGCGCTTCCCGCTCGCCAGGGATCCCGCGCTCGCGCGTCCCGAGCGCGTCGAAGAGGGAGCGGCCCTCGAGCTCCAAGGTCGTTATCCGCAGGTGCCGGAAGCGGAGCGCTTTCGCGCGCGGCGACCGCCGATCGTGATCTTCCTCTGGGACGGCGTGCGCCCCGAGCGCTGCGGCTTCGGGGGCTCCGCACGCGCGACGACGCCGAACGCGGATCGCTTCGCGCGGGAGTCCGTCGTCTTCGAGCAAGCCCGCGCGAACGCCACTGCCACCACCGCTTCGATGCGCATGCTGCTCAGCGGGCGCTACCAAGCGCGGACGATGCTCGCGCGCGACCACGCTCCGCTCTTCCTGGGCGAGCTCTGGGAGCTCGGCTATCGCCGCTTCCTCGTGAACGTGCACGGCAGCGACTACAACGGCATCGGCCGCGAGGCCTTCTTGCGCGGTCTCGGTCCCGCGACGGCCGAGATCGAGCGCGCGACGACCTTCTTCGAGGAGTACGACGAGGAGGCGAAGGCGCGACGTGCGGTGGCGCTCCTCGACATGGCGCTCGCCGAGGATCGTGGACGCGGCGTCGCGCATCCGCTCGACGGCACGCTGCTCTTCCTGCACTCGGCGGCGACGCACTTCCCCTGGCGGAGCTACCCGGGCGTGCCCGAGTTCGGCGCGGAGCCCGCGGATCGCTTCGATCACGCGCTGGCTCACGTCGATCGTTGGAGCGCTTACGTCTGGCAGGCGCTGCGCGAGCGCGGGGTGTACGACGACGCGCTGCAGGTGCTCACCGCCGATCACGGCGTCGGGCTCGGCGAGCGCGGTCGCCCCGGCGGGTTCCTGCCGTGGGAAGAGCAAGTGCGCGTGCCGCTGGTGATCAAGGCGCCGGGCTTCGCGCCGCGCCGCGTCGGGGAACCAGTGGCCTCGATCGACATCGTGCCGACCTTGCTCTCGCTCTTTCGCCCGGGCGCAGCGCATGACCTCCACGGCTTCAGCTTGGTCGAGCTGATGAGCGGCCGCGCGGAGACGCTGTCGCGACGGAACATCGTGAGCCTGGCGTCCTTCGTCGATGGCTACGCGCTGCTCGACGTGCGCGAGCGCATGGTGCTGCTCTTCTTTCGCGCCGCGGGACACCGCATGCTCTTCGATCTCGCGCGCGATCCCTTGCAGCGCGTCGATCTCGCCGAGAAACGCGCTCCGCTCGCGCGCCGCTACGTCGAACGCTTGCACCACTTCCTCGCGGCCGGGCCGTGGGACGCACCCGAGCATTACCGCCGCAGCGGCCCGGCCGCCGAGGAGCGTTGAGCTTGTTCACCGCAGAAGATCGCGCGGCGCTCCGCGTCGCGCTCGAGGCCCATCTCCCGAGCGACGCCCGCGAAGCGCGTGACCGCGAGCGCATGCTGGGCTTCGCCGCCGAGCACGTCGATCCCTTCGATCGCCGCCTCGAGGTCGGCCACTTCACCGGCGCGGCCTTCGTGATCGACGGGCGCGGCCGTCTCCTGCTCACGCACCACCGGAAGCTCGGGCTCTGGTTGCAGCTCGGCGGGCACGCCGAGAGCGAGCGGCGGGGCGAAGCGGTGGCCCTCCGCGAGGCGCACGAGGAGTCGGGCCTCGCGCGCCTCGAGTTCCATCCGGCGCTCCGCGACGAGCGCGGGGCGCCGCGGCTCCTGGACCTCGATATCCACGCGATCCCCGCCCGTCGCGACGAGCCCGCGCACGAGCATTGGGACCTGCGCTACCTCCTCCTCGCCGAGGAGCCGGAGAAGATCGTGCTCGATCCCGCCGAGAGCCGCGCGCTGGCCTGGGTCGCTTACGAGGAGGCGGAGCGCCGGTGCGACGGGGGGATCCTGCGCGCGCTGGCGAAGATCCGCGCGCTCGCGCGAGCCTGAGGGAGGCGTGGGCGCGGGCTTCGGTTAGCATGCCCGCGTTCCCAACCCCCAGAGAGTTCCCAACATGAAGCAATTCCTGCTGGCGCTCGGCCTCCTGGTCGCGGCGCTCTTCGCAGCCTGCAAGTCGTCGCCGGACTCGGCCGGTCACCACGGCGAGTGCAAGGTCTGCGCCTCCAACGAAGCGATCAAGACGGCCGTCCCCGATGCGCCCGCGCAGCCCTGCGCCTCGTGCATGCAGCACGAGATGCTGAAGGCGTGCCCGAAGTGCGCCGAGATGGGCAAGCCCTGCTGCGACGGCTGCGCGGCAAAGATGGCGTGCCCCGAGTGCCAGAAGGCCGGCGGCGAGTGCAAGGCCTGCAAGCTCGCGAAGGCCGAGTGCACCACCTGCGCCGTGAAGAGCGCGACGTGGAACGACATGGCCTGCCCGACCTGCAAGGACGCGGCGACGCCCTGCGGCAAGTGCGCGGAGCTGAGAGCGAAGCTCGACGGCGTGAAGTGCGTCGACTGCACGTGCGGCGAGGGCTGCTGCACGAAGAGCTGAGCGCGCGCGCTCACGAGTTGGCGGGCGCTCCCTCGCACCGGCGGGGGAGCGCCCGCCGGCGTTTTGATTCGCGTCGCCGTTCGTGAGAACCTAGGTCGCGATGCAAGCCTTCCTGCGCTGGTCCTCCGTTCTCGCCGCGTTCCTCGCGGTCTGGGCGCTGCTCGAGCAAGCGACGCGTTGGCTCGACGGCGAAGTCCCGAGCCTCTCGCCGCGGACGCTCTTCCTCCTGCTCGCGGGCGTCGCCCTGCTCGTGCTGGAGGCCATCTCCGCCGGCGGCGGACGCACGCCGTGGAAGCCGGGCGGCGAGCTGCTGCGCGGCGCGCATCCCTGGCTCGCGCTGCTCGGGTTCGCCGCGATCGTGTGGGCCGAGCGCGCGCTCTTCCGCGGCATCCTCGACGGGCCCGACTTCCATCTGCCCGAGGGCTTCGAGCGCTTCTTCGTCGCCGTGCTGCTCACGCCGCTCGTCGCCGAGGTCGCCTTCCGCGGCGTGCTGTGGCGCGTCTTCGAAGCGGCCTCCGGCGGTACGGCGACGGCCTTCGCAGCCATCCTCGGTAGCACGGTCTGCTACGCGCTCTTCACCGTGCCGCTCTTCGCCAGCAGCTCGTTTCCCAGCCTCGAGCTGAAGAGCCTGGAGACCCCGGCGCTCTTCGGCCTGGGACTCGGCCTCCTGCGCCAAGGCACGCAGGGCATCCTCCCCGGCCTGATCATCTCCGCGCTCCTCGCCCTCCTGAAGCTCACGACGAGCTGAGGCCGACTCGAGCGGAGCCGCCGAATCTCCCCACTGTACAGAAGAGGTGCCTGGCACCTTTTCTGTACAGTGGGGTCAGAGGGTGTCGATCTTGGCGGCGAGGATGAAGTCGCTCTCGCTGAGCCCGCCGATCGCGTGGGTCCAGATCTCGATGCGGACCTTGCCCCAGGCGAGGTGGAGGTCCGGATGGTGGCCTTCGGCCTCGGCGAGGGCGCCGACCTGGTTCACGAAGGCGAGCGCCTGCGCGAAGTCGGGGAACGCGTAGCTCTTCTCTACGAACGGGGCGCGGCCCGTCGGGATCGCATGGGCGATCCAGGTCGGGACGGAGCGGGCCAGCACGTGGATCTCGGCGGGAGTCAGCGCCGCGACGCCGCCGTGGCAGGGGACGCAGCTCTTCTTCGCCAGGGGTTCGCTCACAGCTGCTTCAACTGCTCGTTGAGATCCGAGACGACTTTCTTCGCGTCGCCGAAGAGCATCAGCGTGTTCTCGAGCTCGAAGAGCTCGTTCTTGATGCCGGCGAAGCCGGGGTTCATCGAGCGCTTCACCATGATGACCGTGCGCGCTTGCTCGACGTTCAGCACCGGCATGCCGTAGATCGGGCTCTTGGGATCGGTCTTCGCCGCCGGGTTCACGACGTCGTTCGCGCCCAGCACGAGCGCGATGTCGGCGTTCTTGAACTCGCTGTTGATCTGGTCCATCTCGATGAGCTGCTCGTAGGGGATGTTGGCCTCCGCCAGCAGCACGTTCATGTGGCCGGGCATGCGGCCCGCGACCGGGTGGATCGCGTAGAGCACCTTGCAGCCCTTCTTCTCGAGCAGGTTCGCGAACTCGCGGACCGCGTGCTGCGCCTGCGCCACCGCGAGGCCGTAGCCCGGCACGATGATCGCGAGCTGCGCCGAGTCGAAGAGCATCGCGGCCTCTTCGGCCGTCGTCGACCGCGTGTTCTTGTATTCGCCGCCGCCGCCCGAGGAGTCCTCGGCGCCGAAGCCACCGAAGATCACGTTGGCGAGCGAGCGGTTCATCGCCTTGCACATGATCTGCGTCAGGATGATGCCCGACGCGCCGACCATGGCGCCCGCGATGACGAGGATCGGCTCACCGACGGCGAAGCCCGCCGCGGCGCCCGCGATGCCCGAGTAGCTGTTCAGGAGCGAGATCACGACGGGCATGTCCGCGCCGCCGATCGGCATCGTGAGCGAGACGCCTAGCACGAGCGAGATCACGAGGAGGAACATGACGCAGGTGATCACCCAACCCGCGCTCGAGAAGATCGCGAGGCCGAGGATCGTGAGCACCACGCAGGCGATCCCGAGCCCGGCGTTGATGAGCTGCTGCTGCGGCAGCGCCATCGGCTTCCCGCTGATCAGCTCCTGGAGCTTCGCGAAGGCGACGAGGCTGCCCGTGAAGGTCAGGCCGCCGACCAACACGCTCAGCACCACGGCGACGAACCAGATGGCCGTCGCCTGATGGTGCGAGAAGTGCCCCATCGAGAGGTAGATCTGGGCCTTGGGCAGCAGCTCGGCGATCCCGACGAAGGCGGACGCGAGGCCGCCCAAGCCGTTGAAGAGCGCCACCATCTGCGGCATCTGGGTCATCTGGACCTTCTGCGCCGCATAGGCGCCGACGGCCGAGCCGATCAGGATGCCGAGGATCGCGTAGACCCAGGAGAGCTCCGTCACGTGCACCATCGTCACGACGATGGCGAGCGCCATGCCGGCCGCGGCGAGCTGGTTGCCGAAGCGAGCAGTCTTGACGGCGGAGAGCTTCTTCAGACCGAAGATGAAGAGCGAGGCCGCCAGCAGGTTGAGGAGGGTGATGAGCACGGCGGGCTACTTCTTCTTCACGAACATCTTGAGCATGCGATCGGTCACCACGAAGCCGCCGACGACGTTGATCATCGCGGCGATCACGGCGAGGAACGCGAGGAACTTCGAGAAGGGCGCACCCTTGGTCGCGACCGCGAGCGCCGCGAGCGCGCCGACCACCGTGATACCGGAGATCGCGTTCGCGCCCGACATCAGAGGCGTGTGCAGCGTCGGCGGCACCTTGTTGATCAGCTCGAAGCCGAGGAAGATCGACAGCACGAAGAGAGCGAGAAGCATCTCCATGGCGTAGGGCTCTCCTGTTGGCCCTTCGAAAGTTCAGCCCTTCGAGAGGGCGTCGGCGGTGGGCTGGTGGCGCACCTGGCCATCGTGGGTGACGACCGATCCGGCGACGATCTCGTCGGCGAAGTCGAACGCGAGAGGCTCGCCCTTCTTCTTCTGCAGGTGCTGCAGCACGGCGAGGCAGTTGCGCGAGAAGGTTTCGCTGGCGTGGACGGACACCGTCGCGGCCAGGTTGGTCGGGCCGAGGATCCGGACGCCGTTCGCGCTCACGACCTCTTCGTCGGCCTTGGTGAGCTCGCAGTTCCCGCCCTGGGCCGCGGCGAGGTCGACGATAACGGCGCCCTCGCGCATCTGCGCGACGACGCTCGCGGGCACGAGCAGCGGCGCCTTCTTGCCCGGCACGAGCGCGGTGGTGATCACCACGTCGGCGGCGGCGATGCGCTTCGCGACGATCTCCTGCTGCTTCTTCAGGAAGTCCTCGGAGACGGCCTTGGCGTAGCCGCCGGAGGTCTCCGCGCCTTCCTCGAAGCCGACATCGATGAACTTGGCGCCCAAGCTCTCGACCTGCTCCTTCACCGCAGGCCGAATGTCGGAGACCTCGACCACGGCGCCCAAGCGCTTCGCCGTCGCGACCGCCTGCAGGCCCGCGACGCCCGCACCCATGATCACCACGCGCGCGGGCAGGATCGTGCCGGCCGCCGTGGTGAGCATCGGGAAGTACTTGTCGAGCGCGCTCGCCGCGAGCAGCACGGCCTTGTAGCCGGCGATGTTCGCCTGCGAGGAGAGCACGTCCATCTTCTGCGCGAGCGTCGTGCGCGGCAGGAGGTTCAGCGAGAAGAGCGTGACACCTGCGCTCTTCGCGGCGCGCACGACCTCGAGCGCTTCCAGCGGGAGCAGCGAGCTCACGACCAGCGCGCCCTTCTTCAGGCGCTGCACGTCGGCTGCGGTCGGGGCCGTGATCTTCAGCACCACATCCGCGGCCTTCCAGCCCGCGGCGGCGTCCTTCTCGATCGCGGCGCCCGCTTGCGCGTAGGCCTCGTCGGCGATGTGCGCGCCCGAGCCCGCACCGCTCTGCATCTGCACGGTATGGCCGGCCTGCACGAGCTTCTTCACCGTCTCGGGAACCGCGGCGACGCGCGTCTCACCGTTCGCGGTCTCCCGCGGCACGAACACCTGCACCATGATCTCCTCGCCGTACGGTGTGCTCGCGAGGGGGTCTGCTCGCGATCCGATCCCGCCGCGCGGAACGAGGTCGTAGGCCCGTGCCGGCGCGCGCAGGCGGGGGATTCTACGGAGCGCCGTCGCGGGCGCACGCCTCCGTCGGGTTTTGAGGCGCGGAAGAACGCGGCGCGCGGCGCGCGCTCAGCGGAGGCGCGCGCCTCCGACGAGGCGACCGTGAGCGGCGCGCGGCGAGCGATCGATCGCGAAGGGACCGATCGCGCGGTCGAAGCGCAGCGCGAGCACGCTCTCGGCCGAGGCCTCGGCCACGGCGGGGACGGCGAAGCTCTCACCGACATAGCGCGCGCCGGTGCTCACGCGCACGCCGCGCACGCGGCCGGCGAGGAAGGAGCTCGGCGCGCCGTCGCCCTGCGGATCGGCGCCGATCCAGAGCGGCAGCTCGTTCGACTTCCGCTTCCCCCGCGCCGGCGTCCGTCCCACCAGCGCGCCGTCGAGATAGAGGCGCAGCTCTTCGCCGTCGAAGACCCCCGCGAGATGCGCGGGCCGTCCCGTGGGCACTTGTCCTTCCCGACCTTCGATGGTCGCGTAGCTCCCGCCGAGATGCACGAGGAAGCTCGGCTTCCCGTCGCTCGCGTAGAGGCCGAACTCGGAGCCTTCGGTCTTCGCGAGCAGCGCGGTGCGTCCCGAGAGCTTCTCGGCTTCGAACCAGAGCTCTGCAGTGAAAGGACCGTCGGGCAGCGCGAGGGCCGAGCTCTCGACGCGCACGGCGCCGCTCTTCCCGTCGAGCTCGAGCACACCGGTTCCGATCGGGAGCTGCGCCAGCGCTCCGAGCTCGATCGCGATCGGCAGCCGTTGCTCGGGTAGATCGACGCGCATGTCCGCGCCGAGCCAGCTCGTGCGCACGACGAGCTCCGGCGAGCGGAACTCATTCGCGAAACCATCGCCGGCGCGCTCGCAAGCGAAGACGAGCTCCGCGCGTTGACCCGGCTCGAGGATGGTCCGCGCGAGGTCGGGCGCGCTGAACCAGCCGCGGCCCCAGACATCGACGAAGGTCTCGATCTCCACGGGGCGCTTCGAGGGATTCTCGAGCGCGCAGCGGATCTCGCCCTTGGCCGCGCCCTCGGCGTCGAACGCGAGCGCGCCCAGGGCTCGCGGCAGCGCGTTCCGCAACGCGTCGATCTCCGCCAGGTGCTCCGGCGTGAACGCGCGCGGATCGAGGACGGCGCCGACGGGCACGGTCGCGATCGAAATGCCGCCGTCGCGCACCGTCACCAGATTGAAGTGATGGAGGTGCCCCGTGCCCGGGATGTCGAAGGGCATCGACGCGCCGACCGAGGCGAGCGTCAGGTATTCGATGCCGTCGCGCTTCCCCTCATAGCGCATGCGATGGATGTGGCCGGCGAACACCGCCGTCACGTTGCCCGCGCGCTTCATGAGCTCGTGCACGACGTTCCAGTTCGCCCCCGGATAGCTCGCCTCGATCCAGCGCGGGTGGTGCAGGAACACGAACACGTGGCGCAGCCGCTTCGTCTCCTCCAGCGTGCTCTCGAGCCACGCGAGCTGCTGCTCGCCGATCCGGTTCCAGCCGTCGCGGCCGAAGCCCTTCAGGTTCGTGCCCGGCGCGCTCTCGTCGCTGTAGAGCACGACGAAGCCGCAGTTCTTGTGCTCGAACCAGTACCAGAGCGGCCCGAAGTGCTGCTCGTAGTCGGCCTCGTGATGCCCCGGCGGCGGCTCGCTACCGCGCCAGTAGACATCGTGGTTCCCCGGCACCGGGAACCAGGGCATCCCGAGGCGCGCCATGATGGAGCGGTACTCCTCCATCTGCTTCATCCACTGCGGCCGCTCGTTGTAGCCGTTGATCAGATCGCCGACCGTCATCACGAGATCCGGGGCGACGAGGTTCGTCTCGCGCACCGCGCGCGCCAGCACCTCGACGCCGTTCTCGGGGCCGCCGGTGCGATCGCCGAAGACCGCGAAGTGGAAGCTCCCCTCCTCGGCGGGCAAGGGCAGGAGGCGCGCGCCTTCCCGCGGGGTCCGGATCGTCCGCTCCTGGCTCCACGCGAACGGAGCGAGCGCGAGGAGGAGCAAGGTCGAGGCGAAGCGTCGGCGGTCGCTCGAGGCGGCGGGTTGGTGCGGCATCTTGGCGCAGAGGCGGGGCGGGGTTTCGGCGGCGCGCTTCAAGTCGGTGCGCGCGGGCCCTATCGTAGGCGCCTTCCCGTGAACGCGTCGTGAGTTTAGTGATGTCCCAGTCCGGCCAGCCTCTTCTGGTCAGTCGAGAGGCCCATCCCGGGGTCCGAGGCACGCTGGTGATCGAGATCGGCGGCCGCGGCCTCGCTGCGCGGGTGCGGATCGGCGACGGGTCGCCCGTGTTGATCGCCGGGCCTTGTGCGGTCGAGTCTCGCGAGCAGACCCTCGCCATCGCGCGCGCCGCTCAAGCCGTCGGCGCGCAGCTCCTGCGCGGCGGTGCGTGGAAGCCGCGCACCTCGCCGTACTCGTTCCAAGGCCTGGGCTCGCGCGGGCTCGAGATCCTGGCGGAAGCGCGCGCGGAGACCGGGCTCCCGATCGTGACCGAAGCGCTCGATCCGCGGCACGTGGAAGAGGTCGGGCGCGTCGCCGACGTCGTGCAGATCGGCGCGCGCTCGATGCAGAACTTCCCCTTGCTCCGCGAAGTGGGGCGCCTCGGGAAACCCGTGCTGCTGAAGCGCGGGCTCGCCGCGACCCTCGAGGAGTGGATCCTCGCCGCGGAGTACATCGCGGTGGAGGGCAACCTCCAGATCCTCTTCTGCGAACGCGGCGTGCGCACGGTCGCGAGCGGCGAGGTTCCGCAGGGGAACAAGCCGCGCCAGCATCTCGACTTGGAGATGATCCCGGCACTCCGCGCGCGCACCCCGTTCCCGATCTTGGTCGATCCGAGCCATGCGATGGCGCGCCACGATCTGGTCGTGCCCGCGGCGAAGGCGGCGCTGGCCTTCGGCGTCGACGGGCTCATGGTCGAGGTGATGGGCGAGCACAGCGATCGGAAGAGCTTGCTCTCCGATGCGGAGCAGGCGATCCGGCCCTCGGAGCTCGCCGAGATCGCCGCGGCGTGCGCGGCCGACCCGCACGTGCTCGGCTCGCCGAGCTGAAGCATAGGCGGTCTGCGAAACGCTGACGGCGTCTCGCCCGACGGAGCTGAACCTACCGATCGTGCGCGTGCCTCGCCGGGGAGGCCGATCTCTCGCGCTCTACCGGTCGCTCGGGAAGCTCTCGGACGACGAGCTCACTCCGCGCCGAGATAGCGCAGGCGCTCCGCGGGGCTGAGCTCGCGGGCCTTGCTCGCGGCGTCGCGCTGCGGCTCGATCGGCCAGAAGAGCGCGACACCGCTGCGATCGGCGCTCAGCAAGCGCGAGCCGTCGCGCGTGAACGCGAGCGCGGCGATGGGGGCTTCATGGTTGCGCAGCGTGACCCACTCCTCGCCTCCCGGCAGGCGCAGCACCTGCACGCGGCCGTCCTCGAGGCCGAGAGCGAGATGCTCGCTCGCGAGCGCCAGCGCGGCGATCGCGGAGCCGCAGCGCGCGAGTTCGCGCTCGGCATCGGCACCGCGCGCGGGCAGATAGGTCGCGCGCCCATCGGCGAAGACGCGCACGAGCGCCGCGCCGTCCGGCGTGAAACGCATCGCGACGACGCCGGTGCTCGGGCTCGACTCGCGCTCCAAGCGCGCGCCGTCGAGCGTCCAGCAGCGCGCGACGCCGGCCAAGTCGAGCGTCGCGAGCTGCGTTCCGTTGGCGTCGAAGTCGAGCGCCGTGATCGCCGCGTTGCCGGCGAGAGGAGCCGCCGCCAAGCCGCTGTTCAGGTCCCAGAGCTGGGTCGCGCCGTCCTGCTGACCGATGGCGAGGCGCTTCCCGTCCGGCGCCCAGCAGAGCGCCGTCGGCGCGCTCGGGAGCGGTGCCACCGAGGCGAGGAGCTGACCGTTCTTCGCGTTCCAGGCGCGGAGCGCGCCGTCCTTGCCGATCGTGACCAAGCGCGTGCCCGAGGGATCGAAGCGGGCGCTCCGGAAGCTGCCGCGGCCTTCGTCGAGCGCGAGGAGGGGCGCGCCATCGGCGGCGTTCCATAGCTTCACGTCGCCGGCCAGGCCGACGGTCGCGATGCGCTCGCCGTCCGAGGCGAGCGTCGCGTTGGCGATGGGGCTCAGCTCGAAGAGGCGCGCGGCGGCGGCATCGAGCGGCGTGCGCGCGAGCTCGGCCGTCCCTTCTTCGCCGACGAGCAGCGCGTGCGCGCCGGCGGCGTCGAGCTCGGCGCGCTTCAGCGCGCCATCCTCGAAGCGCGGCAGCGCGAACGCTCCCGTCGCCTCGAGCGCGAGCAGCAGCGTGTCGGCCGCGAGCGGTCCCGGGGACCGGCGCGAACCTTCGAGCGCGAGCGCCACCGCCAGCGGCGGCTCGCTCGCGAGGGCGTGGCTCGCGTGCGCGAGGAGGCGGAGTCCCGCCCCCTGCTCTTCGATCGCGCGCTCGCGCTGCACGAGGCGATCCGAGGCCTCGCGCGCGGTGCGGCGCGCCGAGGCGAGCTCTTCTTCCAGGCGCTGCATGCGCGCGGCGCCGGCCTCGACCGACGCGTTGAGCTCGCTCGCGCGCGTCTCGCGCCGCGCGAGCTCGGCTTCCGCTCGCGCGACCTTGGCCTCGGCGGCGGCGAGCTCCATCGCGGCGGCCGCTTTCTGCTCCGTCGCGCGAGCGGTCTCGGCGGCGATCTGCTGCTCCAAGCTCTTCGCGCGCTCGGCTTGCTTCGCGCTCTCCGCGGCGGCGAGCTCGCTCTGCTGCTTCGCGGCGGCGAGGTCGGCGGCCGCGCTCGTGCTCAGGGCGGCGTGGCGCGACTGCAGCTCGATCATCTGCTTCTCGATCGCGACGCGCTGCGCGACGGAGTCGTTCACGCTCGCCGCGAGCTCTTCTCCGCGACCGCGCAGGCGCGCGACCTCGGCCTCGAGCTCGCGCACGCGCGTCTGCGCGCTCTCGAGCGTGGACTGCGTCTGCGTCAGCGTGCTCTGCAGGTTGGCGGCGCGCGCCTGCTCGGTGCGGAGCTGCCCCTCGAGCTCGGTGCCGCGCTGGCGCGCGGCGCTCTCGGCGTTCTTCGCCGCGGTCTCCGCCGCGCGCGCGACGGCCGTCTCTTCGCGCGCGGCGCGCGTCGCGGTCTCGGCGGCGGCGCGCCCGGTCTCGGCGGTGGCGCGCAGCTGCTCGGCGCTCGCGGCGCGCTCGCGCGCGACGCGCTCGGCTTCCTCGGCGCTCTTCTGCGCGGCGCGCGCTTCCTCGGCGCTGCGGAGCGCGGCGTCCTTCGCCGCGACCGCTTCCTCGCTGAGCCGGCGGGAGACGGTAGCCGCTTCGGTCGCGCCGACGCTCTCCGCTTCGCTGCGCTCGGCGCGCGCGATGGCGGCGGCGCGCTCTTGCTCGGCCTGCGCGCGCAGCGCGGCTTCGCTCGCGGCCTTCTGCTCCGCGGCGGTCGCGCGCGCCGCTTCTTGCGCGCCGAGCGCTTGTGCGGTGGCGAGCTCGGCGCCGAGGGCTTGCAGGCGCTGATCGCGCGCGGCGAGATCCTGCTCGAGCTGGGCCTTCTGGAGGCGCAGGTCGCGCGCTTGGATCTTCGCGCCATCGAGCTCGACGCCGCGCTCCTTCAGTTGGTCGCGCAGGGTGTTCGCTTCGGCGCCGGCGCGATTGGCGCGCTCGCGCTCCTGGTTCAGGTCATCGACGGAGGGACCGCAGCCGGCGATCAGCGACAGCGCGGCGAGAGCCGCGCCGAGGGCCGAGGATCGGCGCACAACAGAGACGAGAGATCGAGTCATCGCGAGCGTTCTCGAACGGGACCGGACGGCGCGTGAGCGGAGCACGCGAGCGCAGGTTCGCACAGCCGTCGCGCGCTGGCCAGATGCGGCATCGAGAAGCGCTGCGCACGGCGCGCACGCGTCGGCGCAATCGGTGCGCTACTTGCGCGTCAGCAGCGCGCGTCGCGCGCGCGCCGGCAACAAGCGGAAGCTCTTCGCCACCCACGTGTAGGGCCAGCAGAAGTCGATCTGCGGACGACCGGCGAAGACGCCGCGGAGGATGCGCTCCGCCGCGCGCTCGGGACTCCAGGTGAACGGCAGCGGACGCGGCGTCTTCAGCATCGCGGTGTCGACGGGTCCGGGATGCACGAGCACGAAGCGTTGCTGTTCTGCCGCGTGGCTGAGCGCCAGCGACTCGAAGGTCGAGGAGAGCGCGGCCTTCGATGCGCCGTAGGCGCTGGCACCCGCGCTCGAGAAGAACGCCATCAGCGAGGAGACCGCGACGAAGGTGCGCGGCACCTGCGGCTCGAGCCAGGCCTCGACCCAGCGCAGCGGGCCGAAGTAGTTCACCTCGAAGACGGCGCGGTGGCCGCGGACGGAGGTCTCGGAGTAGTCCTCGAGGCGTCCGATCCCGGCGTTCAGGATCAGCAGCTCGGGCGGCAGGCCGCGCGAGCGGAGCTCGTTCGAGAGCGCGTTCACTTCTTCCGAGCTCGCCGTGTCGCAGACGCGCAGATGCAAGCGCGCGGCGCCGGCGCTCGCGCGCAGGTCCTCGAGCAGCGCGCCGCGGCGGGCGACGGCGATCACCTCGCAGCCGCGCGCGAGGAGCTGGCGCGCGAGGCAGCGCCCGATGCCGCTCGAGGCGCCGACGACGAGGGTGCGAGGGGTGGGAGAGAGCTTGGGTTGCGGCGACATCGAAGGTACGTAGACTCCGCGTGCGGAACGAGCGCAGGTCAGCCCGCGGCCAAGGTAGCGCGCGTCCGTCGGGAATGCCCATGACGCACTGCGACCTCGCGACGCTCGGCAGGAACGCACGCCCCTGCGCGGCGACCTTCGGAATCTTCGCGCTCCTCCTTCCCTTCCTTCCGACGGCCGCGCTCGCGCAGGAGGTCGCGGCCGCCTTGCCGGAGCCGGGCGCCTCGGGCGGAGCGCTGCTCGCCGAGCAGGCTTGCTACGACGTCGAGCGCTACGAGCTCGCGCTGCGCGTCGATCCCGCGCAGAAGCAGATCCGCGGGCGGCTCGTGCTGCGCGCGACGCTGGTCGAGCCGGCGCGGTGGATCGCGCTCGACCTCGATCACCCGCTGGCCGTCGAGGCCGTGACCGAGGTCGGGGAGGACGGCAAGGAAGGAGCTGCGCTCGCGCACGAGCGCGACGGCGGGCGCTTCCGCGTGGACCTCGGCGCCGAGCGCGAGGCGGGCAGCAAGCTCGTGCTGGCGGTGCGCTACGGCGGTTCACCGCGCGTCTCGCCGAACCCGCCGTGGAAGGGCGGGTTCACCTGGGCGCAGACGCCGAGCGGTGAGCCGTGGATCGCGACCTCGTGCCAAGGCGAAGGCGCAGACCTCTGGTGGCCGTGCAAGGATCATCCCTCCGACAAGCCGCAGGCGATGACGCTCGCGATCACGCTGCCGAAGGGGCTCCTCTGCGCCTCGAACGGCGTCCTGCGCTCCGACGTGCCGGCCGAGGAGGGCTGGCACACGCAGACCTGGAGCTTGGAGCTCCCGTTCTCGAACTACGGCATCGCGCTCAACATCGCGCCCTACGAGGTCCTGGAGACGACCTACGAGAGCGTCGCGGGCGAGAAGATGCCGGTCTACTTCTGGTGCCTGCCGGAGAGCCGCGCGAAGGCGGAGAAGATCCTGCCCGAGTTCGTCTCGCATCTCCGCTTCTACGAGGAGCTGCTCGGACCGTATCCGTTCCGCGCGGCGAAGTACGGCATCGCCGAGACGCCGCACCTCGGGATGGAGCACCAGACGATCATCGCGTACGGCAATCAGTTCCGGCGCTCGCCGCTGAAGTACGACTGGCTGCACCATCACGAGCTCGCGCACGAGTGGTGGGGGAACCTCGTCACCTGCCGCGACTGGAAGGACATGTGGATCCACGAGGGCTTCGGGACCTACATGCAGGCGCTCTATCTCGAGAAGACGCTCGGTGAGGAGGCGTATCGCCAGCAGATGCGCTCGCAGAGCCGCCACGGCAATCGCCGGCCGATCGCGCCCCGCGTCTCGCGCGACTCGAAGCAGATCTACTTCGGCGACGACGGGGGACCCAGCGACAACGACATCTACTACAAGGGCTCCTGGGTGCTGCACACGCTGCGCTATCTGATCGGCGACGAGGTCTTCTTCCGCTCGCTACGCGAGTTCTGCTATCCCGACGAAGCCGCGCGGCGCGCGACGGACGGCTCGTGCGTGCGGCTCGTGGATACGGAGGACTACATCGCGTTGGTGGAGCGCCTGGCAGGGAAGGAGCTCGACTGGTTCTTCGAGGTCTACCTGCGCCAGCCGAAGCTGCCCGAGCTCGTGGTGGAGCGCGAAGGGCAACGCGTGAAGCTCCGCTGGAAGGTGCCGGGGGAGCTCGCGTTCCCGATGCCGCTCCCGGTGAGGATCGGCGCGGAGCTCCGGCGCGTGGAGATCGGGCCCGAGGGGGCCAGCCTGGAGCTCCCGGCGGGCGCGGAGATCGAGCTCGACCCTCACACTTCCGTCTTGCGCGCCCGCTGACGGCCGATTCTCCTCGTTGCGTCTTCGTAACGGCGCTCCGCTCCTGGAGCGCCCACTCCAGCCCTCGAGATCCATGTTCCTCGCTCTCCATCGTCTGCTCGGCGCGGCCGCCGCGCTGCTCGCGACCAGCGCTCTGCCGGCGCTGGCGCAGGTCGTCATCAACGAAGTCCACTACGACGCGCCCGGCACAGATGAGGGCTTCGTGTTCGTCGAGCTCTACGGGCCGCTGAACGCCGACCTCTCGGGCTGGCGGATCCAGGGCGTCGAAGGCACCGGCGCGGGCGCGGGTACGAACAACGCGGAGAGCTTCGTCTTCCCGCCCGGCACCGTGATCGGCGCCAACGGCCGGAACTTCGTCGTGGTCGCCGACGGCGTGAACACCAGCACCACGCTCACCAACGTGCCGTTCGCGGACTTCATCGTCGCCGACATGGATCTCGAGAACGGCCCGGACGGCGTCCAGCTCTTCAACGCGCAGAACCAGCGCGTCGACGCCATGGCCTACGGCGCCGTCGTGTCGCCGATCGGCGAAGGCAATCCGGTGCGCAACGTCTTCGCGCCGCTCTCCCTGCAGCGCTGCGGTGCGGGCCGCGACAGCGGCGACAACCTGATCGACTTCACGCCCGCGCTGCCGACGCCCGGCACCGATCCGGTGCACTGCGCCGGCATCGAATGGGTGAACTTGGGCTTCGGCAACAACCCGCGCATCCTGAACGGCGATCGCGTGGGCCTCGACTTCTGGTTCTCGAACGGCGCCGGAAGGCCTTACATCGTGCTCATGGCCTTCACCGACCCCGCCCTCGTCCCGCCTCCGCCGCCGCTCCCCGTCTACGACTTGCTCACCGCGTTCTCGCTCGAAGCGACCAACCTGCCGCCCTTCATCGCCTGGTCCGGCATCCTGGGCGCGCGCGGCGAGAAGGAAGGCGCCTGCCGCTTCGATCTCGGCGTACCGCCCAACTTCCCCCTCACGACGACCATCCCCTCACCCCTCCCGATGTACGTCGGCGCCGTCGCGCTCGACGGCAACGGCGTCCTCTTCGGCACCAATTACGTAACGCTGACGATCCGGCCCTGATCGCGGCGCCTCGTTCGACGCGCGCGAGCGTTCGAGAGATGGCGCGTCGTTCACGCCGCTTGTGTCGCCTTCGGGCGCGGCGGCGCTCGCGGCAGCGGAACAAGTCAGCTGCGGGAACGCGTTCCAGAGCCCCACGGGAGGGTGGGGGCTCTGGAGCTTCGTGCTGGGGGAGGAGAGCGAGATCGGACGCGAACGAGAGAGCGCGAGGTCGGTCGCGTTCGGCGACGTTGTTGAGCGTTCGAGGCGTTCGGACGCTGGTCGAGCCGCGACGCTCCGCCCGGCCCTGCGGCGAAACAAGCGGCGCGCCCGACGCGCGCGTGCGGGCGATCGTGGTGGTCGTCAATCGATGCGTGAATGGGGCGAGCGAGCGTTCGTGAGATCGCGCGTCGTTCACGCCGCTTGTGTCGCCTCCGGGCGCGGCTGCGCTCCGGGCCGTGACGTTCGGGAGCGCGTTCCAGCGCCCCACGTGAGGGTGGGGGCTCTGGAACTTTGTGCTGGGGGGTGAGAGCGGGATCGGACGCGAACGAGAGCGAGCGAGCGCGAGGTCGGTCGCGTTCGTGCGAAGGACGTCGAAGTCGATTCGGCGACGTTGTCGCGAGTTCGGAGCGTTCGGACCTTGGTCGAGCCGCGACGCTTCGCCCGGCCCTGCGGCGAAACTAGCGGCGCGCCCGACGCGCGCGTGCGGGCGATCGTGGTGGTCGTGGATCGATGCTCGAACGGAGCGCTCGAGCGCGCGGGAGGTTGCGCGTCGTTCACGCCGCTTGTGTCGCCTCCGGGCGCGGCTGCGCTCCGGGCCGTGACGTTCGGGAGCGCGTTCCAGAGCCCCACGTGAGGGTGGGGGCTCTGGAACTTCGTGCTGGGGGATGAGAGCGAGATCGGACGCGAACGAGCGAGCGCGAGGTCGGTCGCGTTCGTGCGAAGGACGTCGAAGTCGATTCGGCGACGTTGTCGGAGTTCGGAGCGTTCGAACGTTGGTCGAGCCGCGACGCTCCGCCCGGCCCTGCGGCGAAACAAGCGGCGCGCCCGACGCGCGAGAGCGAACGATCGTGGTGTTCGTGGATCGAGGCGTGAATGGGGCGGGAGAGCGTTCGTGAGATGGCGCGTCGTTCACGCCGCTTGTGTCGCCTCCGGGCGCGGCTGCGCTCCGGGCCGTGACGTTCGGGAGCGCGTTCCAGAGCCCCA
>JAEUHW010000099.1 GCA_016793245.1 Planctomycetota bacterium
GAGCACCGCAGCCGCACCGGCACCGAGGAGGGCACGGCGCTTCCACAGCGCGCGGCGCTCGCGCGCCACGAGGATGTTCATCGGCACGTCGGCGTCGACGGGATCGGCCCAGGTCGCAGCTTCGAAGCCGCAACGGGTGCAGAAGATGCCGCACTCGTCGCGGCCCATGGCGCCGTTGCAGCGCGCATCGGGACAGCGGAAGCCGGTGTCGACCGTATGGTTCTCGGCCATGGAGGACGTCTCCCAGGGGCGGGGATGCCACGGATGCTATTCCTCTCGGCGCAACGGCGGCAAGTCCTGGGGAGTAGTTTTGATCGGTCGAGCCCTGCTGCGCTGGTTTATCTCCGGGTAACGCACCCGTTCCGAGTCGCGGCAACGATTCGCCCCCAGGGACTCCCCCCTTCGCCGGTGCGGACCGTTCTGCGACATCCTAACGGCGTCCGAACCAGCGCCCCGAGTCCTGCGCCTTCGCGCCCTCCGGCGACCCACCGCTCAGCCACTCGCGCGCCGCCGCGCGAACGGCACGCAAAGAGGCTCGAGCTGGCCAACGACGACCCAACAGAGGTGGCTGCTCTCGAGCGCCGGCAGGCCCCTTGAGACCTCGGAACCCTGGTGATCGTGGCTCTCGCCCCGAGCGCCATCGACGAGCGCCAACCATGAGGACGAGCTAGCCGGTGAACGAGGCGTGACGCCGCGATGGCGCACACGAAGAGGCAAGCAGGAGCTCGACGAGAAGCTCTCCGGGGGCATCGAGGCGCCGAAGGCCTGACTCGAAACCGAGGGTCACGCGGTGTTGGCGCGTGAAAGAAGGTCGGTCATGTTCAGCTATGGGGATTCGCTCCTAACGCACGGAACGAATGGCGCTTCATCCAACTCACCGCGCCGCCAACTTCACCACGACCTCCGCCGTCTCCCCCGCCTTCACCACCACCGCCCGCTTCGGCGGCTCCTTCTGGTGCGCCTCGTGCCAGATCTGGATCTGGTACTCGCCCGCCGGGACGCCCTTCAACTCCGCGACGCCGTCCTCACCGCTCGTCGCGAAGAAGGGATGCGGCACCACGTGCAGCCAGGCATCCATCCACGGATGCACGGAGCAGACGAGCTTCATCTTGTCCGCGTTCGCGAAGCGGAACTCGAGCGGCTCTTGGCCTTGGGCCATGCCGATGTTGAAGGGGTCGTTCTTCTTCGGGGTGCCGAGGACGTTGTGATAGGTCGGGTCGGAGTTCAGGACCTTCACGAGCTGGCCCGCGCGGACGCCGGCGACGTGCGGGACGTAGCGGCATTGCTTCTGGTCGAGGACGACGGGGGCGTCGTCGGGGTAGTTCATCGCCGGGATCGGCGACTCGATGAAGACGAAGGCGTTGGCGATCTTGCCGTCCTTCACGACCCAGCGCTCGGAGAAGAGGGCGGCGCCGCAGTTTTGCTGATCGGCCGTGATCTTGATCGGCTCGGGGACCGGAGCTTCGCCTTCGAGCTCGACGCGCACGCGGATCGTGCCGTGCGTCGCGGGAGCCGGCGTGTGGCGCGGCGCGGCAGGATCGACGGGGACGGTACCCGAGGAGGAGGCGTTGTCGCAGGCCGCGAGAAAGAGCGTCATGCAAGCGACAGCGGTGCAGCGGAGGGCGAGGAGCATGCGCGCGGTTCGGGGAGAGCGGGTCGAGGGGGTGGAGAGCTCGCGCGGGGCGCGCTCAGAGGTGGTGCAGCATCGCATAGATCACGACGCCGGTCACCGAGACGTAGGCCCAGATCGGCAGGGCGAACTTCGCGAGGCGCTTGTGCTTCGCGAGGCGGTTCTTCCAGGCGAAGTAGACGGTGGCGCCGACGAGTGGCGGGACGGTCATCGCGAGCAGGGTGTGCGAGAGCAGGATCGCGAAGTAGAGGGTGCGGATCGCCCCCTCGTGCGGGAACTTCGTCGTGCCGTTGATCGCGAGGTTCGCGAGGTAGCCCACGAGGAAGAGCGAGGAGGCGAGGATCGCGGCGCACATCAGGCGCGCGTGGAGCTCCTGCTTGCCGCGCTTGATCGCGACCAGGCCGGCGGTGACGAGCAGCGCGGAGGTGGCGTTCAGCGCCGCGTTGGTCGGCGGGAGCCACGGGGTCTGCGAGGCGAGGAGGGCGAAGGCGGGCGAGAAGAGCACGGGGGTTCGGCCTCGGCGGGGAAAGGGCGAGGGATCAGCGCTTGGTGAGGAGCTGCCGCGCGTCGCGGACGAGGGCCGAGAGCTCGGCGTCGGAGAGCGACTTCTCGTCGTCGTCGCCGAACTCGATCGGTGAATAGGTCTTCACCAGCTCGCCGTCGGCGTCGACCAAGGCGAAGCGCAGCGAGTGCATGGCGGGGTTCGCGGCGCGCATGTAACCGAAGCCCTGCTCCATCACGTCGCAGATCGTGTCGAGCTCGCCGCGGAGGAAGAGCCAGCGCGCGGGATCGGCATCGTGGCGCGCGGCGTAGGCCTGGAGGGCCTCCGCGGTGTCGTGCTCGGGATCGACCGTGATGCTGATCAAACGCACTTCGGGCGGCAGCTCGCGCTGCAAGCGCTGGAAGCCCTGGTTCATCAGCGCGCAGATCGGGCAGGTGGTGAAGAAGAACTCGACCACGCTCGGCCGACCGCGCAGCGAGGCGGCGGTGACCTTCTCGCCGGTCATCGAGCTGAGCTCGAAGTCGGGGAGGCGGCGCGGCGGTTCCATGGCGCTTTCGTTCGCCTCTTCGGCGTTCGCGTGGCGCGAGAGCGGGCGCGCGAAGACGAGGAACGCGGCGACCGCGCCCGCGATCGCGAGCAGGGCGAAGATCCACAGCGCGGGCGAGAGGCCGCGCGACTCGCCGTCGGTGGCGTTGGAGGCGCTCATCGCGCGGCGTCGCCGACGAGGGCGAGGAAGAGCGCCGGCAGGTAGAGCAAGGAGCTCCGCAGCAAGAGGCGCGCGGAGGGATCGTCGCGGCGCAGGCGGAAGCGGATCGAAGCCAGGAGATAGAGCAGCGAGAAGAAGCCGCCGACCAGCGCGGAGATGGGACCGCTCATGCCGAGGCCCCAAGGCGCCAGCGAGAGCAGGAGCAGCGCCAGCGCGTGCAGCACGGCGTGATCGCCGGTGAGCTTCCCGCTCGGATCGCTGCACGGCAGCATGCGCAGCCCCGCGGCCGCGTACTGCGCGCGATAGAGCCACGCGATCGCGAAGAAGTGCGGGATCTGCCAGAGGAAGATCAAGCCGAAGAGCACGAGCGCCGGCAGCCAGATCGCGCGCGGATCGCCGCCGCCCGCGGCGTAGCCCACGGCGACGGGGAGCGCGCCCGGGATCGCGCCGACCCAGGTGTTCCACGTCGTGCGCGACTTCAGCGGCGTGTAGACGGCGACGTAGAGGACGAACGCGAAGAGCGCCAGCGCCGTCGCGAGCGGCCCCGCGGTCCAGAGCATCGCGCAGGCGCCGAGGCAACCGCACCAAGCGCCGAACGCGAGCGCGTGATTGGGCGCCACGCGCCCGGAGGGGATCGGACGCTCGGCGGTGCGCGGCATGCGCGAGTCGATCTCGATCTCCAAGATCTGATTGAACGCGCTGCCGGCGGCGCCGACGCCGAGCATCCCGAGCACCACGCCGAAGAGCGGCAGCCACGCGAAGCGATCGCCCGCGCCGAGCGCGTAGCCCGAGGCCGTGACGATGCCGACCATGAGCAGCAGGCGCAGCTTACTGAGCTGGATCGCGTCGTGCATGTTGATGGTCGAGGTCGCGGGGAGCGCGGCGGCGGTCGGGGAGAAGCTCATGCGCGCGCCTCGCTCGGCGTGAGCGGCGCAGCGGACGCAGCGCTCGCGCGCGCCGGCGCCGTCATGCGCCACGCGAAGAGCACCGCGACCCAGGCCGTCGCGAGCACGGCGGCGCCGGTCGCGACGTGCGCCACGGTAGGGATCGTGTCCTTCGCCGTCCAGATCACGGCGGCGCCGAGCGAGACTTGCGCGAGGACGAGGGCGAGCAGCACCTGGACCGGGCGCACCAGCGCGCCGGCAGAAGCGTGGCACTTCCGGACGCGCAGGGTGAGCGCGATCGCGAGCAGCAGGATCAGGAGCGCGCCCAGGCGATGCAGGAAGTGCACGACGACGGGCGTCTCCTCGAGCGGCGGGACGAGACCGCCGAACATGAGCGGGAAGTCCTTGATCGCGAGCGGGTTCACCGGCTCGAGCGGATCCTTCATGTGGCGCATCAGCGCGCCCAGCACGAGCTGCACGAAGACCAGCGCGAAGAGCGCGAACGCGAGCGCGCGCGTTCCGCCCCCACCGGCGACTTCGCGGCGCGGCGGCGGGTTCCGACTCCAGGTCTGCGTGAGCCCGACGGCGATGGTCGCGATGCCGCAGAGGATCGCCTGCGCGAGGCAGCCGTGCGTCGCCGAGATCATGAGCGGCATCAGGTTCAGCACGGTGAGGCCGCCGAGCAGGCCCTGCACACAGACGCCGACGAAGAGCGCCTTCGCCAGGTGGCGCACCCAAGCGCGCTCGCCGATCACGTGCACCCAGATCGCGAGCGCCACGATGCAGGCGCCGAGGCCGGCGGCGAGCAGGCGATGGCCGTGCTCCGCGCGCACGGAGGCGATCTGATACCAGCCGTCGGGTCCGAGCCAAGTCCCGTACGACGTCGGCCAATCGGGCACCGACAGACCCGCTCCGATCGTGGTGACGACGCCGCCGGCGGCGATCACGACGAGCGTGTACAGCGCACCGAAGGCCGCGAAGAGCTGCAGCCAGGGGCGCGGTCGGTGGGGATGCGGCGCGGCGGAAGAACGCGCGAGCGAGGTCTGGTCCACGATGGGAAGCCCTGAAGCGAAGCGCTTAGCTAGGCTCGCTCGCCCGTCTCGGTCAAGCGCGGAGGCCCGTTCTGCGACCATCTGTCGCCGCGCTGGCCGAGGAGGGTGCCGCCGCGCTACGGTTCCCCGCCCTCCTCGCCCGCCGCCTCCGCCCATGACCCGCAACTTCGCCTCGCCTCGATCGCAGTGCGCCGCCCGCGCCGCCCTCCTCGCTCTCGCGTGCGCCGCGAGCAGTCCCGCGCTCCTCGCGCAGCGCCCGAGCGCGAGCGGGATCTACCCGCATCTCGCGCTCTACAACCGCGAAGGCGAATGCGGCATCGGCGCGTTGGTTCCGTGGCAAGGGCGGCTCTGGGTGATCACCTACGCGCCGCACCAGCCGAAGGGTTCGAGCGATCGGCTCTACGAGATCACGCCGGAGCTCGAGCTCCGCGCACGAGAGGAGTCGATCGGTGGAACCTGCGCGAACCGACTCATCCATCGCGAGTCGCAGCAGCTCTTCCTCGGGCCCTACGCGATCGATCGCGAGGGCGCGGTGCGCGCGATCCCGTTCGCGCGCATGTACGGGAGGCACACCGGCACCGCGCGCCATCTCCGCGAACCCGCGAGCAAGGTCGTCACGGCGACGATGGAAGAGGGCTTCTACGAGATCGACGTGCGCACGCTGGAGGTGCGCGAGCTCTTCCGCGACGAGCAGCTCGAGGGCGGTCGGAAGGCCGACCTGCCGGGCTATCACGGCAAGGGCTTCTACTCCGCACAAGGCCGCTATGTGTACGCGAACAACGGCGAGCACGGCATCGAGGCGCTGCGTCGCCCCGAGGTTCCCTCCGGGGTGCTCGCGAGCTGGGATGGAGTGGCGGAGCGCTTCGAGATCGTGCAGCGCGCGCAGTTCACCGAAGTGACCGGGCCTGGCGGCATCGAAGGGAACGCCTCCGACGCCGACCCGCTCTGGTCGCTCGGCTTCGATCATCGCTCGGTGCTCTTGATGCTGCTCGACGGCGGCACGTGGCATCGCTATCGCTTGCCGAAGGCCTCGCACAGCTACGACGGCGCACACGGCTGGAACACCGAGTGGCCGCGCATCCGCGACATCGGGACGGGTGACGAGTGGCTCGCGACGATGCACGGCAGCTTCTTCGCGTTTCCTCGCGGCTTCCGCGCGAACGCGACCGCGGGCTTGCGACCGCGGTCGAGCTATCTCAAGGTGATCGGCGACTTCGCGCGCTTCGGCGAGAAGATCGCGTTCGGCTGCGATGACAGCACAGCCAACGAGTTCCTGAACAAGCGCCGCGCGAAGGGGACGCTCGCGGCGCCGCCCTCGCACTCGAATCTCTGGTTCGTCGAGCCCGCGAAGCTCGATGGCTTCGGCCCGGTGCTCGCGCGCGGCGCGGTCTGGCTGAACGATACGGTGCGCGCGAACGAGCCCTCGGATCCCTTCCTGCGCAGCGGCTGCGAGCGCTTCGCGCTGCACCTCGCGCGACGCGGGCCGCTCGAAGGTCGTCCTCCGCGCATCACGCTGGAGATCGATCGACGCGGCGACGGGAGCTTCGAGATCTTGCGCACCGTCGAGCTGGATACGGAGTACCGCTGGCTCGACCTCAGCGATGAGGCCGGCGTCTGGGTGCGGCTGCGCTGCGATCGCGACCTCTCCGGGCTCACGGCGTTCTTCCACGGCTCGGAGCGCGACGAGCGCGGAACGGAGCCTGCCGCGATCTTCGCCGGGCTCGCGCCGCGGGCGAGCACCACACCTCCGCTCGGCGGACTCCTCCTCGTGCGGAACGGCGCACGGAAGACTCTCGCCGTCTCCACACCTCGCGGCGCCTACGAGCTCGACGAACACCTCGCGCTCACGCGCTCCGCGGAACCGACGCTCGCCGCCGACATCGAGGCGCAGGTCGCGGTGCCGCGCAGCGTGCTCGAAGACGACGGCGCCTCGCTGCTCTTGATCGACGACGACGGTCGACGCTGGCGCCTCCCGCGCGGCCCCGAAGCCGCGACCCGCGCGGCCCACGTCCTCTTTCCTCGCGTCGCGCGTGAGGTGGCGACCGAACGCGATCTCTTCCACGCCGGCGGCACCTTCTACGAGCTCCCCGCCGAGAACGCCGGCGGCTTCGCCAAGATGCGCCCCATCGCGACGCACGCCTTCGACCTCCACGACTTCACGAGCTATCGCGGCCTGCTCGTGCTGAGTGGAGTCCGCGGCGACGCGATCGCGAGCGAGCACCTCGTGAAGAGCAACGATGGCGCCGCCGCCCTCTGGATCGGCGCCCTCGACGACCTCTGGCAGCTTGGCAAGCCCCGCGGCTTCGGCGGCCCGTGGCGCGACAGCGCCGTGGCCGCGGACGTTCCGAGCGATCCCTTCCTCATGAGCGGGTTCGACGCGAAGCGCCTGCGCCTCGAAGCG
>JAEUHW010000141.1 GCA_016793245.1 Planctomycetota bacterium
GCGCATCAGCCGCCGATGGACCTCGTTCAGGAAGCGCATCGAGAGCGGCAGGCCGGTTTCGGAGGCGAGCTCTGAGCGCGCGAAGCGGAGCGCGTCGAGGTAGTTGCATACCTCCTCGACGTCGGCGTTCGGAGGGATCGCCTTCTCGGTCCCGGACTGCGCTTCGAAGTTCAGGAGATCGACGAGCGTGGCCTGGGTGCCCTCGATCTGCGACGACAGCACGGCCTCCTTCCGCACGAACGCATAGAGGAACCAGTCCAGGGAGGGCACCATCTCGCCGGCGAGATCGAGTCGCACCAACGCATGGCTCGCGGCGCCGAGGCGCTCGGCCAGCGTTCCCTCGATGGCGATCGCCGGCTCGGCAGGGGGGAGCGGGAACGGGATGAAGGCTGCGACCTCCTCGCCGCCGTAGCGGGTTCGCTCGAATCGGCCGGTGGATCGAGTGGTCATGCCAGCTTCGCGCCTGGATCGCTCGTTTCGGGATGGGAGCTAGTCAAGGATCCTTGCCTAGCCCGGACCGCTAGTAAAGGATGCTTTACTAGCGAGCTGCGCTAGTCAAGAGATCTTTACTAGCGGAGCTTCGGGGCGGCGATCTCACGGTTCGTAGACCTCTATGCGGATTTTGCAGGCCGTATTCTCTGGTTGAGTGTGCGAGCCTGAGTGCCATCGATAGCAATCTCCTGCCGCCTGCTCCCGCACGACCGCATCGGCGATCGACCCTCCGAGGCCGCGCCGAGAGGAGTTCCGCATGCATCCCGACTTCGGCGAGCGCGATGTCGAGGCCGCGAAGGACTGGCTCTGCCGGCGTGCGCGCGAGCCGCTTCCGGATGAAGATCTCCGCGCAGGGCGCAGCCTGACGTACCGCGATCCTGACGGGCGGCTCGGCGTGCGCGTCGAAGTGCGCTGCGAGACCGACTTCGTCGCGCGCAGCGAGGAGCTCGAGGACTTGCTCCGCACGATGGCGATGCGGATCGCGCGGAGCCCCGCTCTGCGCTGGGTCTCGCGCGCCGAGGTGCCGGCGGAGGTCGCGGAGGTCGAGGAACGCGAGCTCTCCGCGCAGGTGCTCCTGGAGCAGCCGTTCGCCTCGGATCCGCGGCAGACCATCGGCGAAGCCTTGGCGGACTTTCAGGGGCGCGTGATGGAGCGCGTGGAAGTCGTGGGCTTCGCGCGATTCGATGCTCGTGACGCAGGGGCCTGAGCGCGCGCTCCGCCGCAGGTGCGATGAAGCGCCTGCGGCTTTGCGGCGTCCGTTGGATCCCAGGGCTCGACGATAGGGGGACCTGAATGCGGCGGCGCGCGAAGCAGGCCGTGGGCGGGCGAACTCGCTCCGGTCTCGCATTCGCCGCAGCCGATCCTCAGAGTAGGCCCGCCGACCCGGAAGGGCCGCCGGGCCGCGGGTCGAGTGGGATCCGCAGGGTGCGGTCGAGCGACACCGGAGGACACGCGATGAGCGCCGAGCCGAGACGTGTCGCGAGCGAGAGCTCGCGCGAGCAGCGTTCGGGGAACGAGGCCGGAGCGAAGCGCGAGAAGCGCGCCGCCTCCCTCGAGAGCCGGCTGCAGCAGGCGCTCGAGAACGTGCGGCGCCTCGGCATCGAAGCGTGCCTGCGCCGCGCGCACGGTCGGCTGCCGCCGCTGGAGCGCTTGAGCTTCGATGTGCACCTCGATCTCCTGCAGGGGAACTCGCAGGAGGAGGCGCACCGCATCCTCGGAGCCTGGGGCGAGTCCATCCGCCAAGCCGAAGCGCTGCGCAGCGCGTTCGTTCCGGGCCACGTGTACTGCTTCTGGTGCAATGCCTCGGAGTGCGCGCACTCGCGGCCAGCGCGCGCGACGGAGGTCTTCGATGGCTATGCTCCGACCGGGCGCCCGCGTTGGATCGAGCTCTCGGATCTCTGCTTGCAGATGCAGGACATCCGCTTCGAGCGGATCCTCTCGCGCAGCGACGGCGTGGTCACCTTCTTCGAGTCCGGGGATCGGCTGAAGACCGCGCAGATCGACGAGTTCGGGCGCAACTCGCCCATCTACGACATCGTCGCGCAAATCGTCGCGGGGTACTTGCACGGCGCCGAGGAAGAGGGCGATCTCGCCGCCAGCTTCCAAGTCGTCGCGACGCGACTCGGCCCGACCGAGATCCACTACGCGCTCAACGTGATCAGTGCGCCGCAGCTCTACGATCGCAGCGGCGGTCTCGCCGATGCGGATCTCGGCCGCATGGTGCGCGCTCTCGGCAAGCGCTTGGAGCAGGTCGAGCATCGCGTGAACGGCAGCTCGCGCCGCGGCCGGACCTACGACCCCTCGACGTTGATCGAACGGGCGCTGCGCGACTTCGCGCGCGACCTCGATCATCACTACCGCGTGGCGGGGCGACGCACGTGGCATGCGCGCGAACGCTCGGACCAGGGCTCGCGTCCGACCGAGTCGGCGTTCCCCGAAGCGCGTCGAGCGGCGCCCGAGCGCATCCTCGAGGATGCCAGCGAGGGCACGATCGTGGTCCTCGGCAGGAACGGCCGCGTGCATGTCTTCGCGCGCGATGGACGGCATGTCACCAGCGTGCGCATGCAAGGCGACGAGATCCGTCGGCGCCGCTCGACGAAGCGTTGGCGCGACGCGGCGCCGAACGTGCTCGAGCACTTCCGCGCCGCGCTGTCGCGGCACGACCTCTCCTCGGGCTCGGCCTGAGCGCGCCGCGCTCTCGCGCTGCGCGCTCGCTCAGCGCGAGAGCGCGTGCGCCGCGTCGATCATCGTCGCGAGGTGCGCCTGCAAGCGGTGATCGCCGTCGGCCAGCAAGCGCAGCTCGAGCCGAGGATTTTCGCTGCGCTGGAAGAACGCGAGGCTCTGCTGCCACGGCACGGTGTCGTCGCGCCGACCATGCAGAACGATTGTCGGCACGCGAAGCTCGCGCAGCAGCCGCGCTTCGTCGTGCGCGAGCGGATCGTCGAGGATCCCGGAGTCGAGCTCGCGATCGATCCACTGATTGCGGATGCGGATCTTCTCTCCCGCGCGCCACTTCTCGCGCTGCTCGGGAGTGAGCGTCCCTGCGATCCGCTCCAGGAAGCCGAACGCCGGCGCCACGAGGAGCAGCGCATGCACGAGCTCGGGGTGGCGATGCGCAGCCCAGGCCGCGACGAGGCCGCCGAACGAGGATCCGACGAGCACACGACGACCGCTCTCGACCACGGCAGGGAGTGCCAGCACGGCGCGGAGATCGTCGAGGGAGCGCTGTACCGTCAGCGTCGCGATCTCTCCGTCCGAGTCTCCATGGCCCTGCTGGTCGAAGCTCGCGCAGAGATAGCCGCTCTCCGTTGCCGCCGCGGCCAGCGCGCGCGCCTTGTCGCCGTCGCGCCGCGAGCCGAAGCCGTGCACGAAGATCCAGGCCACGGGCGCGGGTCGTTCGACGGGACTGAAGTCGATCGCGAGCCGCGGGCTCGCGGCTCCGGATCGCGCGGGAACGTAGCGCGTCGTCATGCGCGCGATGCTCGCACGCCGCATGCGCGCGTGCGATGCTGAGCCCGTCTCTCAAGGTCGCCACCGCTTCCTCGATGTCCCTCCTCGCGCGCCGCCCCTCGCCCTTCGTGTTCGCGGCAGAGACGCTCCTCGTCGGCGCGGTTCTCCTGCTCTCCGCCTGTGCGGGCTTGGGCTCGGGTGTGCGCTATCGCGATCGGGTCTTCCAGACCGAGACGCGCCGTGGCTTCGAGCTCGTGCCGGGCGAGGTCGCGCGCCGCGGCAGCGCGTTCGCCATCGATGCCGAGGGGCATCTGCTCACCTGTGCCCACAACCTCTTCGGCGGCGTCGGCAGCACGCTCGATCTCCGCTCGCGCGGTCGCGTGGTGGGGGCCAAGGTCGTCGCGATCCATCCGGATCTGGACCTCGCACTGCTCCGCGCGGAGCATCCGCTCGGAGCGATGCCCCTGGAGCTCGGAGAATTATCTCCCGAGAGCGGCGCCGAGCTCTGGGCCGTGGGTTACCCGCTCGGCTCGCGCGGCGAAGAGGACGCGCGCGTCAGCGCGGGCCGCGCGAGCGACAGCGCGCGCGAAGCGGTGCTGGAGGTTCGCGGCGAAGCACGGCTCTACCGCGAGCTTCTCGATACCGGCGCCGCGATCGCCGAAGGCTGGTCGGGCGGACCGGTGCTGAACGCCGATGGCGCCGTCGTGGGGATGCTCGTCCTCGCCGACGGCCGGCGGGGGAAGAGCGGCATCGGGTATGCGCTGCGGCTCGCGGCGCTCCGCGAAGCGCTCGCGGACTTCGAGGATCTCGACCTCTTGGCGCCTTGATCGGCGAAGTCCTCCCGGTCAACGAGAGCGCGGGGCGCGATCTCGAGGGATCGCGCCCCGCGTCCGGGGAAGCACCGCGGAGGTCGAAGCGCTCAGCGCCGGTAAGCGACATCACCGTGGGTCGGGGGCGGCACCGGCCGGTCGGAGCACCCGATCGGCTGCGGCGCAGGCGGCGGGCAGACCGGCTCGCCTTGGCTCCAGTAGCCCGGCACCCAGCGCCGCACCTGGCGCGTCGCCCAGCGACCTTCGCACCAGCGCGACTCGTAGTGACCGGGGCGAACGCAGACCTGGAAGCGGCGGCCGCAAGGATCGACGCGCCATTCGTACACCGGCTCGACCCAGACCTGGTGCCAGCGGCCCGGCTCCTGGTAGCGCTCTTCACACCATTCCCAGCGGCCCGGGATCCAGACCGGCTGGGGGGCATCGCTTCGGCGGGGGTGTCGCTCGCGATGCCGGCCTTCGATGCGCACGTCCAGGCCACCGCGGCCGATCTGCACCCCGAAGCGCACGTCGCCGGACCCTTGCGCTACGGCCGGGTGCGCCCCGGCGAGACCGAGAAGGGCGGCGGCGAAAAGGTGGGCGATCTTCATGGTTCGATCCTCCAGTTGGAACGGCGGCGCGAGGGAACAAGTGCCGTGCCGCGGCTCCGAGGTGCTCTGGGAGATCGATGCAAGTGCCGGTGAGCACGCGAGTAAGCGCGAGAAGGGAATCTTCGGCTGGAAGCGCTGTGCCTCCCGTGCTCGCGAGAGCCGGACGGTGTCCGTCCTCGCTGCGGGACGATCCGGGCGGTATACCGAGCGCGATGAGCGATCCGGGCTTGATCGATCGATACGGCTGGCGCCTCGGCTTCGCCGCGCTCGACGGCGTGGTCGGACTGGGCGAGGGGCGGACGCCGTTGGTTTCGGCCGAGGTGCTGCTCGCGCCCTCCGGCTACCGCGGCGAGCTCTACTTCCACCTCGACTTCGTCGCGCCGCACGGCTCCTACCGCGATCGCGGCGCGGCTGTCGCCGTGAGCGCGGCGAAGCGCGATCGACGATCAGCGATCGCACCTCGCTTCGACGATGAACGCTCACGCGCCGTCGTGAGCGCCTACGCGGCGCGGGCCGGGGTCTCGATCCTCGCGGTGGGCGACGACGCTGCCGGCGCCGAAGCGCTGACGCTGGACGAGAGCTCCGAAACTTGGCGCGCGGGGCTCGCGACGAGCGCGTGGGATGTCTTCGATCAGCTCGGAGGGCGCGCTCCCGAACATCACTACTGCGCCTCGCTCGAGCTCGTGCGCGCGCTCGGCGAGGGCTACGCCGCGCTGCGACGCGAGGGCTGCGCGTCGAGCGTGCCGCGCCTCGAGCTCGCTTCCGCAACACCTTCGGAGCGCGGGCACGCGGCGTTGCTGCGCCTCGGAGTGCCCGCGACCGCGACGCGAGCCGCGGCGGTGGAAGCGGTGCTCGCTGCGCTCGACGAGCAGCGGTTCCAGGCGCCCGAGGCGGTCGTGCTGAGCCTGCCCGAGTGAGAGTGGTCGCTGCGCAGGCGCTCTAGCGCCGCTCTCTGATCGCTGCCTCGAGCGCGCTCCAGAGCTGGTCTCCGAACGCCGCGCCGAACTCGCGCCGGATGGCCTCGATGTCCTCGAACGCGAAGCCGCCGCGCTTGTCGTACGGGATGCCGTACTCCCAGCGTTGGCCGCGGTCGTCCTCGATGAGGAGGTCCACCAGGCGCTTCGCGGGCTCGATGCGGATGTGGTAGCTCGGCATGGCTCGAGGAGAAGGCGAGTGCTAGAGTCCCGGCGTCACGCGGCGGCCGGTACCTCCACCCGCCGCGGCTCGCACAGCTTCGCAGCACGATGAGCGACTCGTCGAAATCGAATTCCAAGCCCGCCGATCCCAAGCCCGCAGGCAAGGCCGCCGGCACGCCGTTCACCCTGGATCCCGAGTTCTTGGAGATCCTCGCGTGCCCGGAGGACAAGAGCCCGCTGCGGATGGCCGACGCGGCCTTGGTCGAGCGCCTGAACACCAAGATCACGACCACGAAGGTCGTGAACCGCGGGGGTGACCGCGTCGCCGAAGCGATCGATGCGGGCCTCGTGCGCGAGGACGGGAAGTACCTCTATCCCGTGCGCGACGAGATCCCGATCCTCCTCATCGAAGAAGCGATCGCTCTGGAAGGGGTCTGAGCGCGCGCGGCGCGCGAAGCCGGAGGTCGAGCCGCTCAGGGCGCTGCGAGCGCGCGGCGGAAGTGCTCGCCCAGCGCTTCGACGGGGCGCGCCGTGACCCACACGCGGTCGCGATGCAGCAACTCGAACCCCGCGCGCCCACGGCCCCAGCCGCGCTCGCGCGGCGCGAACGCGACGAGCGGTCCTGCGCTGCCGTCGCGAAAGTCCGGCGCATGGAAGAGCGCGTTCAGATGATGGCAGCCCGCGAGCGCATACGCGCGATCGATGCGGCGCCAGAGCTCGGCGAGATGGAGGCAATCCTCGAAGCTCATCGCCGCCCAGCACTCGAGGTCGCCGGGATCGATCCACGGATCGCCGGTCCCGCGGTTCAGCCGCGCGGTGAAGCGCCCGCGGCGCGCGAGCTCGTTCGCCGGGTCGCGTAGCGCGGAGGGCGCCGGTCGCGGCAGTCCCGGTGAGGGTTGCCACGGCAGGCTCGCCGGTCGCGGCACGACCTGCAGATGCGGGTGCTCCTGCGAGCCGAAGGCTTCGTGCCCGAGGTTGTGGAAGATTTCGAGCCCGCCCCAGTGCAGCGCTTCGCGCGCGAGGCTCTCGAAGTAGGCCGCGAGCAGCAGCGTCTCCGCCGTCGCCTCGAGCGGCCACGTCGCGGGCCGTCCGTGCTTGTCGCCGACCGGCAGGATCAGAGCGGCTTGCGGCAGATAGGGATAGAGGTTCGCGCGCGCGGAAGCGAAGCGCAGCACACGAGACGCACCATGGCCCGCGGGGATCGCGAGTCCCGGAGCCGCGAGCATCGGCACCGGATCGGTGGGAGCCGCTTCGCTCGAGAGCGGACAGCCAGGGACGCAGAGAGACGCCGAGGGCTCCGTTCCCGGCGCGAGCTTCCCGGTGCGATCGCCGCGCTCCAAGCTCTCGAGATAGACGTAGCCGCTCAGCTCATCGATGCGCCACGCGGTGCGCGCCTCGCGGCCGCTCACCTGGTCCACCGTCCAGCGCGCGACGGGCACGCCATCCGCGCGCGTCGCGATCTCCGGCGGCGCGGCGTAGAAGCGCGCGAGGTTCTCGCGCAGCGCCCAGCGCGGATTCGAAGCCGCGCCGCGCTCGAGCTGCTCCGCGGGCGAGCCCTTCTCGGGCGACGGCAGGCTCACTCGCTCTCCTGCTGCGTCTGCTCGTCGAGCTTCTCGACGACATCCGCGTACCACGCCGGCAGCGTCTGCTTCTGGCGCTCGAACTCCTCCTGGGCGAGCCCGAGCTCGGCGTAGCCCGGCGATTGCGAGATGCGCCGCGGGCCGAGATGCAGCTCGATCCACCAGCACTTCTTCGCCTCGGCATGCCAGAGATCGAGCCGCGCGTGCCCGTGCCAATGACGAGAGAGCGAGATGCAGCGCACCGTCGAGGACATGGCCATGGAGGAATCCGCTCGTCGAGAATCGATCGCGTGCTCAGGGCCGAATGTACTCGCCGCCGTTCTGCCAGGCGAGGCTCTTCAAGTGCTTCTGGAACGCGCTGTGCCGCGCTCCTAGGTCGACCACGTTCACGGCGAGGCCGGCTTCGCGATTCAAGGTGGTGATGAGCCGCGCGATGTCGGCGGGATCGGTGACCGCTCCGGCCGTGGGAATGCCGTCGCTCAAGAGGAACAACGTGTCGGCGCGCGTGCCGGCGCGCGAGCCGTCCTCGAGGCCCGCGCAGCGCAGGCCGCGCACGATGCCGGAGAAGAGATCGGTCGAGCCGCCGAGGGGGAGCTGCGTCACGAAGGCGCGCGCGCGTGCGCGGTTCTCCGCCGTCGCGGCTTCGAGATCGTCGAAGCACGCGGCGGAGCCCTGCGCGAAGACCACGACGTTGAACCAGCTCGCTTCGTCGAGCTTCTCGAGATAGCCCAGGAATTCGCGCACCGCGAGGTCGATGCGGCGCGCTTCCTCGCGCGGGCCTTCGCCGCGATCGTGCTCCTCGTTCCCGGCGCGGCGCCGCATCGAGCCCGAGAAGTCGAGCACGAAGACGACGTGATCGGAGCGCACCTCGCGGCCGAAGTAGGTCGCGTAGCTGCGCGGGATGGCACTCGTCGAGCTCGTGCGACCGGGCAACCCTTCGGGACGCACCGAGCGCTCCCCGTCTTCGCTCTCGAGGAACTTCCGCCACTCCGCCGCGCGCAGCGGCGGCGAGCCGCGACCCGTGAGCTCGTGCAGGAGGTCCTCGATCGCGACGCGGAAGCGCTTCCGCGCCTCGGGGGTCTTCTCGCGTCGCTCTTCCGCGGCCAGCGCTTCCACGAGAAACGGCAGCACGAGGCCGTTCTTCTGCTCGCGCAGCATCTCGGCGAGCACGACGCGCACATGTGCATCCGCGTCGCTCAAGCGCGCCGCCGCGAGCTGCAGCACGCGTCCACGCAGCGCGGGATCCGGGGCTTCTTCCTTGCGCTGCAGCGCCGCGCGCAAGGCCGCGGCCGCGCGCAGACGCACCGCGGCATCCGAGTCGTAGAGCAAGCGCACGATGGTCAGAAGATCGCGCTCCTGCAGCACGGGGGCCAGAGCATGTGCCGCCGCTCCGCGCACCGGCGCGCTGGCGTCCTCGAGCGCGCGCTTCACCAGCTCGTAGATCTCGGGTCGCGCGCGCTTGGCGAGCGCGGCGCCGAGCCACTCGACCAGCACACGTCGCTCGGCCGCGGTCGCCTTGCCTTCGGCGAGCTTGGTCGCCGCCCAATCCTGCAGCTCGTCGGCGAGATAGTACTCGCAGAGCTCGTCGATCGCGCGGCGGCGGATCACCCACGGCTGCCGCGTGGCGAAGCGCTCGAGCTCGCGAGCCGGATCCTCGTCGAGCACGAGCACGGCGGCTTCGAGCAGCACTTCCGCTCCGGTGATGCGCGGCTCGGAGCGCAGCTTGTGTCGCGCGCGTTCGTACGCGGGGAACGCCGGCGGCGGCTCCTCGCTCGGGATGAGCCGGCCGATCACCGAGGCATCGACCTCGCCGCTCCGGAACTTCGCCAGGAAGCGGCGCAGATCCGTCGTGTCATCCGCGCCGGCCGCCATGGGCAGAGCTCCGCCGAGCAGCGAGAACGCCGCGGCACCGAGGAGCGAGAGGAGATGGGAGGGCATCGCGATGCAGAGGAGGGGCGCGGATCGGAGAGGCTACGCGGAGCTGCGTGCTCCGCTCCCGTCGAATCGCCGCAGACGAGCGGGGAACAGCGCGTCGAGGAACGCGAGCGCGAGCTCCCGACGCACGGCGCCGCGCGAGATCTTGAGCCGCTCACCGGCGAGCCACTGCGGCCGCCGTTCCTCGAGTCGGCCGAGCGTCGCGAGCCCGAGGCGCGCCGGAAGCGCGATCGCGAAGCGGTCGCGACGCGCCACCCCGTCGATCTCGCCGGCGTAGCGGAGCCCGCACCGGAGGTCCGCGCGAGCGCGCGCGGTCCAGGCGCGCTCCACGTCCGGAGTCGAGCCGTCGAGCGCGAGGCCGGCGAGCAGATGTCGACTGCGGCGCGCGTCCTCGTGTGCGTCGCGCAGCAGGTTCACCTGCTGCAGCCCGAGGCCGAGTCGCACCGCTTGGCGTCGCTGCTCGCGTCGAGTCCGAGGGCTGCGAGGCGGGCGTTCGAGCGCGAGCAACTCGTCCCAAAAAGCGCCCACGCAGCCCGCGGCGCGGTACGCCCAGCAGAGCGTCTGCACCGACGTCGAGCGCCGCACCACACCGACTCGGTGGAGCTCGTCGAGCTCGCGGCACATGCCGCGCAGGAGACGCGCGAGGACGCGCTGCGTCGGAGCTCGCTGCGCGGGTTCGAGACGCGCGAGCAGCGCGAAGAGCTCCGGAGCGCGCGCCACGAGCTCTCGATGCGCGGCATCCACGGCGGCGATGGGCGGTGCCGCGGGCAGCGGCGCGCCGCGCAGCGCGGCGAGCAGCGCGCGCAGCGCGGCGGCCCGCTGCTCTAGCGCGAGCTCGCCGGCATCGGCGAGCGTGTCCGCGGCGCGGGCCAGGAGATAGCCCAGCGAGAGCGCGGTGCGCCGTCGCGCGGGAACGCAGCGCAAGCTGAGATAGAAGCTGCGGCTCGTCGCGCGCAGCAGCGCGCGCCAGCGATCGTCGAGGAGCTCTTCGGTCATGGCGCGTCGCGCGCGGGGCTCACCGAGCTCCGACTTCGATGCTCGCCGGCAGCGTGTCGCAGAGGCCGCGGTGCAGCTGTCGTCCGTCCTCGGCGTGCACTTCGTAAGCGTAGGGACCCGAGAACCAGAGCGGAAGCTCGACGATGCCGTGCTCGGAGCTCCTCGCTTCACTGCGCGGACCGCCTTCGCCCTGAGTTGGTTGCACGACGAGTCGCGCCAAGCTCACCGCAGTCTGCTTGGCGTCGTGGATCGAGATGCGCAGCACGTGGCGAGCCGGATCGATTTCGAGGACCCGGACGAGCGGCTCCGTGCTCGCGACGAGCGCCTCGAGAGGTGGGAGGTCGAGCGCGACGCTCGTATCGCCGATCACGGCCTCGATCGAGAACGGTGGCTCGACGCGCAGCGGAGGTTCGAACTGCAAGCGCCCACGGGCATCGCTGGTCGCGAGCAGCTCCGAGCGCGCGCCGTCGCGGCGGAGCACGCGCACGTTCGGCCACGGCCCGAGATCCGCGTCGCGCCAACGCGCATGCAGTGCGAGCTCCACTCGCGCAGGGCCGGGGCGCAGCGGCAGACGCCAGCGTTCTTCATGCCGGGCGATGCCGATCTCGTTGCCATCCTTGCGCAGGGCGATCTCGCCCCACAGCACATGGAGCTCCCAGGTCTCGCCCGCGCCGAGCCGCGTGAGCTTCGCACGCGGAGCCCCGGTCTTCGCCGCGAGCTCCAGCGCGCCGATCGTGCTCTTCTCGCCGCGCGAGAGGTGGAAGACCAGCTCGCCTCTCTCGACGTCGTACGCGAAGCGCTGTCCGTCGGCTCGTTCTCCCGACTCGAGCCAGATGAGGAAACCCACGGCGCCGAACACGAGCGCCAGCGCGGCCAAGGCGCAGAGGATCTGCAACCACGCCGGGACGTGCGATGCGGCGCGCTGGCCGCGCCAGCGGAGCTTCCTCCGTAGCGCGTTCCAATGTCCGGCAGGGAGCTCTTCCTCGACGGCGAGCAGAAGTTGCAGATCCTCGATCCACGCCTCCGCATGACCGCGGCACTCGCGGCAGCCCGCGAGGTGGTCGCGCACTTCTCCCGTGCGCGTCGCGAGGATCTCGCCCTCGAGGTAATCGTGGATCAGCGGTCGGACCGCGGTGCAGCGCTCACTCATGGCCGCCCACGCCGCCGCCCTGCTTCATGCGCAGGCTCGCCTTCGCGCGACGCAGCGCGAGGCTCACCGCGGCGCGCGTCGCTCCGATGCGCTGTGCGATCGCGTCGAAGGAGAGCCCGAGGAAGTAGCGCAAGCGCACCACTTCGCGCGCCGGCTCGTCGAGGCGTTCGAGGAAGGGCAGTTCCTCGGGGTCGCTCTCCAGGAGCTCATCCCCATGGCGCTCTTCGAGCACTTGTTGCGCGCGCGCGAGCAGCCAAGGGAGCCAGCGCAACGGGTCGTCGAGCTCGTCGAGCGCATCCCAGACCGTGAGCCAGATCTCTTCAGCGACATGCTCGGGGTGTCGATGCGAAGGCAGGCGCGAGCGCACCAAGCGCAGCACCAAGGTCGCGTGGCGCTCGAAGAGGCGCTGGAAGGCGCGCAGGTCTCCGATGCGTGCCGCCCGGAGATCCGCGGCGAGGGCGTCCGATGCACTCGTCCCGTACATGAAGGCCGAGCGTATTCGCCGCGACCCGAAACGACAACGAGACGTAGAACTCAGCGCTCGAGGACGAGCTCCAGTCCGGCGCTCAAGGCGAAGCCGGCGGCGTTCACTCCCGGATCGATCGTCGCCCACTGGGCGAAGAAGCGCGCGCCGTGCAGGCTGGGATCCGGCGGCAGCGGAGCCGGGATGCGCGCTTCGCCAGCCGCATCCGTACTGGTGCCGATCGTCGCGAGATCCGAGCTGTGGAGCCAGGTGCAGCCCGTCGCTCCGAGGAAGTCGAGGCGGAGCTGCAGCGCTTGGAGCCCGAGCAGCAGCAGCGCAGGGCGGGTCGGCGCGCTGCGCACGAGACGGAACGCGAACTCGGGCGCCGGAAGCTGTGGGTTGCGGCGCGTGGTCGCGACCGCGGGGAAGCCACAGGCCGCCCCGTAAGGCACGGCGCGCCCGCGCGCGGGCTCGGCCCAGAGGCGCAGCGCCGGACCGCGGGCCTCGGGACCGACTTGGGCCGCCGTCGCGCGAGAATCGCTCGGGTGCCAGAGGCGCACCACGCCGCTGGCGCTGGCACCCGTCGCGTCGAGGCCGCGCGCGCTGGCTCCGCTCTTCGAACGAAGACGCAAATCTACGGCGAGACCGCCCGCCGCGGGGTCCCAGCGGAAGGGGGTGGCGAGCTGGATCGCCACCTCGTTCGCCGCGGGGCTCGCCGTGCTCGGGTCGAGCAGCGGGATCGACGCGATGCCGTCGAAGACGACGCGGCGATCCGCGCCGTGCACCGCGTCGAAGAGCAGAGGCATGTTCGGGGCGGTGTGGGGACAGGTCGAGAGCTCGATCGCGAGATCCCAGGCCGTCGGTCCGAAGTCGCCGTTCGTCGCTCCGTCGGGCCGCCACGCGAGGCCTTGGATGAAGATCGGCTCCAAGCTCGCGAGGGCATTGCCATCGTAGACCGTGAGCTCGCGCGAAGGACCGCTGTGCGCGAGTCCATCGAAGGAGACGCCGGCGCCTTCGCTGCCATCGAGAGCGAGCGGGAGATCGATCACCGGTTCGGCGCCGAGAGCGAGCTGCGCACCGAAGCTCTCGCTGAATTGCGCGATCGTCGCGCGCCAGTCGGAGCCGTGAGCGACGCGGCCGATGGCGCCGTTCGCGCCTGCAGCGCAGTCCCAGAGCAGACCTTGGAGGCCCGCGCTCGCGGAGCGGATCTCGAGATCGACGACGAGCGCGCCGCGCGCGGGATCGTAGACGTACGCCGTCGGCAGCTCGATCTGCAGAGCCGCGGTGGCTGCGGCTCCGGCGCGCGCCGCGCGCGCGGGCGCCGTCGCCGTGCCATCGAAGACGACGCGGCGATCGGGACCGTGATTGCTCGCGAAGCTCGGGACGAGCGCGCTCGCGCGTCCCGCGGGAGCCGTCGAGAGCGAGACGCGGACATCGATCGAACCGCCGGGGAACGCGGCCCCGGCGTCCGGGCGCCAAGCGAGACGCGCGAGGCGCCGCTCGCCGATCGCGCCGAAGTTCGTCGCTTCGTAGACCGTGAGCACGCGCGCGCCGTTCGGCGGCAGCGAGCTCCAGGGCAGCGCGCTCGCGAGAGGCGCGTCGGTGCGCGCGTGCTCGCGCGGCGCATGCAGAGCCTCCACGCAGAGCTCGACGATCGGCGCGGGCGCGCGGGAGCCCGCCGCTGGATAGGTCGCGGTGGCGGCGCTCGCGCTGCCAGAAGCCGCGAGGCAGGAGTGCGCGCCGATCGCCGAGGCCTCGGCGTCCAGCGCGCGGCCGATCGCCGTGCCGCCGCGGACGCGGAAGTCGAGCAGCAGAGCTCCGCTGCGCGGATCCCATTCGAAGGCGCGATCGAGCTCGAGCGAGAGCTCGAACGCGTTCGGACTACCGCTGCCGGGGATCGCCGAAGCGCCGAGCACGCCATCGAAGACGCTCGTGCGATCGGCCCCGTGGTTCGCATCGAAGCTGCGATCGAGCGCGCTGGGCGGGTTCCGCGACGTCGAGAGCTCGAGGGCGAAGTCCCAGCTCGCCGGCCCGTAGCTCGCGAGGCCACCGCCGTCGAGGCGCCAACGCAGGCCGCGGATGCGCACGGGATGTGCGTGATCGAGCGTGCTCGCTCCATAGGCGAGCTGCACGCGCTGCGCGCCGCTGCGAGCGAAGGGGAAGTCGATCGCGGTGCCGCCTTCGCCGCTGGCGGTCGCGGGCAAGATCTCGGCGGGCTCGCACGGGGGCGCGCTATTGCCGCTCGCGCCGCAGATCGCCAGCGTCGGCTCGAGGCGCAGCAGGATCGGCGCGAGCACGCTCATGCGCGTCGCCCAGTTCGCCGAGTTCGGATCCTGGATCAAGCAGGCGCCGTGCGTGTGCAGGCCGACGACGCATTGGCTGCTCTCGCGGATCACCGGCGCGCCCGAGGAGCCCGGCTCGGCATCGCAGCGGTGCTGGAAGTGCGTGTTGCCGGGGAAGCCGATCACGCCGCGCGCGGGTCCCGAGCTGAGCTCCTGCGGTCTTCCGCCGGCGTGACTCGGGAGATAGAGCGTCTCGTTCGCGTTCGGATCCGCGGGCTCGAGCGAGAGCCAACCGAACTGCGCTGCCGGATTCGAAGACGCGCGCAGCAGCGACCAATCTCGCGCGGCTTCTCCGCCGAGGAAGGTCTGCGGTGCGGGGATCACCGTGGTGCCGCGCAGTGCGGAGCCGTTGCAGTCGGTCTCGTAGCCGAACCAGAGATTCGCCGTCGCGGCGAGCGCCGCGCTGGGTACGCAGTGATTCGCGGTGAGCACGTGCGAGCGGTTGCTCGCGAGGAAGCCCGTGCAGAAGACGCCCGCGTTGGCGATGCCGCAGACGGCGCGCGCACGAGCCCGGCGCGTGGCACTCGGCTCGCAGCTCGTGTCGGGGAACGGCGGTGGCGAAGAGCACGGGTTCTCCGGCGGCGCGCCGAGCTGCAGACGCGCCCACGGATAACCGACCTCGAGCTGCAGCAACTCGACGCCGCCGCCGCCGCTGCGCGCGATGAGCTCCAAGTGCAGTCGGTCGGAGAACACGGTGTCCGTCGCGAAGACGTGCCCGAAGCCTGGGATGGCACTCGCGCCGCTCCCGAGGAGCTGCGCGCTGACCGGGCCCTTCTCCCCGTAGGTCCAGCGCAGCGCGCGAGCGCCGTCGCGCACGCGCAGCTCATCGCCGGGGCCGAGATCGAGGCGCAGGTAGACGCGCAGATACGACGCGCGCGCGCGGTGGATGGAGTGCGTCCAGGCCGGTCGTTCGGGATCGGGGCGCGGCGCGTACGGTCGCGGCGAGGCGGAGCTCAGCGGCTCGAGATCGGCGATGCGCGCGCTCTGCTCGCGCGCGTGCAGGCGCTGCGCCTCTCCGAGCACATCTCCGACCGGTGCGGCCGCGAGCGAATCTTCCGCCGCGGGTGTGCCTTGAGCCGCCAGCCTGGAACCGGCTCCGATGCCGAGGCTGCTTGCGAGGGAAAGCGCGAGAACGAGTTCACGGAAGGCCATGGAGGAGGGAGACCTCTCGCCGCCCACCCTAGCCGATGCGCACGTTCCGGTAACTCCCCGCGTCGCGCGTAGAGCACCCGCTCAGCTCAGGGTGATCCGCCCGGATTCGATGCGGAACGAGAGCTGCACTCCGCGGCGACCGAGCTCGTCCAGGAGCTCGGCCCACGAACGCAGCTCGGCTCCGGTCTCGCAGCGGAAGCTGAAGCTGCGCGCGGAAGAGGTGCTCTGATGCGGCCTCTGCTCCTCGCGCGAGCTCTGCTCCGCCGCGGCCGGCGAAGGCTGTGCCGGCGAAGACTGTGCCGGCGCAGGCGGTGTCGGCGAAGACGGTGTCGCCGAAGACCGTGCTGGCGAAGGCTGTGCTGGCGAAGGCCGTGCCGCGGGGGCGAACTGCTCCGCCGCCTCGGGGCGGCGCGGGCGAGGTCCGCGCGGAGCTCCGCCGCTGCTCTCGCGCTTCGGATTTGCCTGGGTCCAACGGCGCAGATCATCGGCGTGGACGCAGACCTTGCCCTCGCGCTCCTCGATCCGCACCGGGGCGCGTCCCTTGCTGCGCCAGACGTAGAACTGCGTCGGCGAGCGACCGCTGAGCTGCGCGGCCTCGGCGATCGTGATCCAGGTCTCCGCGCTGGCGTCGCCGTGCGGAACGTGCGCTTCGTCGTGCTCGAGAGGCATGGTGTTCTTCGGTCGCGCGTTTCGCGCGCTCAGGCGAGGGTTCCAGAGTGGCGTACCACGCTTTGCAGGCGAGGCGCAAGTGAGTGGAGTCGCGGCGCGAGCTCAGGCCACGCGCCCTTGGCCCAGGTCGTCTCTGCCCGCGTCGCCGGCGTTCGCTTCGCGCTCCAGTAGGTCGGAGAAATCGTAGACGTAGGAGAGGCGCTCTCGCATCACGATCGCGTAGCTCATCTGCGCGAGGCAGCGCAGCTCGTCGTGCTGCTCGAGCTCGAGCCCGCGGAGGCGGGGCTGATGCAGGATGAAGCAGCGCTGGAAGAGCCCGCCGTGATCGTAGGCCTGCGGCGCGACATCTCCCGAGAGCTCGAGAGGCAAGCGGCCCGCGACGAAGGCGCGGATCGGGACGCGGGGCCGTTCGGCGACGAGGTGCCGGCGATAGTGATCGCTGCCGGTGTCGATGAGCTCGTGCGCGAGGATCAGCTCGCGCCACGCGATCGAGACGCGCGGCGTCTCGAAGCGCTCGCGCGTGCGCACATCCACGAGCGTCGCGTCGACCACCGGCACGAACCCGCGCCGCCAACCATCGAGCGCCTGAGAGAGGCGGCCGTGCTTGCCTTCGAAGCGCCCCTTGATCAGGAAGGTGTCGGTGAGGAAGAGGTCTTCGACGAGTTTGAACATGGCGGGGAGGCTCTGGCGAGGAGCTCTGGGCGGAGCTCGCCGACGAGGTAGAGGGACCCGGTCACGAGGATCGGATCCGTTGCGGGCGACCCGAGCTCCTCTCGGAGCTCTACCGCGCGGCGCCAGGCTTCGGGAGCGCTCGCGACGGCGCTGGAGGGGATGCCGTCGGCCCGGAGCTGTGCCGCGAGATCGGCGGGTCGCGTCGCGCGGGGATTGTCCTCGGCGCGCGTCGCCACCGCGTAGGCCAGATGGGGGGCCAGCGGTGCGAAGACGCCGGAATGGAGCTTATCCCGCGCGGCGCCGATCACCGCGACGAGGCGTCGTTCGGGAAAATTCTTCCGCAGCGCGGCGGCCAGCGCGACGAAGGCCTCGTCGTTGTGCGCGCCATCGAGCAGCGCGGGCGTCGAGCCTCGCAAGAGCTCGAAGCGTCCGGGGACGCGCAGATCGTCGCCCGACCCCTCGAGCCACGGCGCGATGTCCGGCAGTTTGCCGCGCTCGGCGCCGGCCTCCAGCAGAGCCAGCGCGATCGCGAGGTCCTTCGCGTGGAAGGGCACGGCGTACGGCAAGCGCGCGCGCAACGTCCGGCCGCGCCAGGTCTCGACGCGCACCTCTTGCTCGTCGTCCCCATGGCTCCAATGGAAGTCCTGGCCGAGCACGCGGAGCGGGGCGCCGACCTCGGCGGCGTGCGCGGCGATCGCATCGAACGCCGGATGCGCGCGCTCGATTCCCACGACCAGAGGACGATCCCGCTTGGCGATGCCGGCCTTCTCGCGACCGATCGCGGGCAAGCTCCGCCCGAGCACCTTCATATGATCGAAGGAGATGCTCGTGATCGCCGTGGCCTCCGGCAGCACGATGTTCGTGGAGTCGAGCCTCCCGCCCATCCCGACCTCGATCACCGCCGCATCGACGCGCGCCGCGCGAAACGCGAGGAACCCGGCGAGCGTCATGAGATCGAAGAACGACGCGAGCTCGCCCTCCGCGCAGCTCGCGCAAGCCCGCGCGAGCTCGTCGAGATGCGCCGCGAAGCGCTGCGGATCGATCGGCTGACCGTCGATCGCGATCCGCTCGCAGAGATGGGAGAGATGTGGAGAGACGTAGAGACCGGTCTTGTAGCCCGCGCGGCGCAGGAGGGCCGCGGCGAAGGCGCAGGTGGAGCCCTTGCCCTTCGTTCCTGCCACGTGCAGGGTCGGCACCGCCAACTCGGGATGATCGAGTGCGGCGGCGAGGGCGCGCATGGCGACGAGATGCGGCGTCGCGCGCGGGGTCGGTCCGCGCTCGAAGTCGGTCTTCTGCCGCAGCCAGGCCAGCGCAGATTCGAAGTCGGCGAACGGGGGCACGCCCGCGGAGGGGCGAAGCTCGGAGGTCATGCGCGTCGGGCCGCGAGTGGGGGAAGAACTTTCCGAGCGCCGCCGGAGGCGAGAGCGCTCGGGAGATCAAGTTCTCGCGAGGCGGGGTCGATCTCAAGGGCCTGGCTTCCTCCGAGGGGGGAGCTCTTCCTCGGCCCGAGGCTTCGATGTCCCTGCTGCGCCTACCTTTGCTGCTGGCCGCCATGTGCGCGGCCTCCGCCGTTCCGGCCCAGCAGAAGGAAGAGCCCGAGCTCAGCTGGCGCATCGTCCTGCGCAGTGGCGCCTATCTCAACGGACAGCTCTTGCGGCAGGACGCGCTGGAGATCGAGCTCGTCGATCGAGAGGGCAATCAAGTCGTCGTCGAGCGCGAGCTCGTGGCGCGCGTGGAGTGTCTGAAGGGCACCGTGACGGCGAAGGTCGGGGAGCTCGAGATCGAGGAGCGCGACCGGGTGGAGGCCCGCGATGCCGGCGCGCGCGCGACGAGGCGCGCCGTGGCGACGCTCTCCGACGCGGAGGTCGTGCAGCGAGCGTTCGGGGAGCTCGCGGCCAAGCTGCAAGCCGACGACGCGCAGCCTTTCGCGCCCGAGGAGCTCGGTCGAGGGCGTTGGAAATGGAGCGCGCCCGGTCAGAGCACGGATCCGGCCGGGTTCACCTACGCAACGGAACGACCGTCGGTGAAGCAGGTGCGCGAGATCGGCTCGCTGATCTTCCACTTGGAACGCGACGAACGCGCGGCCGGGATCGCGTGGGTGCCCTATCGCTGGGACCCCAAGCGGGCGGACTGGACGCTGCGTGCGCATTGCCCGCCGGCGCTCCGCCTCTACCGCGAGCTCGTCGAGCAACGGGCCCTCCTCGATCGCCAGGCGGAGGCGCTCGCTCGCGTCGATGCGCGTTGGCGCTCGCTGCCGCCCGCCGAGGCCAAGCGCGCTCAGGAGCAACGCTTGCTGGAGCAGACGCGCGAGGGCTACGAAGAAGTGCTGCGGCGCTACCTCGCCAACGCCGAGAGGGCGCGCGCGTTCGTGAAGGCGAAGGTCGCGCTGCCGGCGCTGGACGGAGCCGCAGGAAAGGAAGGCGCGTTGCGCTGAGGGCTCGCGCTTTCGTCGATCGGGCCGTCCGGCCGATCGGAGAGGCAGAGATGGTGCCTCGTCCTCGATGCCATTGGAGTAGGGGGCTTGCCGCGATGGAGATCGGCCACGGAGTTCGCGTCTTCGTCTACCACTTCGCTGCCTCGGGCTTGGAGTTCCTGCTGCTGCGGCCGAAGCCGAGCCAGGAGAGCTTCTGGGGCCCGATCCGCGGCGTGATCCAACCCGCGGAGAACCTGGAGCGCGCCGTGCTGCGCAACGTGCGCCAGGAGATCGGTCTCAGCCGCGCCGAGCAGCTCGTCGATCTCGAGCTCCGCGAAGTGAGCTCGTTCGGCGACTTCCAACAGGTGGATTGGCTCTTCGGTCTCCAGGCCCCGTCCTCGCTCCAGCAGCTCGCGCCCGCGCCGGACATCGCCGAGTGGCAGTGGGCGGTGTTCCCCTCGATCTACGAGCGGCTCGACTCCGACGTGAACCGCCGCGCGGTGATGCGGCTGCAGACGCTGCTCGCGGGCTGACCGCGGCGTCTTCGATCTCAGTCCGCGGTTCGATCCGCGGGCGCGTCCGCGTCGATCGGACGCTGCTCCTGGCGCAGCCGCGCCACTTCCGCTTCGAGGCCCTGCAGCTTCCTCGCGAGCTCGGGCAGGTCTTCGATCGAGCGCTGCAGGCGAATGAAGTCGCGCAAGTTGCGCGCGGGAAAGCCGAAGACGCGCAGACCCTCGGGGATGTTCTCCATCACGCCGCTGCGCCCGCCGATCTGGGCGCCGCGTCCGACGTGTAGGTGCCCGGCGACGGCCGCCTGACCGGCGAGGACCGCGTCGTCGCCGATGGTGACGCTGCCGGAGAGGCCGACCTGCGCGATCAGCAGCACGTTGCGGCCGATCTGCACGTTGTGAGCGATGTGCACCAGGTTGTCGATCTTCGTGCCCGAGCCGATCACGGTGTCGCCGAGCGCGCCGCGATCGATGCACGAGTTGGCGCCGATCTCGACGTCATCGCCGATGCGCACGCCGCCGATCTGCGCCACCTTCTCGTGGCGGTCGCCGACGCGCACGAAGCCGAAGCCGTCGGAGCCGATCACGACGCCCGAGTGCAGGAGACAGCGCGCGCCGATCGAGACCCCGCCGCGGATCGAGACGTGGGGATAGATGTAGCCGTCGGCGCCGACGCTGCTGCCCTGGCCGACGAAGACGTGGCTGCGCAGCACGGCTCCCGCGCCGATCGAAGCGCCGCTCTCGATGGTGCAGTGCGGTCCGACCGTCGCGGTCGGATGAACCGAGGCGTCTTCGGCGACCGCGGCGGTCTCGTGGATGCCTGGCTCGAGGCGATCGCAGGACGGGAAGAAGAGCCCGAGCACGCGCTGGAACGCGATGCGCGCCTCCGGCACGCGCACGATGGCGGCGCTGGCCGCCTCGACGTTCAGGCCTTCTTGCACGAGCAGCAGGCCCGCGCGGGACTGCGCCGCCGCGGCGGCGTACTTGCCGTCGCTCACGAAGGAGACTTGGTCCTCGCGCGCGTGGTCCAGGGCCGCGGGCCCGCGGATCTCGCGCCCGGCGTCGCCCACCAACGGCGCCTCCAGGAACGCGGCGATCGCGTCGGCGCGCAGAACGGGGGGGCGATGCTCGATGCGGCGCGGCGGTCGGTGGGGCATGCGGTGATGGCGGACGCGGGGGCGCGGATTGTGTCTTCGGGTTCCGCCTCGAACAAGGGCGGGGGCTGCACACTCGCTGCCGACCTATAATCCGCCCGGGCTCCGCTCCTTGCCTCGAACCCCTCGCCGCCGCGGCCGTTCTGCGTCCGCATGCGCCGGAATCCATTCATGCCCCCGCTCTCCCCTCGCTCCTCGCGCGATCCGCGCGTCCTCGTCACCGGGCGCGACAACTTGCGCATCCTGGTGATGGCCGTGCTCGGCGTGATCGCGCTGTCCGGATATCTGTTCGTGCAGCGGCAGACGAAGCGCGCGGAGAGCAGCGAGAAGCTGGAGGAGATGACGGAGGCGCCGGAACGCGCGGCGAAGCTGGCGCAGGAGCGCGAGGCCGCGACGGCCGCGGTGTCGGAGCTCCGCAGCGACTTGCGCCAGCGCTTCGAAGGCGTCGAGAAGATCGAGCGCAGCTTGAGCGCGGAGCAAGATGCCGCGCTCGCCGAGATCGCCGCGCGGCTGCATCGCGCGAGCTCGAGCGCGCTGCAGGGCAGAGCGCGGCGGCCGGTTTCGGAGCTCTTCGACGCCAGCACCGCGGCGTCGCGGCGCGGCGAGTTCTTCGAGCTCCACGGGACCTTGGTCGGCGACACCTGGACGCGTCCCGTCGGCGGGACGAGGACGGTGGTGGGCTTGCTCCGCCCGGAGATCGAGCTCGGGAAGCAAGCCGATCAGCCGGTGGCATTCGTGGCTCACCTTCTGCTCGCGGGCGCTGCGGACAGCGCCGGCGAGGCCTCGAGCGACGCCACCTGGCGCGATGGAACCTGGGTGCGCGTGCGCGGGCTCTACGCCTTCGATTACGCGTTCTGGGGCCGTCTGCCGGCAGGGGAGACCGCGCCGCTCCTCGTCGCCGGCGAGGTCACGCCGTCGCAGCCCTCCTCGCCGTTGCGCGGCGACCTCACCCAGGCGGAGCTCAACTCCAGCTTCGAGTATCTCGACGTCTACTTCCCGACGCGTCACAACGGCGGTCAGCCGGTGGAGCAAGGCCAGCCGCGCGACGTGCAGGACGATGTCTTCCTCGCCTTCGCGCAGCTCGCGCTGGCGCACGCCGACGAGCCGTTCGATGAAGGCGCGGAGCTCCTCTTCAAGGAGATGACGAAGCGCTTCTACGACGACCCGCAGGCCGAGCGGGGCAAGCGCTTTCGCATCCAGGGGCGAGTCGGTCGCGTCGAGGAGGTCCTCGTCGGTTCCAATCCCTTCCGCATCGAGCGCAAGCAATTCCTCTTCCTGGGCGGTCGCTACGGCTACCTCTGGATCGAATCGCCGTTGCTCTTCGACGTGAAGGAAGGCGACGTCGTCGAGGTCGAGGCCTACTTCGCTTCGCGCATGTACTACAAGTCGCGCGACGGGATGCTGGATCGCCCCTACTTCGTCGCGCGCGCTCTGCGTCCGTTCCGGCCGGAGGAATCCGCGGGGACCGAGTTCTGGTCGAGCTTTTGGCCGAAGTTCTTGCTCGTGAGCACGCTTGGCCTCTTCGCATTCTTCTTCTACATCCTCTTCCGCGATCGCAAGCGCAGCGAGCTCGCTCACGCTCAGTTGATCGAGATGCGCCGGCGTCGCCGCGCGCAAGAGGCCGGCCAGCCGGTGTCGCGCCCTTGAGCGAAGCGGAGCGCGAGCTCTCCTGGCGCCACGAGCGCGGGTCGACACGGCTCCTCCTCGGCTCCGGGGCCTTCGAGCGCCTGCTCGCGGAGCGATCGCGGCACCTCGATCGCGCTCCGCTGCTCCTCGTCGACGAGAGCGTGCTCGAAGGGCATCGCGAGCGCATCGATTCGATTGCTGGGACCTGGAGCGGAGCCGCGGTCGTCGCGGTTCCCGGCGGAGAGCGCGCGAAGTGCTTCGCGGAGCTCGAACGCGTGCTCGAGGCCTGCGCCGAGCGAAAGCTCCCTCGCGATGGCGTCCTGATCGCCATCGGCGGAGGAGCCTGCACCGATCTCGCGGGGCTCGCCGCGGCGCTCTGGATGCGCGGGGTCGCATGGCTCGCCGTGCCCACGACCCTGCTCGCGCTCGTCGATGCCTCGGTCGGTGGCAAGACCGCGATCAACCTCGGCGCGGCGAAGAACCTGGTCGGGACCTTCCACGCGCCGCAGCAGGTCGCGCTCGATCCGAGCTTCCTCGTCACGCTGCCTCGCGCCGAGCTGCGGAGCGGCTTGGCCGAGGTCGTGAAAGCGGCGCTGCTCTCCGCGGACGATAGCTTCGCGGAGCTGGAGCGCTTCGATCCCGAGACGGAGCTCCGCTCTTCGCGCTGGCTCGAGGTGATCGAGCGCGCGGTGCGCTTGAAGATCGCGGTCGTCGAAAGCGACGAGCGCGAGTCCGGTCCGCGGCGAGCCCTGAACCTCGGCCACACGCTGGCGCACGGCTTGGAGCAGGAGCGCGGCTTCGGCGCGCTGCGCCACGGCGATGCCGTCGCGATCGGTCTCGTCGCCGCGTGCGACTTCGCGGTGGCGCGCGGCCTCTTCACGCCGGCGCAGCGCGCGCGGGTCGTCGCCTTGCTGGCGCGCTTCGGATTGCCGCTCTCGCCGCCGCGCGACCTCGATGTCTCCGCGGTGCTGCGCGCGCTGCTGCTCGACAAGAAGATCGAGGGCGGTCGGCTGCGCTACGTGCTGCCTCGCGGCCTGCCGGCTGCGGCTCCCGGTGCGGTCGCGTTCGTCGAGGACGTGAGCGCCGCCGAAGTCGAGCGCTGGCTCTACTCCTCGATCGAGAGCTCCAGCTCGGTCAGCCAGTAGCGCGCCGCGGCCGGCGCGCCGGGGGCGAGAGAGAGCATGAGCATGTGGGGCTGCTGGGCGCGGAAGTGCTCCGTGAGGTCGAAGCTCTGCTCCGAGCAGCGCTCGCTCCGGGGAATCGCGGTGCTCGCATCGAGGACCATCCCGCGATCGATGGTGACGAGGATGCCGCAGGCGCTGTCGCCTTCCGGGGCTTCGAGGCGGTGGCGCAGGCGCAGCGACGCAGAGCTCACGGTCTGCGGGACCTCGAACTCCAGGAGCAGCACTCCGGTGCCCGAGATCGCGAAGGCGCCCTGACCTTCCGCGCGACGTTCGAGGGCGACTTCTTCGCTCCAGGGGCCCAGGGATCCGCGGGCGAGCTTCACTTGGCCTCCCTCGAAACGCAGGGCGGCGCCGCGGTTCGCGGGTCGATCTTTGGAGCCGCTTCCCGCCGACCTCCTCTGATGGAGGCGAAAGCCCGCGGGAAAGACGTTGGGCTCCTGCGTGCCGATCTTGAGCTCGGGGAAGCGGAGCTTCATCGCGGCCTGGGCGCCGAGTCGAAGGGTGCGGGGACTGGCCCGGTCGAGCTGTGCCAGCGCTTGGCGCGCCCGGTCGAGCTCGGGCACGAGCTCCGCGGCGAGCGAGCTCCAGCCGTCTCGGAGCGCCGCGAGCAGGCGCTCTCGCGAGCCCTCGCTCCCGAGGCGCGTGCGCGCATCGATCTCGGTGCGCAGCAGCTCGTGCGGGTGATTCGAATGCCCGAGGGCGGCGAGCAAGCCGGCGAGCTCCAAGCTCGAAGGCGGCGGCGTGTCCGAGCCCGGCTGGCGAGCGATCACGGGGCCGAGCGCGAAGAGCAGCTCGTGCTCGCCGCGGGCTTGCGCCCACTCCAGCACCGTCGAGGCTCGGCTGACCTGGGGATCGCGAAGTCTCTCGCCCCAGGCGCGACTACCCAAGCGCACTTCGGCTTCGTCCCAAGCGGCCTCGCTCGCGAGCGGCGCATCCCAGGCGGCCTCGGGCTGGCGCGGAGCGATCTCCTTCCTCCAGCTCTGTTCGCACGTGTCGAACACGCGCTGGGCGAGCGCGTGTCGAGTCTCGCCGATCCAGACGATGTCCTGTCGCCCTTCGCCGAACGAGAAGCGTTGCCCGAGGGGGCGATCGACCACGTTCCCCGCGAAGTAGCCGAAGGGGATCGGGCGACCCCAGAGCTCGAGGCTCGCGGGCTGCGCGAAGATGCGATGGTGATAGGGCGGAGCTCCGCTCGCGAGAGGGAGGTTCCAGCCGATGGTGCGGGGGGACCAGAGGCCGAGTGGATCATGCGCCGTGCGCCGTACTTCCGGCTGCTGGGCCGAGGCGAGTTCACTCGGGAGCACGGCGAGGGCCGAGGTCCAGAAGAGGGAGCGCAAGAGACGCCACGGGCTCGTCATGAACAGTACCTGGATCGCGAGCGGCCCATCTTCTACCATCCCGCCGCCCCCTGCACCCGCTTCGCCGAAGCGGGCCTGCCGAGTTCGCCTTCCGAGGTCTTCATGTCCCCGCTGTACCGCACCTTGAGCAGCTTCGCGCTGCTGACGCTCTCGTGGAGCGCCTTCGCCCAAGAACCCGCGACCCCGCCGCCTCCGCCGCCGCCGGACGAGGTGTTCCTGAAGAACGGGGACAAGGTCACCGGCAAGATCCTCGATCTCGTGGGCGGCAAGCTCACGGTAGAAACGCCGTACGCGGGCAAGGTCGTCATCGACTGGAAGGAAGTCGCGAGCTTCAACGCGCCGGGCGGACTCGACTTCGAGCTGAAGGACGGCGAGATGTTGAAGTCGACCGCGGTGCGTTCCGCGGATGGCAGCATCAAGGTCGAGCCCAGTGCGCTCGCCGCCGAGCAGCTCGCGCTCGAGAGCATCGTCGAGATCAATCCGAAGCCCATCGTCTGGACCGGCAACATCGCGGCCGGCATGCAGTTCAAGCGCGGGAACGTCGAGGAAGACTCCTCGGTCGTGACCGGCATCGCGCAGCGCACGACCGACATCGACCGCATCACCGCCAGAGGTCGCTACAACAGCACGCGCGTGAAGGACCAGGACACGGGCGACTGGGCGACGACGGACAACTACGTCGGCGTGTTGCTCCAATACGACTACTTCGTCGCGAAGGACTGGTTCCTCTACGTGAACGGCCAGGGCGAGCGCGATCGCGCGAAGTTCCTCGATCGACGCTGGACGGCCGGTGTCGGTGCCGGTTGGCAGTTCCTCGACGAGTCCACGTGGAAGGGCTCGGTCGAGACCGGTGTGAACTTCATCAGCGAGAAGTACAAGCTGTACCAGAATCACCCGGTGCCGCCCGGCTCGACGCCGCCGACGATCCGCTCCGACGACGACTTCATGGCGGCCCGCGTCGCGCTGACGCTCGACGGCAAGATCCTCGACAACCTGCGCTACCTCCAGTTCACGCAGTACTTCCCGAGCTTGGAGGACAAGGACAAGTTCCTGGTCAACTCGCAGCACACGCTGCAGCTCTCGGTGACCGGGAACCTCTTCGTGCAGGGCGGCGTGATCTTCGACTACGACAGCCAGCCCGGCTCGACCACGGCCGACAAGCTCGACGTGAAGTACCTGGTGCAGGTCGGTTGGTCCTTCTGATCGCTGGTCGCGCCCGCCCCGCGGGCTCGCCCCTCGGCCGCCGAGGCCCGCGTCGAGCGCAGATCGCGCGCGACGCGGGCCTCGCGCGCTTCTCCGGCCGGAGAATTGCGAGCCCTACCGGCGCGGTGCTCTAATGGCGCGATTTCGCACCGTCCGCGGCGTTTCGCCGGGGCCCCTCGGTGCGACCGGATCCGCCACGCCACGCCCCGCCAGCCCGTCCCATGCCTCGACGCGACGACCTCCACTCGATCCTGATCATCGGTTCCGGGCCCATCGTCATCGGCCAGGCCTGCGAGTTCGACTACTCGGGCACCCAGGCGTGCAAGGCCCTCCGCGAGGAGGGCTACCGCGTGATCCTGGTGAACTCGAACCCGGCCACGATCATGACCGACCCCCAGATGGCCGACGCGACCTACGTCGAGCCGATCACCTGGGAGTTCGTGGCCAAGGTGATCGAGAAGGAGCGCCCCGACGCGCTGCTCCCGACGCTCGGCGGTCAGACCGCCCTCAACACGACGATGGAGCTCGTCGATCGCGGCGTGCTCGAGCGCTTCGGCGTGCAGTTGATCGGCGCGAACTACGACGCGATCCGCAAGGCCGAAGCTCGCGACCTCTTCCGCTCGGCGATGCGCGCCATCGGCCTCGACCTCCCGCGCTCGGGCATCGCGCACACGATCGAGGACGGCCGCCGCGTGCTGGCCGACATCGGTCTGCCCTGCGTCATCCGCCCGGCGTTCACGCTCGGCGGCTCCGGCGGCGGCATCGCCTTCAACGTCGACGAGTTCGAGGAGATCTGCGCGCGCGGCCTCTCGCTCTCGATGATCTCCGAGGTCCTGGTCGAGGAATCGATCCTGGGCTGGAAGGAGTACGAGCTCGAGGTGATGCGCGACACGAAGGACAACGTCGTCATCATCTGCTCGATCGAGAACCTGGACCCGATGGGCGTCCACACCGGCGACTCGATCACGGTCGCGCCGCAGCAGACGCTGACCGACCGCGAATACCAGCGCATGCGCGACGCGGCGATCCAGATCATCCGCGAGATCGGCGTCGAGACCGGCGGCTCGAACATCCAGTTCGGCGTCGATCCGAAGACCGGCCGCATGGTCGTGATCGAGATGAACCCGCGCGTCTCGCGCTCCTCCGCGCTGGCCTCGAAGGCGACCGGCTTCCCGATCGCGAAGATCGCGGCGAAGCTCGCCGTGGGCTACACGCTGGACGAGCTCCAGAACGACATCACCAAGAACACGCCGGCCTGCTTCGAGCCGACGATCGACTACTGCGTCACCAAGGTGCCGCGCTTCGCGTTCGAGAAGTTCAAGGGCGCGGACACGACGCTCACGACGCAGATGAAGTCGGTGGGCGAGGTGATGGCGATCGGGCGCACCTTCAAGGAGTCGCTGCAGAAGGCGCTGCGCGGACTCGAGGTCGGGCGCTTCGGCCTCGGCCTCGATCCGAAGGATCCTTTCGGTCGCGGGGAGCGCGTCGACGACGCGACCTTGCTCGGGAAGCTCCGGAAGCCCAACGCGGAGCGCATCTTCTTCCTGCGTCTCGCGCTGCGGCAGGGGATGTCGCTCGAGGAGGTGCACGAGCACTCGAAGGTCGATCCGTGGTTCCTCGCCCAGATCCAGGGCATCATCGCCTTCGAGGATCGCCTGCTCGCCTGCCCGTCGTTGGCCGCGGCGGATCTGGAGCTCCTGCGCGAAGCGAAGCGCATGGGCTTCGGCGATCGGCAGCTCGCCACGATCTGGCGCGTGAGCGAAGGAGAGGTGCGCGCGAAGCGGAAGAGCCTGGGCCTCCTGCCGGGGTATCGTCTCGTCGATACCTGCGCCGCGGAGTTCGAGGCGTACACGCCGTACTACTACTCGACCTACGAGGATGAGGACGAGGTCGAGAGCTCCCCGCGGAAGAAGATCGCGATCCTCGGCGGCGGACCGAATCGCATCGGCCAGGGCATCGAGTTCGACTACTGCTGCTGCCACGCCGCGTTCGCCCTCTCCGAAGAGGGCTTCCTCACCGTGATGGTGAACTCGAACCCCGAGACGGTCTCGACCGACTTCGACACCTCCGACCGCCTCTACTTCGAGCCGCTGACGCACGAGGATGTGCTCAACATCTGCGAGAAGGAGCAGATCGACGGCGTGATCGTGCAGTTCGGCGGCCAGACGCCGCTGAACCTCGCGAACGGCCTCCACGCCGCGGGGATCCCGCTGCTCGGCACCTCGGTCGATTCGATCGACCGCGCCGAGGACCGCGAGCGCTTCGCCGCGATGCTGGAGAAGCTCGACATCCCGCAGGCGCCGAACGGCCTCGCGAGCGAGATCGAAGCGGCGCTCGCGATCGCGACGCGCATCGGCTACCCCGTGCTCGTGCGCCCGTCCTACGTGCTCGGCGGCCGCGCGATGCAGATCGTCTACGACGAGGCTGGCCTCCGCCGCTACATGACCGAGGCCGTCGAGGTCTCGCCCGAGCGGCCCGTGCTGGTCGACAAGTTCCTCGAGGACGCGATCGAGGTCGACGTCGACGCCATCGCCGACGGCGAGATCTGCGTGATCGGCGGGATCATGGAGCACATCGAGGCCGCCGGCATCCACTCCGGCGACTCCTCCTGCGTGCTGCCGACCTTCTCGCTCGGCGAGCAGGTCGTGGAGACGATCCGCCGCTACACGCAGTCTCTGGCGCTCGAGCTCCGCGTGATCGGCCTGATGAACGTGCAGTACGCCGTGAAGGGCGACCGCGTCTACGTGCTGGAAGTGAACCCGCGCGCTTCGCGCACGGTGCCCTACGTCTCGAAGGCGATCGGCGTCCCGCTGGCGAAGCTCGCCGCCAAGGTCATGGTCGGCAAGAAGCTCCGCGACCTCGGCTTCACCGAAGAGGTGATTCCGGAGCACATCGCGGTGAAGTCGCCGGTCTTCCCCTTCGTGAAGTTCCCCGGCGCCGACATCGCCCTCGGCCCGGAGATGCGCTCCACCGGCGAGGTGATGGGCCTCGATCGCAGCTTCGGCGCGGCCTACGCCAAGGCGATGATCGGCGCCGGGGTGAAGCTGCCGCGCCGCGGCAAGGTCTTCTTCTCGGTGAAGGACAGCGACAAGCGCCGCTGTCTCCCGATCGCGCGCAAGCTCGCCGACCTGGGCTTCGAGCTCATCGCGACCGCCGGGACCTGGAAGGTGCTGCGCCGCAACAGCATCCCCGCCGAGCTGGTGAACAAGGTCCACGAAGGCCGTCCGCACATCGTCGACCTCCTGAAGAACCGCGAGGTCGACCTCGTGATCAACACGCCGCTCGGGCGCCAGCAGCGCACCGACGACGGCATGATCCGCTCGAGCGCCGTGGCGTACGGCATCCCCTGCGTGCAGACCATCGACGCCGCCGCCGCCATCGTCGAGGCCATCGAGGCGCTGCGGAAGCAGGACCTCGAGGTCGCCCCGCTGCAGGCCTATCCGCAGAACTGGACCGCCGAGAGCGCGAGCTCCCTCACTGCAAGGTAAAGGCGCTCAGCGCCGTTGCACAGTAAAGGTGCCAGGCACCTTTACTGTGCAACGGGGCGCGCGACGGCGTCGAGCAGTGCCTGGGCGCGGGCGAGCGGATCCTCGGCCGAGGTGAGGATCCGGAAGACTTGATCGAGGTCCGCATCCGAGCCTGCGCGCGCGCGCAGCGCGGCCAAGTCTCCCGACGCTACGACGCGGCCTTGGTGCAGCACGACCATCGCGTCGGCGACGCGCTCGACCACGTCGAGGATGTGCGAGGTGTAGATCACCGCCTTGCCGCGGCGCTTCATCTCCTGCAGCAGGGCCTTCACCAGTCCGGCGGTCTCGGCGTCTAGTCCCGAGAGCGGCTCGTCGAAGATCACGACCGCGGGATCGTGGAGCAAGGCGGCGCTGATCAGCACCTTCTGGCGCATGCCCTTCGAGAAGGTCGCGATCGGGGCGTCGAGCACCTCGCGGATCTTCAGCAGCTCGAGCAGGCTCTCGATGCGCCGCAGCGCGACCGCGTCTGCGATGCCGTGGAGTCTCGCGAAGAGCAGGAGATGCTCGCGCGGCGTCAGCGCCTCGTAGAGCGCGGGCAGCTCCGGTAGGTAGCCGAGCTTCCGCCGCGCGGCGACGGGATCGCGCACGGCGTCGATGCCCGCGAGGGTGATCGAACCCTTGTTCGGGCGCTTCAGCCCGACGACGGCCTTCAGGGTGGTGCTCTTCCCCGCGCCGTTCGGCCCGAGGAGCCCGAGGACCTGCCCGGGCTCGACGCGGAACGAGACTTCGTGCACGGCGATCTTCTCGCCGTAGCGCAGGTGCAGCCCTTCGACGACGAGGCTCATGGGTGGCGGCTCGCGGCGCGGAGCTCTCCCGAGTCTTCCTTCGACCAGATGGCGTAGGCGAAGACGAAGTAGCAGAGCGGGACACCCATGATGAGGCCCCAGGGGCCGAGGAGCTTGCCGCCCACGGTGAGGATCGCCAGCACCATGACCGGGTTCATGTGCAGGGCGGCGCCCATGATGCGCGGGTTCAGGATGTAGGCCTCGAACATGTGCACGACGGTGATCATCGCGACCAAGGCGAACACGATCTGCAAGCCGCCGTGCCCGAGCCCGATCAAGCAGATCGGCACCGAGGAGATGAAGACGCCGGCGACGGGGATGAACGAGAGCAGGAAGACGATGAAGAGCAGGAAGGTGACCTGCGGCATGCCGAAGATCGTGAGGCCGATCCCGGTGAGCGCGGTGTTGCAGACCGCGATCGCGGCCTGCGCCTGGAAGGTCTTGCCGAGGATCTCGCCCACCTTCACCAACGGGGCCGCGGCGTGCTCGAAGATCATCTTCAGCCGCGTGCGACGGAGCTTGCCGATCTCGGTCTGGAGCCGCGGGAGGTCGAGCAGGATCAGGAACGAGAAGAGGAGGCCGAGGAAGAGGATCGTGCCGGCTTGGATGAGGAAGAAGATCAGCCCCTGGAGGAGCTTCGGCACGAGGGCGGTGACCTGCGGCAGGCCCTCCTTCTCGATCCACTCGTCGACCACGTCGCTGCGCAGCGTGGGGCCGATCAGCTCCTGCAAGCTCGGCGGCAGGTCCTCCGACACGACGGCGATCCAGTTCTTCTCCGGCTGGGCCCTCGCCCGGCTCTCGATCTTCTCGACGTAGTTCTTCACCGTGTTCGCGATCTGCACGGCCTGCGTCTTCACGTTCGGTACGAGGTACCAGCCGGCCGCGGTGAAGAGCCCGAGCAGGATCACGAACGCGATCACGATGCGCGGGCGGCGCCAGGTGATGAAACGCTCGATGCTGTGCGTGAACGTGTTCATCAAGTAGGCGAACACGAAGGTCACGAAGATCAGCGCGAAGAAGTCGCGCAGGAGATAGAGGATCCCGATCAGGAGCCCCCAGATCGCCCAGCTCTGGGCGATGGAGCGCGCGCGCACCCAATCGAAGCGCGAGTGTCGGGGATCGATGCTGGTCGTGGTCATCGCCGGCTGAGGTTCCTCCGCGGAAGGGCGGGAGGATAGCAGACCCTGGACGCGCGTGGCGCGGGGATGGTGGAAGCGCTTGTAACCCGCGGCGCGGCGCCGACAATGGCCCGCCCCCGAGTCGGGTCGACAGGCGAATCCCATGCTCCATTTCGGTCTCTCCTCTGGCGCCCTCCTCCTGCTCGCTGCGTGCGCCCAGGACAGCAGCAAGTCGAGCGAGTCAGGCGGAGTCGTGGCCCTCCGCGGCCGCCTGAAGCAGCTCGTCGAGAGCGGAGATCGCGCCGGTACCGTCGCGGTCGCCACCGAGCTCCTCGAAGCCGGGGAGAGCCAACCCGAGATGCTCGTGCGCCTGGCACAGATCTTCGAAGGCGCTCGGCGACCAGAAGCTCTCATCGCGACGCTCGAGCGCCTCCTCCAGAAGCATGCGCTCTCGATCCCCGATCCCGATCTGGAGGTGCGTCTCTGGCTCGGCTACGGACGCGCCTGCGGTCTCTCGGGACAGCTCGGCGCCTACCTCGCGCCCTGGTCGCTCGTGCGAAGCGGCCCCGCGGCCGCGATCTCGGCCGCCGACCGCGGCCTCGTAGCGCTGCTCGAGAACGGCCGCGCCGCCGGTCGCAGCGAAGAGCTGCGCGCGGAGATGGAGGAGGCCATGCGCCGCGCTCCGGAGTTCGCGGATCTCCTGCGCTCACGGTTGCCGCTACTCGGTGTCGATCGCGCGTCCGCGATCGCCGCGCGCGGCAGCCAGGGACCCGAAGCCGCGCTCGACGCCGTGGTGCTAGCCGCCGCCGACCAACGCTACGAGGACGCTCGCGCGTCGCTCGCGAAGGAACTCGCGGCGATCCCGGCCGAGGCTCCGGAGCGCCGCGCGATCACGTCCTTGCAGCTAGACCTCGACATCGCCTCCGGCGCGCCCCTGGATGCATGGCTCTCCCAAGAGCTCGCGCCGCGCCAAGGGATCGAGCTTAGGAGCACCCTCGGGCGCTATGACGAAGCGCTGGCGCTCCTCGAGAAGACGCAACCTGGCTCCGGCATCGATCTCGCGCAGCGCCATCACCTCCACTTGAAGATCCTGCGCGAAGCAGGGCGAGGCAACGATGCGCTCACGGCGATCGATCAGCTGCTCGCGCAAGCGAGCGGCGAAGCCGGGCCGTTGCGCATGGTGCGCGCTCGCGTGCTCCTCGAGCTCGGGCGCCTCGAGGAGGCGCTGACCGTGCTGAACGAGATCGAAGCTGCGCCGCCGCCCGGGCTGAACCCGATTGCTCTGCGACAGACGCTGGCCCTCGTCCATCTGCTCGCCGGGCGCACGGATTCGGCGCGCGCCGCGATCGATGCGGCGCGTCGCATCTATCCCGTGAATCAAGGCGAGGTGGAGGAGAACTGGGGCCCGGCCGTTTTCCTCGCCGCGCCCGAGAGCGAGCTCGCCGGCATCGCCTTCGCCTGGACCCGTTTCCCGCGCCTCCGCGACAACGACCGCCACTTCTACATCGCGATGCGCGCGCTGCTCGACGGCGACCGCGCAAAGGCGCAGAGCGAGCTGGAAGCCTGCATCGCGTGCAGCGTGGGCGGCGAGTATCCGCGCCGGCTCGCCGAAGCCGCGCTGCGCTCGCCCGCGCTGAAACCCTGAGCCACCGCGCCGCGAGCCCACGCGATGACTGCTCCCTCACCGCGCCAGCGCATCGAGAAGCTGCGCTCCGAGATCCGCGGCCACGATCGCCGCTACTACGAGCAGGGGCGCCCGTCGATCTCCGATGACGAGTACGACCGGCTCTTCCGCGAGCTGCGCGAGCTCGAGGACGCGCATCCCGAGCTCCGCACGGAGGACTCGCCGACGCGGCGCGTGGGCTCGGGACTGCCCGCGGGTTCGGCGATCCCGACGCATCCGCACGCCGTGCCGATGCTCTCGATCGACAGCCTCTTCGGCGCGGACGAGGTGCGCGAGTTCGATGCTCGCGTGCGGAAGGCGCTGCACGTCGGTGAGGAGCCCGTCGCGTATCTGGTGGAGCCCAAGTACGACGGCGTCTCCGCGGCGCTGATCTACGAGGACGGCCGGCTCGTGCGCGCGCTCTCGCGCGGCGACGGCACGCGCGGCGAAGACATCACGCGGCATCTGCTCGGCATCCGCCACGTGCCCGTCTCCCTCGCAGGCATCGACGTGCCGCCGCTCGTCGAGGTGCGCGGCGAGGTGATCCTGGCGAAGCACAGCTTCGAGCACTTCCGTAAGCTCCGCGCCGCCGAAGGCGGGCAGGTCTTCGCGAACCCGCGCAACACGGTCGCAGGTCTGCTGAAGCGCTTGGAGCCCGACCCGCAGGCGCTGCAGCGCATGGAGTTCCTGCCGTGGTGGCTCGCGCGCTGCCAGGACGAGCAGGGCGAGAACGTGGCGATCGCTACGCTCGAGGAGGCGATGGCGCGCGTCGTCGGCTGGGGCTTCGCGAAGCTCGCGCGCCGCAAGGTCGTGCGCGGCGTCGACGCGCTCGTCGCCGAGCACGCGGAGCTCGAAGCGCTCCGCGACGAAGAGCCCTACGAGATGGACGGCCTCGTCGCGAAGGTGAACGCGATCGCGCTCCACGCGCGCCTCGGCTTCACCGCGCGCTCGCCACGCTGGGCGCTCGCGTTCAAGTTCACGGCGCGACAGGCGACGACGACGCTGCAGGGCATCGAAGTGCAAGTCGGCCGCACGGGGCGGCTCACGCCGCGCGCCGTCCTGGAGCCCGTCCTGCTCTCGGGCGTCACCGTGCGCCACGCGACGCTGCACAACCTCGCGTACGTCGCCGAGCGCGACATCCGCGTCGGCGACCGCGTGCTGATCGAGCGCGCCGGCGATGTCATCCCGAAGGTGCTGCAGCGCGTCGACGACGAGCGCCAGGAGCGCGAGCGCGCGCCGGCCTTCGCGATGCCGAGCGAGTGCCCGGTGTGCCGAGCCGCGGTCGAGGTCCACGGCGAGCACCACTACTGCCCGAACCCCGATTGCCAAGCACAGCTCCGCTGGGGCGTCGTGCATCTCGCCTCGCGCTCCGCGCTCGACATCGAAGGGCTCGGTGAGAAGTCCGTCGATCAGCTCGTGCAGGAGGGCGTGATCACGAAGCTCTCGGACGTGTTCGAGCTCCGCGCAGAGCGCTTGGCCGAGCTGGACGGCTGGGGCGAGAAGAGCGCCCTGCAGGTGATCGAGGCGGCCGAGCGCGCGAAGACGCGCGACCTCGCGCGCTGGCTCGTCGCTCTCGGCATCCCCGAGGTCGGCTCCGCCACGGCCGACGCTCTCGCTACCGAGCTCGGCACGCTGGAGGCGGTCGCCAACGCCGATCGCGAGCGCCTCACCTCGATCCACGGCATCGGCGACGAGATGGCGAGCGAGATCCGCGCCTGGTTCGAGTCGCCCGCGAAGCAGGCCCTGCTGGCGAAGCTCGCCGAGCTCGGCGTCCGGCCCACGGCGCGCGCGCTGCGCGCCCGCGAAGGCGCCGAGGCCGGCCAGCTCGCCGGCAAGACCGTGGTGCTGACCGGCACGCTGAGCTCGCTGACCCGCGAGGAAGCGACCGAGAAGCTCCGCGCCCTCGGAGCGAAGGTCGCGGGCTCGGTCTCCAGCAAGACCAGCTTCGTCGTCGCCGGCGACGCCGCGGGCACGAAGCTCGAGAAGGCCGAGAAGCTCGGGATCCCGGTCCTCGACGAGGCCGCCTTCCGCGCCCTGCTCGACGCCTCCGGCTGAGCCCTACTCGACGCCTCCGACGTGGGCAGGGGCGGGCTTGCAATCGCCCTCTCGGTCGGTATCTTGGGCGCCCCTCAACCCGGGCCGCTAGCTCAGCTGGTTAGAGCGCCATCCTCACACGGTGGAAGTCGCTGGTTCGAGTCCAGCGCGGCCCAAAGCAAGATCGCGCGTCGCTCCGAGCGGAACGACGCGCGATCTCGTTTTCGGAAGTGCGCGCGCGACCTTGCGGCGGTCGCGGCATGCCTCGTGCGCTCAGCCGATCGCCTTCTTGATCGCCGCCGTGAGCGCCGGCACGATCTCGAGCGCATCACCGACGATGCCGTAGTCGGCGACCTTGAAGATCGGCGCCTCGGCGTCCTTGTTGATCGCGACGATCGTCTTCGCGGTGCGCATGCCCGCGAGATGCTGGATCGCGCCGGAGATACCGACGGCGAAGTAGAGCTGCGGGGCCACCGTCTTGCCGGTCTGACCGACCTGCTCCGCGTGCGGACGCCAGCCCGCGTCGACGACCGCGCGCGACGCGCCGAGCGCCGCGCGACCGCCGAAGGCGGCGGCCAAGTCTTCGAGCACCTTCCAGTTGCTCGCTTCCTTCAGGCCGCGGCCGCCGGAGACGACGACCGGGGCTTCGGAGACGTCGAGCACGCCGCTCGCGGAGGCGACGATCTCCTTCACGATCGACTTCAGATCCGCGGCGGGGGCCGCCATCGACTCGACGGCGGGGGCGCCGCCGCTCTTCGCCTCGGCGAAGACGTTGGGGCGCAACGTCGCGACGAGGGTCGCGTTCTTGGCGCGCATCCAGGTGTAGGCCTTGCCGGCCATCACCGGGCGCCGCGCTTCGACCTTGCCGTCGCCGCCGTTCCGGAGCTCGGTGCAGTCGGAGGCCTGCGCGCAGCCGAGCTTCTCGGCGAGGCGCGGCGCGAGATCGCGGCCCTGCGAGGTCGCGGCGAAGAAGATCGCGCGCGGCGAGAGCTTCGCGGCGGCGGCGGCGAGCGCCGCGACGACGGCCTCGGGCGAGAAGTGCGCACGCTGCGCGTCTTCGACCGCGAGGGCCTTCGCGGCGCCGGAAAGCGCGAGCTTCGCGGCGGCGGCCTGCGCGTGACGACCGTAGAGCAACGCGACGACTTCACCGCCCAAGCGGCTCGCGGCACCGAGCGCTTCGAGCGAGGCCTTCTTCGGCTGGTCGTCCTTGGTTTCGACGTAGACGAGGATCGCGGACATGGCGGGGGTCACTCCCTGTGAGCGCTCAAAGGACCTTCGCTTCTTGCTGCAGCAGGCGGACCAGTTCCGCCACCGCGTCCACACCCGAGCCGACGATGCGGCCCCCGCTGCGCTCCGGCGGCATCTCGAACGAGAGCACCTCGCCTTGCGCGGCCGCGTACTGCGGCGCCTTGGTCTCGAGCGGCTTCTTCTTCGCGGCCATGATGCCCTTCAAGCCGGCGTAGCGCGGCTCGTTCAGGCCCTTCTCGCAGGAGAGCACCGCGGGTAGCGAAAGCTCGAGCACCTCGCGGCCGCCTTCGATCTCGCGCTCGGCGCGGATCGCGCTGCCGTCGATCGCGATCTTCGCGCACTCGATGGCGCAGCCCCAGCCGAGGCGCGTCGCGACGCGCTGGCCGGTCTGGCTCTGATCGCGATCGACGCCGGTCTTGCCGAGCAGCACGAGCTCGCTGCCGAGCTCCTTCACCGCCGCGGCGAGCGCGCCCGCGATCTCTTGCGCGTCGCGGAGCTCGGCCTGCGCGTCCTCGAGCAGGATCGCGCGATCGGCGCCCATCGCGAGGGCCGTGCGCAATTCCTTCTGCGCATCGGCGCTGCCGACGCACACGACGACCACCTCGCCGGCGCCGCCGCGCGCTTCCTTCAGGCGCAGCGCTTCCTCGATGGCGAACTCATCGTACGGATTGAGCACGTACTCGACGCCGGTGGAGTCGATCCACGGGCGGCCCGCGCCCGGCTTCACCTTGGTGTCGGTGGCCGGCACGCGCTTCATGCAGACGGCGATCTTCATGGGGCGGAACGGGGCTGGGCGCGGCCTGGCCGAAGGGCTCCGCCGCGCAAATGGGGCCGGGAATCCTAGGCTCCGCCCCGTTCCCGCGCCATCTCGAACTCGGGGCTGCGACGACGCGCCCGATCGCGCAACACGCGCTCCGGCCCGATCTCGATGAAGAGCTGCGTCAGGTCGGGGTCGAGCAGGCGGCCGCGCTCCGCGCGGAGATAGTCGATGGCCTTGCCGAGGGCGAGCGGCTCGCGATAGGGGCGCCGACTGGTGATCGCATCGTAGTAGTCGGCGATCTTCACGATGCGCGCCTCGAGCGGGGTCTCCTCGGCGCTGAGGCCGAAGGGATAGCCGGAGCCGTCCCAGTTCTCGTGGTGGAGCTCCACCATCGGGAGGTAAGGCTGGAGGATCCCCATCCCGCGCAGGCACTCGGCGCCGATCGCGGGATGACGCCGCATCTCGACCCATTCCTCGGGCGTCAGCGGGCCGGGCTTCTCCAGGATGGCGTCGGGAGTCCCGATCTTGCCGATGTCGTGGATGCGGCCGCCGAAGCGCACGCGCTGCACGAGCTCGGGGGCGAGCCCGAGCGCGCTCGCGAGCCGCGCGGAGTACGACGCCACGCGCTCGGAGTGCGAGCGCGTGAAGCGGCTCTTCGCGTCGATCATCGCCGCGAGGGCCGCGATCGCGTCGCGCACGTGCTCGTCGGTGAGGCGGCTCCGCTCGGCGAGCTTCTCCGCCGCGAGCGCGCGCAAGAGTAGCTCTCGGCGCTCCCGAGCGCGCCGGACGGCGTGCGCGAGCTCGTCCAGCTCGAAGGGCTTCCGCAGGAAGTCGAGCGCACCTTCGCGCACCGCGCGCAACGCGAAGGCGATCTCCAGGCTGCCGGCGGTGAAGACGACATCGACCTCGGGGTGCCGCGCGCGGACGAGCGAGAGCAGCTCGAGGCCCGGGATCCCGGGTGGCAAAGTCTCGGTGATGAGGAGGAAGAACCCGCCTCCGGCGAGGCGCTGCAGCGCATCCTCCGCGCTGGAGGCGGCCTCGGCCGGCGTCTCGCGGTGGTTCAGGAAGTAGGCGATCGAGGAGCGGACCGCGGGATCGGCGTCGAGCACGAGAACGCGTTCCCGCGCGCGCGCTCGCAGCGCCTCCGCGAGCTCCACTCGCTCCAACTCTCCGACCATCTCTCGCCCTCCCCGCGCTCTGCGAGCCGCGCTCGGATCCTCGGCGGGCCGGCATCAGGGGGCTGACGAAAGTTTTGCGCGACCGCTCGCGACCCTGTCGCGGTGCGGTCCCGCGGGAGGGAGCTCAAGCGAAGCTGTGACCCAGATAGACCTCGCGGACCCGCGCGTCGGCGACCAGCTCCGCGGGCGTGCCGTGCGCGAGGATCTGCCCTTGGTGGAGGATGTAGGCGTGATCGGTGACGCCGAGCGTCTCTCGCACGTTGTGGTCGGTGATCAGGATCGCGATGCCCTGCTCTTCGCGCAGGCGGCGGAGGATCCCCTGGATGTCCTGCACCGCGATCGGGTCGACGCCCGCGAAGGGCTCGTCGAGGAGCATCATGCGCGGCTCGCTGGCGAGGGCGCGGGTGATCTCGAGCCGGCGCCGCTCGCCGCCGCTCAGCACCTCCGAGCTCGACTTCGCGAGATGCGCGATATGCAGGAACTCGAGCAGCTCGGCCAGGCGCTTCAGGCGCTCGCGCCGCGTGAGGCGCTGCGTCTCCAGCACCGCGAGCACGTTCCCCTCGACGGTCATGCGGCGGAAGATCGAGGCTTCCTGGGGCAGATAGCCGAGCCCGAGGCGCGCGCGGCGATACATCGGGAGCCGCGTCACGTCGTGCCCATCGAAGTAGATCGCCCCGGCATCGGGCTTCACCAGCCCGACGCACATCCGGAAGGTCGTGGTCTTTCCGGCCCCGTTGGGCCCGAGGATGCCGGCGATCTCGCCCGGGCCGACCGAGAGCTCCGCGTCGTCGACGACACAGCGGCCGCGGTAGGACTTGCGCAGGCCGGTCGCGCGCAGCAGAGGCTGTGGGGTCATTGTGGAAAACTCGTGGAGAACCGAGGCCCGAGGCTTGGGTGGTAAGGGCTTCGAAGGGGTTGGTCTGCGCTCAAGCCCTTGCTAGACCGAGGTTTGCGGCTGCCGCGCGAGTTCGGGTCGGCTGGCTTGCGTTTCGGCGCTGGCGCCCGCCGTGTGGAGAACCACCGCCCAGCGCAAGGGGCTAGCGCACGAATTTCCAGCGCATCGCGTCGGCCGGGGGCTTCGTCGGCCAGAAGACTACGACCGCCTTGCCGACGATCAGGTTGCGGGCCACGTACGGCGCATGCCGTTCCCCTTGGGGATCGCCCGCTCCGCCTTTCACCAGCACCTCGCGGCCCGTGGTCGTGCGGAGCACCTTCGTGTCGGCGTTGGCTTCGCCCCGAGCGGGGCGGGGATTGGTGTCGGGCGAGCCCGGCATGCCGTTCGAGTTGCCGCTCACCTCGGTTCCGTCGAGGGCCTCGCGGGTCACCATCTTCCAGCCGCGGCTGTCGAGCGAGTTCTGCGTGTTGTCGCCCATCATGAAGTAGTGCCCCTCGGGCGTCCGCTCGCCGTTCGAGTGCAGCAGCGTGAACTCGTTCCCCCAGTCGGCCGAGGTGAACGCGTTCTTCTTCACGCGCGCCATCTCGGGCAGGTAGTGGATGTCGCGGAAGGTGCGCAGACCTTCGATGCGCGCGCTGCCTTTCAGCGCCAGCTCGACGCGGCAGGCGTCGTCGTCGCGGATGCCCTCCATGCTGCGCGCGCCTTCGCTGATCGAGAGCCGATGCTCGGCGCTGGCCCACAGGAGATCGAACTCCACGCGCGCGACCTCTTCGTCGTCGATCAGGAGCCGCAGCCGCTGGTCGCACACCTCGGCGCGCAGGTCCACGCTCTGGCCGGCGGCGAGCTTCTGCGCGAACGCGGCGCGCGGATTCTTCTCGCTGCCCGCTCCGCGGCGTCGATTCCACAGCACGAACGATTCGCCGCTGCCGGCGGGACCGCAGATGCGGAACTGGTGCAGGCGCTGATAGGCGCGCAGCACGATCTCGATCTCGGCGAGGTCGGCCTCGGGGGTCAACGTGACCTCGAAGCGGAGATCGCCCACTTGATTGGTGCCGACCCACGGCGGCTTCGCCTTCGAGCGCCCCGGGAAGTCGATCTTGTCTTGGATCGCCGCCGGATAGCCGTCGCGGTAGAGGTCGCGCACCGTGCCGTCCTTCGGCCAGAGGAAGCGGAAGGGCTTCGCCGGATCGACGAGCATCGCGCCCTTCGACGCGCGCCAGGCGCCCTCGACGACCTCGAGCTCGTAGCGCGAGCCATCCTCGTTCAGGCGGGCCTTGCGCTCGGGGTCCTTCTCGCCGCCTTCCCAGCTCCAGAGCTCCTTCCAGAGGTCGCGCTGCACCTCGACCGGCTTTCGCAGGATCTTCCACGTGCCGGCCGGCGCGTCCGCGTCCGCTCGGTCGTCCGTCGCGGCCCAGAGGTTCCCGTCGGCGACGGCGAGCTTCTCGCCCGGCAAGCCGACCAGGCGCTTCACGTAGTTCTTCACCAGGTCGAGCGGGTACTTGAAGACCACGACCTCCCAGCGCTCGGGGTCGCGCGCGACGAAGCTGAACTTGTCGACGAGGATGCGATCGTAGATCTGCGTCCCGTCGTCGCCCATCAGCGTGGGCTGCATCGATCCCGTCGGGATCTTGTAGGCCTCGACGACGAAGAACTTGAGCACCAGCGCCATCACGATGGCGGCCGAGAGCGTCTCCAGGTTCTCGCGCCAGGGCATGTGCAGCTTGAACTGGGGCTCGGCCTTCTTGCGGCGTCCGAACATCGCGTTCCTTCGTTCCGTCGGGGTGGTGCGGCTCTGCTTCTACGGGCTCTCGTGCATGCGCGTCTCAACGGCGTCCGCCGTTGAACCAGCCCACATGAACGCGAGAGCGCGGCTCAATCGTCGGACGTGGACAGCACGGCCAAGAACGCCTTCTGCGGGATCTCGACGTTCCCGACCTGCTTCATGCGCTTCTTGCCTTCCTTCTGCTTCTCCCAGAGCTTGCGCTTCCGGGTGATGTCGCCGCCGTAGCACTTGGCGGTCACGTTCTTCGACATCGCGCGGATGTTCTCGCGCGCGACGATGCGCCCGCCGACCGCGGCCTGCAGCGCCACCTGGAAGAGGTGGCGGGGGATCTCCTCGCGCAGCTTGGAGATGATCTTGCGACCGAGGCGCTCGGCGTTGTCGCGGTGGATGATCGTGGAGAGGGCATCGACCTCGTTGCCCTGCACGAGGATGCGCAGCTTCACCAGCGGGGCGTTGCGGAAGCCGATCAGCTCGTAGTCCATCGTCCCGTAGCCGCGCGTCGCCGACTTCAGCTTGTCGAAGAAGTCGAAGATCATCTCGGCCATCGGCATGTCGAACTGCAGCAGCACGCGCGTCGGCGAGAGGTACTCGGTCTTCACGTACTCGCCGCGCCGATCGTTGCAGAGGCCCATGATCGGGCCGATCGCCTCGGTCGGCAGCAGCAGCGAGAGCTTCACGAACGGCTCGCGGAACTCCTCGATGAAGTTCGGGTCCGGCACCTCGGCGGGCGAGTGCACGTACTTCACCTCGCCGCTGGTCATCACCAGCTCGTAGGTCACGGTCGGCGCGGTCTGGACGATGTCCATGTCCTGCTCGCGCTCGAGCCGCTCCTGCACGATCTCCATGTGCAGGAGGCCCAGGAAACCGCAGCGGAAGCCGAAGCCCAGCGCCTCCGAGGTCTCGGGCTCGAAGGAGAAGGCGGAGTCGTTGAGCTGCAAGGTCGCCAGGGCCGCGCGCAGGCGATCGTAATCGCCGGGGTTCGTGGGATAGATCCCGCAGAACACCATCGACTTCGGCTCGGCGTAGCCCGGCAGCGGCTCGACCTTGTCCTTCGACTTCTCGTGAGTGACCGTGTCGCCGACCTTCACGTCGGAGAGCTTCTTGATGTTCGAGATCAGGTAGCCGACCTGCCCCGTGGCCAGCGAGTCGCACTTGGTCATGCGCGGCGTGAAGACGCCGCACTCCAGCACGTCGTAGACCGTGCCCGTACCGATCATGCGGACCTTGTCGCCTCGCTTCAGCTCCCCGTCGACCAAGCGCACGTAGACGATGATGCCGCGGTAGTCGTCGTAGACCGAGTCGAAGATCAGCGCGCGCAGCGGTGCGCTCGGATCGCCCTTCGGCGCGGGGATGCGCTCGATCACCGCGTCGAGCAGCTCCTTGCAGCCGAGGCCGCTCTTGCCCGAGGCGCGCAGCACGGAGCTCGCCTCCAGGCAGAGCGAGTTCTCGATCTCCATCGCGATCTCGTCGGGGCGCGCGTGGGGGAGATCGACCTTGTTCAGGACCGGGATCAGGACCAGGTCCTGCTCGGTGGCGAGGAAGGTGTTCGCGACCGTCTGCGCCTCGACGCCCTGCGAGGCGTCGACGAGGAGCAAGGCACCCTCGCACGCTTGCAAGCTCTTCTGGACCTCGTAGGCGAAGTCGACGTGGCCCGGAGTGTCGATGAGGTTCATCGTGTACTCCTGGCCCTTGTACTTGTAGCGCATCGTCACGGCCGTGGCCTTGATCGTGATGCCGCGCTCGCGCTCCAGGTCCATCCCGTCGAGGACCTGTTCCTTCATATCGCGCTTGTCGATCGTGCCGGTGAGCTCGAGGAAGCGATCGGCCAGCGTCGACTTGCCGTGATCGATGTGCGCGATGATGCAGAAGTTGCGGATCAGCTCTTGTCCCACGACGTTCTCGCCCCTCGGCACGAGGAGCGCCCGGTCTTGGGAGCCCTGCTCGGCCTATTCGAGGCGAACAAGATACTCGCGCAGCGCTCCGCGCAACATCGCCATGGCCTGTCCGCGGTGGGAGATGCGGCCCTTCTCCAAGGCGTCCATCTCCGCCAGGGTGCGCCCGTCCCGGTAGAGGAAGAGCGGGTCGTAGCCGAAGCCGCCCTGGCCGCGGAACGCCTCCAGGATCACGCCCTCGACCGTGCCGCGCACGCGCAGGCGCACGACCCCGCTCGGGTCGCAGAGGGCCAGCACGCAGACGAAGCGCGCCGTGCGGCGCTGCGGCGGAACGTCCCGGAGGAGCTCCAGCAGCTTCGCGTTGTTATCGGCGTCGGTGGGCTTCGCGACCCGGTCCTCGGCGAAGCGAGCCGAGCGCACGCCGGGCTGGCCGCCCAGCGCGTCGACTTCGAGCCCCGAGTCGTCGGCGAGCACCCAGAGCCCCGCGCGGCCGCGGGCGCGCACGGCGGCCGAGGTCTCGCGCGCCTTCTTCTCGGCGTTCTCCTCGAAGGTCGCCCCGTCTTCGTCGACCTCGGGCATCGGCAGCTCGGGCGAAGGCCCGAGCAGGCTCACGGGCTCGCCCACGAGCAGCCCGGCCATCTCCTTCTGCTTCTTCGCGTTGCCGCTCGCGACGTAGAGCTCGAGCTTCATCGCTCAGCTCCGCGGCAGCCCGAGGGCCTCGCGTTGGGCCGCGAGGATCGTCCGGACGCCGCCCTGGCCGAGCTCGACCAAGCGCGCGAGCGCGCTCGGGCCGAACGGCGCCTTCTCACCGCCGCCCTGGAGCTCCAGGAACTCCTCCGGGCTGGTCATCACCAGATTCATGTCGGCGTCGGCTTCGGAATCCTCGGCGTAGCAGAGGTCGAGGCGCGGCTCGCCGCCGACGATCCCGACCGAGACGGCCGCAAGCGGCTTCAGGCGCGCGAGGTTCTTCGTGCCGCGCTCCGCGTCGAAGAGGCGCAGCACATCGTGCAAGGCGACCCAGGCCCCGTTGATCGACGCAGTGCGGGTCCCGCCGTCGGCCTCGAGCACGTCGCAGTCGATCCAGATCGTGCGCTCGGAGATGCCGGAGAGATCGACGACCGCGCGCAGCGCCCGTCCGACCAAGCGCTGGATCTCGGTCGAGCGCCCGTCGATCTTGCCGCTGCGATCGCGCGCTTTGCGCTGCGGCGTCGACGCCGGGAGCATGCTGTACTCCGCCGTGAGCCAGCCGCGCTTCTTGCCGATCAAGAACGGCGGGACGCCATCGACCATGGTCGCGGTGCAGAGGACGCGCGTGCCGCCCATCTCGATCAAGGTGGACGCGGGGACCTTCTGCAAGAACCCGCGCGTGAAGCGCAGGGGGCGCAGAGCATCGGCGCTGCGGCCATCCGGACGTGCGGGCATGAGGCTCTCCAGGGAGCGGGGGGCGAGGATTCTAGGCTTCGCGGCTCGCGGCGCAACGCGCGCGAGCCGCGCCGCGCTCGTCGGAAGATCGGGTGATGCGGTCTGGGCGTGACCATGGAGCCTCAGGCTTCGCGAAGCCCGTGAGCTCCTCTTCTCCGCGTTCCTGCTTCCTACGAACAGCGACGAGTAGAAGGTGTTCCTAGGCTTGCAGAATGAGCCTGTAGATCTCGTCGCCGCGTCACGCGCTCGGAAGCAGACGACATCGCCGCCCCAGGAGAGGAGCCTGAGCATTGCGAACGACAAGACCCGGCGCAGCGCGCAATCCGACCTCGCCGTCTGTCATCACCGCCGCGACCTCGTGACCATTGAGAGCGCCCTCCGCCCCCGAGCGCTCCGCCCTCGACCTCCGCCAGCGGCACCGAGACCTCCTTGCGCTCGTGGAGAGGTGGATGGAGTGGGGGGCGCGCCGAGGGCTCGAATCGGAGTGACGAAACTCGTCGCGAAAGGTGTGGGTCGGGCTGACGGGGAGCACGGCAACCACCCTGGATTGACTCGATGGCTCTGCACCGAGCAGCTAATCCAGCGCGGCCGATGGCTTGATCCTGCGAGACTTCGTCTCGCGCAGCCAGTTGTCCGAGCTCGCGTCGTGATTCAGGCAGGTCGTTCTGAAGCCTGTGGACCTGTTTCCGCCGGCGTGACAGCTCCTGCGAGCGGTTGACCCGCACGGGTCAATTCCACCAAGTCGCGGCAGGGGAGGGAATAGGCGTCCGCCTTGGCACAAGCTGGGTGAAGAGCGCAGATTCGACAGCAGAGAAATTCTTCAAATCCAGCAATCTCGCAGAAGGCTCCGCCATCCACACAGCTTCGCGAGCCACAGCGCGAGCGATTATCGCGAGTTACCTGCTCCTGTTTGACGACGTAAACCGCCTTGTGAGTGCAGTGATAGGCAGATCCGTCAAGGAAGTACGACTTGGGCGTGAGAAGCGACCGCAGCAGTGGCTCCCCTCGCTGAGCGACGCCGGTCGCGGACGCGGACGCATGCTTGTGAAAAGTGCAGCCTGCGTAGCCGCTTTCGGCCGTAAGGACGTGAGTGGATGACCCCGTGAACACCAAGAACGTATCGCCGTCAGGATTCGCGATGTGCTGCACCAAGGGTCTAACTCGAAAGGCAGCCGTGTCTTTGGCGTGAACGTCAACCGCCACCAGTGGGAGCACGCGCCCGCCAAGGACGGCCTGCTCAACTAGCTCCTTGAGACTGTTGCACTCGGCTTGCACGCGGTCAAGATGATCCGCAATTGACTCGCGACCATCCGCCGGGAGCTCGTCCTCCCAATCGGTTGCGATTTGCAAAAATGAGCCGCCGTTGGATCGAAGGAAAAGAAGCGGGGACACACTGATTAGTGGCGCTTTCCGATAGTTTGTTCTCTTGCTCGCGTACGAGATGCGGACTCCGTACGCGCAAGACTCGATACAGGCAGGATCGATGACAAAGCGAACCTGAGCGACATGAAGTCGACGGTCCTCCTTTGCTAGCGGCGAGTATTCGAGCTGATCCCAGAGTTGTGCGTAGAAATGAGTTATTGCCATCCTCGACTCAAACACGAGGATGTGGTGGGCGCTGATGACTTCGTGAGCGGTAGCAGTGAACGCGTTGCGTGGGTCAGCAAACACGATGAGCCAGTCACCATTGGTGAGCACGGCGCGAGACGGCCACTCGCCTCGCGTCTCAGAAACCGTGCGGCAGTAGCCACGGATCTGTTCAAGAGCCTTCTGCCAAGACGCGCTCACGCCATCGGGAACGTCGGTCCCATTTCGGATGCTGGTCAGTGCCGCTGCGAAGATGTCTCCAACCGGGTGCCGTTCCGGAAAGGAAAGGGGGCTTGGCACGCCCGGGAGTTGAACATTCGGCCGCTTCGCTTCGACCACAATGAGGGGCCGGTCGGTCTCGCGGGAGTAGCCCAGGTAGTCCATTCGGCGCCGATTCTCGTCGGTTTCCGCCCTGAATCGCCGTAAGCCATTGGGGCTTTGCTCCGTGACCAAGTTCGCGGCGACATATCCGCCAGCCGTGTCCCACGGCCGCATCTGCCAGTTCAGGGCTGACAGGATCTGATCAATCACGAAGTCGCGAACATGACACTCCAGCCAGAATTCCCGCCGTGCATTTAGTGTCTCTGCTGGCGTGCCGTCTGCCGTGACCGGCTTCGATTGCTCCAGGACCGCGCGGACTTGGTCGGCCCTTCGAAAGACGCCCGCAAGTGCCTGTCGAAAGTTGTCCGCGTTCAGGCAGCGGTTCACCGGAAGACCTCGCCTAGGCGGTAGGTGAGCCGGGTCGCTCCAGGCCAGCCGGCGCTGACAAAGACGTCGAGGATGTCGAGAAGAGCTTCGCGAGCTCTCGCATTCTCTCGAAACAAGGTCCCGTATTCTGCGAGGTATCGCTCCACGATGCGGACCACCAGGTCCGCTGCCATCGACTCGTACTGGATGCCGTCCCCC
>JAEUHW010000018.1 GCA_016793245.1 Planctomycetota bacterium
CGCGCTGCACGCGCGCGACGCGGCGCGCTCACTCCTCGCGTTGGCGCGCACGACCTCTGCCGGTCTGCTCCACCTCGCCGCGCGCGACGCGGTCTCGCGCTACGAGCTCGGCTTGGCGCTCGCCGCAAGGTATGGCTGGGAGCGCGAGCGGATCCTCTCGGTCGCGCAAGCCGAAGTCCCGAGCGCCGAGCCGCGGCCGAGCGATCTCGAACTCGACGTGCGGCGCGCGCTCGCGCTCGGTCTCGCGCTGCCCACCGTGCGCGAAGGCGTGGAACGAGACGGGGCGCGTCCTCGCTAGCGAGGACGCGCCCCGTCGGGCGTCGCGAGCCTTAAGGGGATCAGTTGCCTTCCGCGCGCGCGCTCACGTCGATCTTGAAGCTCAGCATGGTCTTCGCCGAAGGCGTCGGGATGGCGACGTGCAGGCGGCGCAGCGCCGGCTTCTTCGCCTTCTCGTCCGCGGGGACTTCCTCCAAGGCGTGGCGGACATCCGCGGGGGTCTTCACCGCGGGGAAGTCCATCGGCGTCGAGCTCGCCTCGATCTTGCCGACGACGGCGCCGCTCTCCACGTCGTAGAAGAGGATGTTCTCCTTCATCGGGTCCCAGGCGATGTCCTCGGCGAGCTTGATCTCGGTGGGATCCTGCTTCGCTTCGAGCGACGGCGCATTGCCCGCGGCGATGTCGGCGGCCTTCTGCGCTTCGGCCTTCTTCTTCGCCTCGTCGGCGGCCTTCTCGGCTTCGGCCTCGAGCTTCTTCTTCTCGGCCTCTTCCTGCGCGAGCTTCTCCTGCTCCTTCTTGGAGAGGGGCTTCTTCTTCTCGGGCTTCGCCGGCTTCGCGGGCTCGGCCGGCGGATCCTGCTTCTCGGCGGGATCCTGCGGCACGTACATCTTCTTCTTGCCGCCGTCGGCGTCCTTCTCCGGAGCCTTGTCGGGCTCCTTCTCGGCGCCCTTGCCGTTCTTCTTCTTGTCCGGGAGCTTGCCCGCGCCGCGGTACTTCACGACGTAGCTGCCGGCGGGGAGCGCGGGCTCCGTGAGCGGCGCGCTGGTGGTGAGCACGCCGAGCGTGATCGGGTCCTTCTGCGAAGCGCCGTGCAGCTTCGAAGCCGAGGTCTCGCGCACCTCGGCGCGCGGCGCGAAAAGCAGGAACTCGGGGCGGCGGATGATCGTGTAGCCCTCGAGGTTCTTCAGGCCGCCGACCTCGACGCAGTGCCAGGCCTCCTCGCCGATCGTGCGCGCGATATTGACGTTGCCGTCGAGCATCGCGGTGTCGACCTTGCGCGCCATCACGATGCTCATCCGGTCGTAGCCGAGCGAGGGCGTGCGCACGAGGCGGAAGCCGACCATCGGAGAGACGCTGGCGTTCGCCACCTTCACGCGATGGGCGACGCGGGTGGAGAAGCGCGGATTCTCGACGCGGTAGGAGCCGCCTTTGACGACGCGGGCGTTCGGGTCGAACTTGGGGTCGATGTCCTTCTTGTCCGCGTTCTTGAGCGGCTTGTAGCCCTTAAGCTCGGCGTACGGCGAGGTGGTCCACTCGTAGACCGATCCCGCGAGGTCGAAGATGCCGCTCTGCGTGCGCGCCTCGGCGATCCAGGTCACCGGTCGGAGCTTGGTGCCCGAGGTCTCGACGTTCAGGCTCTGCGCGGCGACGAAGGTCTCGCCCTGGATGTACTCCTGATCGGTCTCGCCACGCGCGGCGCGCATCCACTCCGCCTCGGTGGGCAGGCGGAGACCCGCCCAGTCGCAGAACGCCTGCGCGTCCTTCAGCGACACGAAGGTCACCGGGTGATCTTCTTCCCCTTGGGGAATGCCCCAGGCGAGCTCCTTGTACTTCGAGCGCCACCAGACGACGGGGTCGAAGTCCTTCGGCTTGAACTTGGGGTCGGCCTTCTTCAGCGTGTTCTGCTCGGCCTCGAATTGAACGCGCGCCTCTTCGGCTTGCTTGCCGGCCCAGCTCAGCGGCGGCGGATAGCCGGTCGCGTTGACGAACTCCAAGAACTGTCGGTTCGTGAGTTCCGTGGCTCCGATCTGGAAGCCCTCGACGCGGACGCGCTCGCCGGGATTCTGCGAGGCGAGGTCCAGGTCCGCCTGCGCGCCCCACTTGCCGTCGAGGTGCTCGCGCAGCTTCTCGATCTTGGTCCCCACGACGACATAGCCGGCGTCGACCTCCACCATGAGCGGCGGCGCCGGCAGGCGCTTGGTCGTGCCGTCGCTGGGCTTCGGCGTCCCTTCATCCGGACCTTGGGCCCAGGCGGCGATCGCCGGGAGCAGCAGGGCGGCAGCGGGAGCGAGGAACGGCACGTGCGAGCAGCGGATCTTCATGTCGTCGCAGCGAGAGGAGGTGGGGCGAACGAGCGCGAGACCGCGAATCGGCAATGAAGCGTCGGGAGCGGCCGCGCAGAAGCAGAACCTGATCGAGGGCGACCTCTCGCCCACGGGATCACCGGCGGCGCGCGAGCGAGGGGCTGCAAGCTCCCCGCGGCCGCGCCTCGAAAGCGGCGATCTAGAGGTCCCGGCTGGAAAAGTAACGCGGGATTATCCCGCGCGATGCCGGAGCGTCAACGCGCCTCGGACGCCCTGTCTCAACTGCTCAATCGACCCGCGCGCTTGCGGCGCGCACTCACATCGGGCCCGGTCCGCCGTCGGGATCGGGCGCGAAGAACGCGGCCCCTTCCTCTTCGATCGCCGCCAGCACGCGGTCGCTCACGGCGGGATCGAACGCGTTGCCCCTCTGCTCGTGGAAGAACTCGCGGATCTTCTCGATCGGCCACGGCGGCTTGTACGAGCGGCGGGTGGCCAAGGCGTCGAGGACCTCGACGACGCACAGGATGCGGCCGGGGAGGGAGATCTCGTCGCCCTTCAGGCCATAGGGGTACCCTCGGCCATCGAAGCGCTCGTGGTGCTCGGCGATCGCTCGTGTGATCGGCTTCAGGCGCGGGTCGACGGCCAGCTTCTCGGCACCCAGGTGCGGGTGGCGCATGATCTCCTGGCGCTCGAGCTCGGTGAGCGGGCCTTCCTTGGTCAGGAAGGAAAGGTCGCGCAGGTAGATCTTGCCGTAGTCGTGGGCGATCGCGGCCAAGCGCAGCCGCTGGAGCTCGACTTCGTTGAACTCGAAGCGCCGGGCGATCTTGTCGCAGTAGTAGGCCGCGCGCTCGCCGTGGCCGCGCGTATAGGGGTCGATGTGCTCGATGGTGCGCGCGACGAGCTCCGAGAGGATCGAGACCAGGTCGTCCAGGGCGAACGACTCCGTCTCGAAGCGCTTCATCTGGATCTCGCGATGCAGGAACGCCGAGAGCTTGCGCGGGTTGACGGGCTTCCGCAGGTAGTCCGCGGCGCCGTGGCGCATCGCGCCCACCGCGTCCTCCAGGATCGGGAACGCCGTCATCATCACGACGACCACGTCCGCGCGGCGCGCGCGCGCCTGCTTCAGCACTTCCTGCCCGTCGGTCCGCCCGTCGAGGAGCACGTCGGTGACGACCGCGTCGTAGGTCGTCGTCTCGAGCGCCTTGATCGCATCCGCGGTGCGCGCGAAGGCGTCGACCTCGAAGCCGCGAGTCTCCAGGTACTCGTGCAGCGAGTCGAGCAGCGAGCGGTCGTCGTCCAGGATCAGGACGCGGATCGGCTCTTCGATCTGCGGCGCGGTCGCGAGACCCGAAACCTCGTCAATCGGCGTGCCGGCGTGTTGCATGGGACGGCTGGATGGGGGACGCTCGCGCGCGAAGGAGTCGGCCACCACGCACAGCGCTGTGCTCGGTCGGGCGACTCGGTCGGACGAGGTAGGGGCGGGATCGACGCATCGGCTGCGCCGATCTCGCCACTTGAGGTCGGCACGGATTCTAAAACCTTGGCGGACGAAATCGAGTTCATCGTTCCGCGGGACGAACACGAGCAGCGGCTCGATCGCCTGCTGGTCGCGCGCTTCCCCGGCGTCTCGCGCACCGCGCTGAAAGGCTGGATCGACGGTGGTCTGGTCCTCGTCGGCGGCCGGAGGGCGCGGAAGGCCGGCGAAGCCGTGCCGAGCGGGACGAAGGTGCGCGTCGCGCCGCCCGCGCCGCCGCCGGCGCCGACCGCGGAGCAAGCGGCGGGGCTCCGCGTGCTCTACGAGGACGGGCAGCTCGCGGTGATCGACAAGCCGGCCGGCATGTCGACCCACCCGAACGCGAACGACAAGAGCCCTACCGTCTCGGACCTCGCCGCCGTGCGCTGGCCCGACCTCCCGCGCCTCCAAGGCGAGGACCGCCCCGGCATCGTGCACCGCCTCGACCGCTTCACCTCGGGCGTGATGGTGCTCGCGCTGAACGAGCCCGCCATGGCGGAGCTGAAGGCGCAGTTCAAGAACCGCACCGTGCAGAAGGAGTACCGCGCGCTGGTCTACGGCGAGCCGGCCTTCGACTCGGCGTGGATCGACCGCCCGATCGGCCGCGACCCCGCGCATCCCGAGATGATGTCGGTCACGGTGGAAGCGGGCCGCGAGGCGCAGACCTACTATCAGGTGCTCGAGCGCTACGCGGGCTTCGCCTACGTGCGCTGCCTGCCGAAGACGGGACGCACGCACCAGATCCGCGTGCATCTGACCTCGGAAGGTCTGCCGCTGCTCGGCGACAAGGTCTATCGGACGCGCCTCGCGCGCAGCAGCGCGCTGCCCGAGGGCTGTCCGCCGGTCGAGCGGCAGTTCCTGCACGCTTACGGCCTGCAGTTCGCGCATCCCACCAGCCAGGAGCGGCTCGAGTTCGTGGTGCCGCTCCCGGACGACATGCGGGCGGTGCGCGACTTCCTGCGCGCGGCGCGGCCGGTGCCAGAGCGCGGTTGACGCGCGACGGCGCGCTCAGCGCACGATCAGCGCAACGCGTCGTTTCTGTCCGTCCTCGAGCTCGAACTCGACGAGCTCGGACCTCTGCGAGCCGCGTTGCGCGCGCGCGCGATAGCGACCGGCGGGGACGCGCTCCGTGTTCGACTGCCCGCGGCCATCGACCTCGAAGTCGCACCGCGCGAGCTGGAAGGCGAAGGCGGCGGTGTGGCCCGGCGCGGAGACGCGCTCGAGCTCGAGCTCCGCGAGCCCGCACGGAGAGCCGCTCTCGTCGCGCACGTCGAAGGCGAGGGAGGCGCCGCGCGAGAGCTGGAGTTGCAGATGCCGCGTCTCGCCCGCGCGCAGCTCGAGCTCCTGGATCGCGAACGCGCCGCCGTCACCGGTGGTCGAGATCTCGCAGCGCCCCGCGGGCACGTGCTCGGCGAAGCGCAGGGGACCGCCGTGCAGCGACTCGCGCGCGCCGTCGCTGGTGTGCACCCACACTTCCTGCACCTCGATGGGTTGCCCATCGACGCCGCGGACTTGGACCTCGAGAGCGGCGCCGCGCGCGAGCCGGAGCTCGAGCTGCTGCTGCGCCGCGCCGGGACGCAGCTCGACCTTTCGCGCGCCGAAGCGTTCGGCGCGCTCGGTGCGTGCGCGCACGGTGTAGGTGCCGAGGGGCAGGTCTAGGAAGGCGAAGCGCCCTTCCGCGTCGGTCTCCACCGTCTGCTCGGCGACGACGACTGCCATCTCGCCTTCGGGGAAGCAGTCCAGCTCGAGGCCGGCGAGCGGAAGATCGCTCTCCTCGGCGAGCACGCGGCCGGTGATCGCCCCTCCTCCGAGCGCGAGCAGGAGCTCGATGCTCTGACCTTCGTCCAGCGTGGCGTGGGCTTCCTGCTCCTCGTCCGCAGTGCCGTACGTGATCCACGCATCGCCCGCGGGCAGCGCGGGGAAATCGAAGCGCCCTTCCGCGTCGGTCTCCGTCGCGAGCTCCGGGCGCGCCGTCTGCAGGCGTCCGAGAGCGAGCTCGATCCAGAGCTCCACCTTGGCGTGAGGCACCGGCGCGCCATCGAGGTCGACCACCTGACCGCGCAAGCTGGCGGGGGCTTTCGGCGCATCGACGAGATCGACGACGGTCTCTTGCGGGCTCACGATCACGGCCACGTTCTCGAGCAGCCTGCGAAGCTCGAGGGCATCCAACGGCGTGTCCGGGGAGAGGACGCCGAGCTCATAGCTCCCGCTCGCGAGGCCTTCGAATCGATACATCCCTCGCTCGTCGCTGCGCGCGAGGCGGCAGAGGGGCGGCTCATCGCGCGAGAGCAGCACCGCGCGGTCGGATGCGGGTACGCCGTCGGTCGTACGCACCACGCCGCGCAGGCTCCCGCCGCGTTCGAGGTTTACGACGATCTCCTCCGTTGACTGGTCGTCTTCATCGAAGGTGGCGGGCAGGAAGCCATCCTTCTGCACGAGCAGCACGAACCCATGATTCCTGGACCTTGGCAGCTCGAAGCCGCCTCGTGCATCGCTCGCGACGACTCGAGGATCGTCCGAGTCGCGGATGAGGGCTCCTTCGATCGGACGCTCTTCCTCATCGACGACGCGGCCCCGCAGTACCGGCAGGGGCTCGAGCTCGATCACCTGATCGCCGCCGTCGAGTGTGTGCCAAGCCTGCTCCAACGTGAGATGACCCTCGGCGTGCACGCGAAAGCGCTCGCCCGCATGGGATCGAGGCGGACGGAAGCTGCCCGTCTCCGATCGCACCTCGATCCATCTCTTGACCATCACTTCATCTCCTTCGACATCGAACTCGAAGACGAACTGCGTGACCGGCGCACCTGTTCCTCTCGTGACGAACCGGATCACATGAGGCGCGCCTGGCGGTAGGCGTAGCTCGAGCTCGCCTTGCGCGGGGAAGCGCTGATGGATATCGAGGGGGCAGAGCCCGAAGGCATTCACCTCTCCGCGAACCAGGTCCTTCTCCGGGGCCTTGTCGTGCGCCAGGCTCGGCAGGTCGGCGAATGCGAAGCTCCCATCCGCAGCGCTGAGCGTCGACCAGCTCCGAGCATCGGGACGAATCTGCGCTGCGACCTGTGCGAGATCGATTCGCGCTCCTTCGACGGGGACCCCCTCGGCGTCGAGCACGCGGCCTCGCAACGCCCGACCGCGCGTGAGGACGAGCTCGATCTCGGGAGGTTCTCCGCTCTGGTCTCCGGCAAAGGACCACTCGAAGCGCTTCGATGGACCGAAGCCGGGTACCAAGGCCCACACGGAGAAGCCGAACCTCGGCAATCCGTGGAACCGGAAGCGCCCCTGCGCATCGCTCTCCGCCTCGACCCGAGTCGCCACGCCCCAGGACCACGGTCGATCGAGCTTCCACTGCTCCTCGTACTCCACCGCAGCGGCCTCGAGCGAGAGCACGACAAGAGCCTTGGCGATCGCCGTTCCGTCGCCATCGACGACGCGACCCGAGATCGTCCTAGGCACGGGGAGCTCGACATCGCAGCTCGACCTCTCTCCCGCGCGGACCGCGAAGGCCTGCGCCGAGCGTGTCGCTTCGAAGCCCGTCGCGCACGCGCAGAGCTGCCAGCCCTCCGCCGGCGCGAGCCCGCCGATCTCGAACGCGCCGTCCGCGTCGCAGAGCGCCGAGCGCACGCGGTGGAGCAGCGCGGGCTGCTCCAGATACAGCGCGACGCCCGGCAGCGCGAAGACGCGGCACGGACCCGCGAGCTGCGTTCCCTCCGGCGCGAGCACGCGGCCGCGCACCGCGCCCGCGCGCACGAGCTCCAGCGTCGGCGCTTCGCGTTGCGCGGGATCCGCGACTTCGTGCAGCGCGCCGCCGACCCATCGGGGATCGTCGAGCTCGAGGTAATGCTTGCCCGCGCGTAGCGCGGCGCGGAGCTCGCCGTCGACCTCGCTCGCGAGGCGCAGCGTCGCGGGCGTCTCCGCCTTTGCGCGCAGCGCTTCGAGGCCCGTCGGCGGGCGCTCGGCGTGGACGGCGAAGGCGACGCCCGCGAGCGGGGAGCGCGTCGCGGCGTCGATGCAGCGCGCGAGGAGCGGGAGCTCCGCGCGGCGCGCGAGGCGGGGTTCCGTGGTCTCGCCCGCATCGGGCGCGGCTTCGCTACGCGCTCCGCCGAGGTCACTCGGCGCCTGCTCCGCGCTCCGGCCCCCGAGCTCGCGTGGCTCGCCCTCGGCGCCGCTTCGCAGCGCGACGAAGAGGGCAGCTGCGGCGACGCAGACGAGGGCGAGAGCGGTGAGGCGGTGCTTCATACGGGGCGAAGGAACGGCGGAGCCCGGCGGCGCGTGGAGCGCGCGTCGGGCGCTCTAGCGAGCGAGCTCGCGCGAGTTACAGGCCGGGCGGCCTGTCGAGCCAGGGCGTGCCCGACTGCGCCTGCGCCAAACCGCGCTCGAAGAGCTTCGTCATGTACACCTTGTCGAACATCTCCTTCTGGCTCTCCTGGAAGTCGGAGGGGATGTGCGCGAGGTGGAACTTCAAGCCGTCGCGCTGCGCGCCGACGTACATGCGATAGAGGTCGCCGATGCCCTGCGTGCGGATCAGCGAGCCCATCGTCGGCGAGATCAGCGCGGTGAGGCTCGGAGGGTCGATCGCGTTCCAGCTCGCCTCGAGCTTGTTGTTGTAGATGACGAAGACCTCGGGGCGCCCGCGGACGCCGAGCTTCTTCTCGACCGCGCCCCAATCGACGCCGAGCGGATAGAGGAAGACCTGCGCCGTGGCACCGCCATCGACGTGCAGCTCGTCGTAGCGCTTGCCGTCGGAGGCGTCGACATCGAAGAGCACGGGCGGGAAGGCGAGCGGGATCGACGCGGAGGCGAGGAGCACGCGGCGCGCGAGCGCGAGCTTGTCTTGGGCCTCGCTCGCGGCGATGGCGCCGAAGTTCCAGATCACGGGGCGCAGCGCGTCCAAGTTCGTCGTCGCGATGAAGAGGCCGCGGCCCTTGCGATGCTCGACGGCGACGGCCTCGAGCAGCTCGGGCGTGATGTAGCGCTCGATCATGCGCGCGAGCCGGTCGGTGTCGTAGAAGGAGTCGCCGGTGAGCGCCGCGAGCAGCGTGCGCTCCTCCACGATGTCGCGCGTGCGCGTCGTCGTGTAGACCTCCTTCAGCTCGTCGTCGTAGTCCGGGCCGAGGAAGGCGAAGGGGGCCGCGAGCGCGCCGGTGCTGACGCCGGTGACGAGCGTGAACTTCGGGCGCTTGCCGGTCGCGGACCAGCCGCAGAGCAAGCCCGCGCCGAAGGCTCCGTTCGCCCCGCCGCCGGAGAGCGCGAGGTAGGTGTGCTCGCGATCGCAGACCTCGGAGAAGCGCGCGCGCACCTCATGGTCCTCGCGCTGCAGCCAGGCCTCGATCTGCGGCGAGCCGTCGTCGCCCCAGCGGCGCGCGTCGGGGATGCCGGGGATCGCGAGGGAGCCGGCGAGCTCTGATGGAGGAGGCGTGCGGTCCTGGACCGTGCCGCACGCGGTGAGGAGGAGGAAGCTCGCGACGAACGGGGATCGGCGCGCGCGGTGGAGGAGGTTCGGGCTCGACATGCGAGGCATTCTAGAGTCTGCTCCGCGCTCCCACGATCTCGATGAGACACGACGAACGACATCGCACGCACCGCATCGGCTGGCTTCGCGCCGCCGTTCTGGGTGCCAACGACGGCATCGTCTCCACGGGCAGCCTGCTCGCCGGAGTCGCCGCCGCCGGCGGCACGCGCGAGACCCTGCTCCTCACCGGCCTCTCGGGTCTCGTCGCGGGGGCCATGTCGATGGCCGCGGGCGAGTACGTCTCGGTGAGCTCGCAGTCGGATACCGAGCGGGCGGATCTCGAGCGCGAGCGAATCGAGCTCCGCGACGACCCCGATCACGAACACTCCGAGCTCGCCTGGATCTACGTGCAGCGCGGCCTGAGCCAGGAGCTCGCCGATCAGGTGGCGACGCAGCTCACCGCGCACGACGCCCTCGGCGCACACGCGCGCGACGAGCTCGGCATCACGGAAATGACCACCGCCCGTCCGGTGCAGGCGGCGTTCGCCTCCGCGGGAACCTTCGCCGTCGGCGCCGTGCTCCCGCTCCTCGCCTCCGCGCTGCTGCCGCTCCCGAGCTTGGTCATCAGCGTCTCGCTCTGCTCGATCGCGGCGCTGGCGATCCTCGGTGCGCTCGGCGCCCGCACGGGCGGAGCACCGACGCTCCGGCCGGTGCTGCGCATCGTGCTGTGGGGGGCGCTCGCGATGGCGCTCACCGCGGGCGTGGGCGCGTTGGTCGGCGTGGCGCTCTGAGCCGCGCGCGCGGCGCGGCTCGACGGCGCGCCTCGTTCAGCTCTTCTTCGCCTTCGACGGCCCGATCATCGTCTCCGGCCGCACCCACTTGTCGAAGTCCTCGCCCTTCAGCAGTCCGAGCTCGACCGCCGTCTCCTTCAGCGTCTTGCCCTCGGCGTGCGCCTTCTTCGCCACCTTGGCCGCGTTGTCGTAGCCGATGTGGGGATTCAGCGCCGTGACAAGCATCAGCGAGCGGTGCAGGTGCTCGTCGATGCGCGCACGGTCGGCCTCGATGCCGATCGCGCAGTTCGTGCGGAAGGAGTCGCACGCATCCGCGAGCAGGCGCGCCGAGGTGAGCAGGTTGTGGATCATCACCGGCTTGTAGACGTTGAGCTCGAAGTTGCCCGAGGCGCCGGCGAAGTTGATCGCGACGTCGTTGCCGAAGACCTGCGCGCAGACCATGGTCATGGCCTCGCACTGCGTGGGGTTCACCTTGCCCGGCATGATCGAGGAGCCGGGCTCGTTCTCGGGGATCAGGATCTCGCCGATGCCGCAGCGCGGGCCCGAGGAGAGCCAGCGGATGTCGTTCGCGATCTTGTGCAGCGCGGCCGCGACGGTCTTCAGCGCGCCGGAGGCCTCGACGATCGCGTCGTTGCCGGCCATGTAGGCGAACTTGTTCGGCGCCGTGACGAAGGGGAGCTCCGAGATCGCCGCGATCGCGCGTGCGACCTGCTCGTCGTAGCCCTCGACCGTGTTGAGCCCCGTGCCGACCGCCGTGCCGCCGAGCGGCAGCAGATAGAGGCGCTCGCAGGCGCCCTCCACGCAATCGCCGACATGCTTCAGCTGCCAGGCGTAGCCGGAGAACTCCTGACCTAGCGTGAGCGGCGTCGCGTCCTGCAGGTGCGTGCGGCCGATCTTCACGATGTCGTGGAACGCGGCGGCCTTCTCGGCGAGCACGCTCTCCAGCGCGCGCAGCGCGGGTAGCACGCGGTTCTTCAGCGCGTCCGCGGCGGCGACGTGCATCGCGGTCGGGAACACGTCGTTCGACGACTGCGCGCGATTCACGTGGTCGTTCGGGTGCACGAGGTTCTTGTCGCCCTTAGCACCGCCGAGCAGCTCGGCGGCGCGATTCGCGATGACCTCGTTGGCGTTCATGTTCGTCTGGGTGCCGCTGCCGGTCTGCCAGACGACGAGCGGGAAGTGCTCGTCGAGCGCGCCCTCGATCACCTCGTCGGCGGCCTTCTCGATCGCGCTCGCGATCCTCTTGTCGAGCGAGCCCATCGCGGCGTTCGTGCGCGCGGCGGCCTTCTTCACGATCGCCAACGCTCGCACGAACTCGCGCGGAAAGCGGTGCCCGCCGATCTTGAAGTTCTCGAGCGAGCGCTGCGTCTGCGCGCCCCAGTAGCGATCGGCTTGGACCTCGACGGGGCCCATGGAATCGGACTCGATGCGGATGCTCATGGAAGGGCGAGAGGTAGAGAGGTTCGGGAGATGAGCGAAGTGGGGGACGAGTGACAGGTCGCGGTCCGCGAGCAGCGCTTTACTGGCGTCTCAGGGCCTGGGTCGGCAGCATGCGCGCGGCTTTCCACGCTGGTGCGGCGCCGCCGATCAGCCCGAGCACGACCGCGAAGATCGTCGCGTCGAGCAGGAGGCCCGGCGTGATGCGGAACGCGAAGGTCGCCTCGGTGAAGGTCTGGAAGTTGGTGGTGCCCGTCTCGATGCCGTTCAGCGGCACGACGAGCAGGAGGCCGACCGCTGCGCCGGCCAAGCCGATCAGCGCGCTCTCAAGCAGGAACGAGAGGAAGATCGCGAGCCGGCCGAAGCCGAGCGAGAGCAGGATCCCGACCTCGCGCGTGCGCGACCCGACCGAGGCCAGCATGGTGTTCGTGGCGCCGAGCATGGCCGCGATGCCCATGATGCCGCCGATCAGCAGGCCCAAGACGAGCAGCGTGCTGCCGAGAGCGCCGGTCTGCGAAGCGAAGTAGGCGCGCTCGCCGAGCACCTTCATCGGCGTCTGCTTGTCGCCTTCGAGCTCCTGCGCCACCGTCTCGATCGAGACGCCCGGCTTCATCTGCGCCATCACGCGCTGGCGCACCTCGCGCTTCACCGCGCCGGCCAGGCGATCGGCGTCGACCCAGATCTCGGAGGTGTAGGCGCCGCCGTGATCGAAGATCCCGACCACGCGGAACTTGCCGTAGTTGATCTGCAGCGTGTCGCCGAGGCGGCAGTCGCGGATGCGGTTCGCGAGGGGGCGGCCCACCATGACCTCGTCGGCGCCGAAGCTGATCGGCCGGCCTTCGACGACGCGGAGGTCCGCGCCGTGGACCTTCAGCGACATCGGCTCGATGCCGCGGATCGGCACGTTGGTCGTGCCTCCGTCCAATCGCGCGAGGTTCAGGGCGAGATAGGACTCACCGGCCGCGAGCGGCACGCCGTCCGCATCGGTGGCGATCTCGGGGCGACCTTTCTTCAGGAGCTCGATCTGCTCCTTGCGGATCCCGCTCTCGCCTTCGCTGGTGGCGCCCGGGCGGAGGTAGATCGCGACGTCCTCGCGTCCCGTCTCCGAGAACGCCTCCTGGAAGCCCGCGCGCAGCGAGAGGATCGCGCTGAACACGGCGACGGAGAGCGCGATGCCGATCGCGCTGTAGGCGGACGAGGTCCAGCGCACGCGCAGCGAGCGGAGCGGATAGGCGAGGGGCAGCAGCTTCAGCGCCATGGATCAAGCCTCCGCGCGGAGCGCATCCGCTACGCGCAGGCCGCGAGCCTGCAGAGCCGGGAAGAGTCCGCCCGCTGCGCCGACGGCGAGCGCGATCGCGACGCCGATCACGAGCGTCAGCGGTTCCACGGTGTAGCCGGGGATCTGCGTGCCGAACATCTCGCGGAAGGTGCCTTCGGTGGAAGCTCCGAGGGCGAGGCCCGCTAAGCCGCCGAGGCCGCAGAGCAGCATCGACTCGAAGAGCAGGAGCCGCGCGCCGATGGCGCGCCGGAAGCCGAGAGCCTGGAGCACGCCGAGCTCCTTCGTGCGCTCGCGCGACGTGATCATCATCGTGTTCACGACGGAGAAGAGGATCGCGAAGAGCACGGCGCCGCCGATTCCGGAGAGGAACGCGGGCACGCTTCCCAGCATGGTGATGAAGCCCGCCTGGAAGGCGGCCTCCGTCTGCGTGAGCGTGCGCTGCTCGTCGCCCTCGAAGCGCGCGTCGATGCGCTGCGTGATCTCGGCGAGGCTCGTGCCGGGCTTCGTCTTCACGTAGAAGACGCCGACACCCTTCGGGCCCTGCACGCCGCCGTTCACGATGCTCTCGTCCAGGAACTCGTACTGGAACCACAGCGTGCTCTCGTCGAGGTTCGTCTTCGACGAAGAGTAGATGCCGCGCACGGTGAACTCCCATGCCGCGCCCTCGGGGCGCGTGTAGATCGTGCCGATCAGCGGGATCGTGTCTCCGATCTTCCAGCCGAACTTGCGCGCGAGCGCGCGACCGATGAGGCAGCCGCGGCGATCGGCGAGCCAGGCGGCGCGCTCCTCCGGCGTGATCACGCACTCCTTGAACTGCGCGAGGAAGATCTCGGGATCGACCGCGAACTGCGCGAAGAAGTTGCTGGGGTCGCGGTAGACGCCGCCGAACCAGTTCCAGCGCGCGACGGACTCGACGCCCTCGACGTCGGCGAGCTTCGCCGTGTAGGTCTTCGGCAGGTCCATGAAGAGGCTCACCGCGCTCTGCACGACGACGCGATCGGCCGAAGAGGACGTGACCGCGCTCTTCAGCGTCGTGATCACCGAGTAGAGGAAGCAGAAGAGGAAGAGCGCCACCGCCACAGCGAGCGCGGTGAGGGCGTTCCGCAGTTTGTGGCGCAGCAGGTTCCGCCGCAGCAGCGTGAACAGGCTCATGCGTGCGCCACGCCGGCGAGGGCGCCCTTGTCGAGGTGCACGGTCTGGTGGGCGAACGCCGAGGCGGCGTTGTCGTGCGTCACCATCAGCACGGTCTTCCCGAGCTCGTCGGCCAAGCGCCTCAGCATCTGCAGCACGGCGTCGGCGTTGGTGCGGTCCAGGTCGCCGGTGGGCTCGTCGGCGAGGATCAGCGTCGGGTCGCTCGCGATCGCGCGCGCGATCGCGACGCGCTGCTCCTGACCGCCGGAGAGCTGGCCCGGGCGATGGCCCGCGCGATCGGCGAGGCCGACGATCTCGAGCGCGTAGCGCGCCTGCTCCTTACGCTGCGCCTTCGAGAGCGGCTGCAGCAGCAGCGGCAGCTCGACGTTCTCCTGTGCGGTGAGCACCGGGATCAGGTTGAACGACTGGAACACGAAGCCCACGTGCCGCGAGCGCCACGCGGCGAGCTCGTCGGCGCGCAGCGCGGTGATCACGGTGTCGTCGACGGTGATGCGCCCTTCGTCGGCGACGTCGAGGCCGCCGATCAGGTTCAGCAGCGTCGACTTGCCGGAGCCCGACGGGCCCATGAGCGCCACGACGCGGCCGGCTTCGATCTCGAGATCGACGCCCGAGAGCACGGTCACCTCTTCCGTGCCGCGTGTGTACGACTTGCGGACGCCCGCGATGGAGATGCGTCCCCGGCGATCTTGGCTCGAGCTGCTCATCCTCGGTCACTCCTAAGCACCCCGCGATCGGCGCGGGGCGATGTTCCTCGTTCCTCGGCGTTCCGCGGCGAAGCCGCTCAGCCCCGGCGAACCATCTGACCCTCGCGCCAGGTAGGCGCGGGATCCAGGACCACCTCGGCACCGGAGCGGAGACCGCTGCGCACGACGCGGCTCTCGCCGCGCTCCGCGCCGAGCTCGAGCTCCACTCGCTTCAGCATCGCATCCTCGACCACGAACACCGCAGCGCGCTCGCCGCGGAGATCGAAGAGGGCCGCTCTCGGCACCAGCATCTCGGGCGCGGTCTTCGTCGGCGCCGCGGCACCCGGAGGCGCGAAGCTGACGCGGACGCCCATCTCGGGCCGCGCGATCGGCGGGATGCCGCCTTCGGGGAACGCGACGCGCACCTCGATCGTCGCCTTCGCGCGGTCGGCGGTGGGCCAGATGCGGCTCACCTTCGCAGGCCAGGCCCGCGTGGGCTCCGCGTCGAAGAAGACCTGCGCGCTCGGGCTCTCCTTCACTTGCAGGATGCGCGTCTCGGGGAGCTCGACCTGCACCTCCAAGCTGTCGAAGTCGACCAGCTCGGCGACGGAGCCGCGCGAATTCCCCTGGCCACCGGTGGAGGCGACGACCTCTCCCTCCTCGGCGTTCTTGCGCACGATCACACCGGCGAACGGCGCGCGAACGTAGGTGCGCTCGAGCAGGATCGCCGCGGCGTCCTTCTCCGAGCGCGCGCGCTCGCTGTCCGCATCGAGCCGGAGCAAGTCGGCGGCGCGCGCCGCGGCCTGCGCCTCAGCTTCTTCGCGTCCCGCCGTCGCGGCGGCGACGCGCGCCTCCGCTGCGGCCACGCCGGCCTTCGCTCGGTCTTCCGCCGCGACCAGGCGGTCGAGGTCCAGCGATGGGAAATCGCCCGTGGCATGCAGCGGCCGCTGGCGCTCGATCTCGATCTGCGCCAAGCGCTCGCTCGCGCGCGCTTGCTCGAGCTCCATCCGCGCCGTCTCGCGCTCCTTCTCGGCGCGCTCGATCGCGAACTTCGCGGCCGCAGCTTGCTGCTCGAGCGGTACACGCTGCCGGGCGAGCACTTCGATCGCGAGATCGCGCGTCCGCAGGTTCACGGCGTAATCGTCGAACTGGATGCGCGCGATGACTTGATCCGCCTCGACGCGCTGGCCCTCTTCGACCTTCATCTCCACGAGCAGGCCCGAGAGCACGGTCGAGAGCGAGGCGCGCCGGCGCGCGACGATGTAGCCATTCGAGCCGATCGCTCCCGCCGGGGTGGCGACCTCGCTCCGCACGAAGACCGTGCGCACCAGCAGCGCGGTGTTCGTCTCGAGCCCCGCCGCCTGTTGGAGCTCGGCGCGGAACCACCACGCGGCCGCCGCGGCCGCGAGCGCGAGCAGCCATCCCCAGCGCAGGCCCCGGCGCGGACGTGCACCTCCGCTCCGCGGCGCTTCCGCCGTCGGTCGCTCGATGCGCAGGCGCTTCAAGTCGGGAGCGCCGGTGGGCGGGCTGATCTCGGCCATGTGGGGCGGAGAGGCTACCATGCCGCCAACCCCCTCGGCGATCTCGCCGAGGCGCGCGCGAGGCCCTCGCGGAGCCAGATCGAGTGGGCAGCGGGGGACCGAGGCAGCATGCTCGGCGCGAGGGGGAGGGCGGAACGACTCGCGGATCTCGAGGGCCCTCGGGGTGGCACGAGACGAGTCCCTGCGCCTCGTTGCCGGGCACGGCGGGCGACCGCGCCCGGGCGGCGCTTGCTTCGCGTGAGTTCTGGCGGAGAAGCCCGTGAGCATCGACGCGTCGATCTCGTGAGCGAGCGTGAAGGCGAGAAGCGATCGAGCGCAAGAGCGCGCATGCGCTACGCCCGGCCCTCCGGCGAAGCAAGCGCCGCGCCCGACGCGCGCGTAGCGCGTCGATGGTGTCCGAGCGACGACGCGCGAAGGACGCGAGCGAGAAACGCGGAGCGTCGCGCGTCGTTCACGTCGCTTGCTGCGCCTCCGGGCGCGGCTTCGCTTCGTCGAT
>JAEUHW010000164.1 GCA_016793245.1 Planctomycetota bacterium
CGTCCACGCGCTCGTCGATCTCACCGAGGGGCCAGCGAATGAGCTCGTCCTGCGCTGGCCGAGCACGCGTCACCCGCTCACCGTTTCGGCGCGCCTGGAACCCTGGGAGCACGGCGTCGTCGAGCTTTCCGACGCGGCAGGAGCAACGCTTCAGCGCCTCCAGGTGAATGGTGCACGCGAGATCGATCTCGTGCTCCCCGCGGGCACGCATCACCTCCGCCTACTCGATCCTCGGGGCCGCGAAGTCGAAGCGCGCGAGCTCGTGCTGCCGAAGTCGGACACGCATCCGATCCGTCTCGCGCGCCGCGCGCGCTGAGCCAACCCGTGCCAAGCTTCGCCCGAGACGGCGTCAGCCGCTGAAGCCCGCGGACATCGCGGCGTCGGGCGACCGCGAGCCCCCGTCGGTCTCAACGGAGTCAGCCGTTGAACCCAACCAACCACGTAGGGGGCGCAGCCCCCTACGCGTCCGGATCCTGCCCCCGCAACACCGAGTTCCCCTCGAAGGTCTGCCGGCGATCGATGTTCGCCGGCTGCTCGAGCCGCGCGACGTCGAGGCGCCCGCCCTGCGAGAAGAAGGCGACGGGGTTCCCCCACACGAGCTGCTCGATCAGCGCGGGGCGGAGACCCGCTTGCTCGAGCTTCACCATCGTCTTCGGCACCATCAGCGGGTCGGAGACGCCCCAGTCGGCGGCGGAGTTGATGACCATGCGCTCGACGCCGTACTCCTTCACGATGGCGACCATGCGGTTCGTGTCCATCTTGGTGAAGGGGTAGATCGAGAAGCCGCTGACGCAACCGAGCTCGCGCGTGATCTTGATCGTCTCCTCGTTGCCGTGGTCGAGCAGCACGCGCTCGTACGGGAACGCGGCGTCGCGGATGAGATCGATGCAGCGCTGGAAGCCCTTCTTCTTGTCGCGGTGCGGCGTGTGCACGAGCACCGGCAGGTCGTGCTTCTTCGCGAGAGCGAGCTGCGCCAGGAAGTAGTGCTCTTCCTTCTTGGTCTGGTCGTCGAGGCCGATCTCGCCGACGCCGAGGACGCCATCCTTCTCGAGGTAGCGCGGCAGAACCTCGATCACCGCCTGGTTCACGCGGTCGTCGTTCGCCTCGCGCGGGTTCAGCGCCATCGTGCAGAAGTGATGGATGCCGAACTGCTGCGCGCGGAAGCGCTCCCACCCGATCAAGGTGTCGAAGTAGTCGACGAACGTGCCGACGGTCGTGCGGTTCTGACCGAGCCAGAACGCGGGCTCCAGCACCGCGCGGACCCCTGCGAGCGCCATGCGCTCGTAGTCGTCGGTCACGCGCGAGAACATGTGGATGTGGGGCTCGAAGATGCGCATCGGGGAGCGTCGGGCGAAGGAGGAGAAGAGCGGAGAGGGAGGCAGCGAGAGCGAGCGTCGCGCTCAGCGCGCGAGAGCGCGCTCCAGCGCGGCGCGGATCTCGGCGCGCGGCTCGCGCGGCAAGCGCTCGCGCAGGTAGAGATGCAGCTCGTCGCGCTGCGAGCGATCGCGCGAGAGCAGGGCATCGAGCCCTTCGGCCGCGGCGAGGCGCGTGCCGTCGTCGCCGTGCTCGAGCCCGCCGACCAAACGCGCGAGCGTTCCCGCCGTGGGCGCGCGGGCAATCAAACGCGCGGTGTCGCGCCAGACCGCGCGGCCGGCGGCCTCGCGCTCGGTGGCGAGGTCCTGCAGCATGCGCGAGAGCTCGGGGTTCGCATGGCGGTGCACATCGAAGAGCCGCACGAGCTCGATGCCGAGGAACGCGGCCTTCAGCACCAGCCGATCGAGATCGGCCTGCGCGAAGCCCGCGCGGCCGAGTGAACGCGCGACGAGGTTCGAGTCGCAGATCGCGGCCTCGAAGTGCGACTGCACGTTGGTGCGCTGCACTTCGCCGAGCAACGCCACCGTCCCCGCGCTCACCGGCCGGCACGCGAGCGAGCGCAGCACCATCGCGCGCTCTTCGATGTCGCCGTGGGCGTAGAGCTCGCGCAGCGCGTCATCGCCCGCTTGCGCGACATGCAGCAGCTCGAGCGCGGCGGCATCGCAAGCGCGCCAAGCCCCGAGATCGACCGAAACGTCGCCCTCGAGGGCGAGCTCGGGCGGGAGCTGCTCGCGGCCGATCTTGCGCGGCAGGGCAGGGAGCACGACCTGCAGCGCCTTGACGCCGCCCGCGGCGACCTCCGTGCGCAGCTCCTCGAAGACGAGGAAGCGCTCGGCGGGCAGCAGAGCCCGCAGGCTCGCCTGGACATCGAAGACGTTCATCGCCGTGCACCTCCAGCTGGCAGGACGCGCCGGATCGCCTGCAGCGAGCTCCGGCGCTCGGGTTCGTGATCGGGATCGCGCGGATCGAGGCTCGCCTCGTGCACGTCCGTCGCGCAATGGATGAAGCGCGCTCCGCCGAGCGAGATCGCGACGTGCGTGATGCGCTCGCGCTTCGATCCGAAGAAGAGCAGATCGCCGGGACGCACCGCCTCGAAGCCTGCCTGCCAGGCGATGTCCTCACCGCAGGTGCTCTGCGGCGAGGCATCGCGCGGAAGGGCCACGCCGTTCAGGCGGAAGACCGTCTGCGTGTAGCCCGAGCAGTCGAAGCCCTTCGCCGAGTTGCCGCCCCAGAGATAGGGCAGGCCGCGGAGGGAGCGCGCCAGCGCGATCACGCCGTCGGCGCTCGGCGCGACCTCGCCTTCCTTCGCGAGCGGCACGAGGGAGCTCGCGCGCATCCACGCCGTCCGGCCGTCGGGCAGACGCAGCTCCGCGAAGCCGCTCGATACCTGTCGCTCGACGCGCAGCGGCACGCCGAGCACGAGATCGATCACGGGTGCCGCGTCGTCGGCCGGCTGCTCCAGCGCTTCGCCGGTGCGCTGCGCGAAGAGATGCGTCGGGGTCCAGCGCGCGGCACCGGCGACGAGCGCGCTGGTCGAGCCCGCCGTGAGCCAGCCCTCGTAGCCGTAGGGTGTGCGCACGCGTTCCCAGCCGCCCTTCCGCTCGAGCACGCGCAGCGCCGTGCCGAGCAGCACCTGATCGACCTGCTCCGCGCCGTGGCGCGGCTCGCCGCGCAGCGGAGCGACGCTCACGCGCACGATCGCGTCGGCATCCGCGGGTGCGAGCAGTCCCGCGGGATGCACGGGCCCGCGCAGCAGCGGCGGCCGCGCCGGAGCCTGCGCCGACGCCGAGGCGGCGGCGGAAGCTCCGACGAGCAGCGCGAGCCCGAGCACGTGCTTGGAACGCCTCACGAGCGGAAGCCGAGCTCCGCCAGCAGATGCCCCGCTTCGTCGTAGCGCTCGAGCAGGAAGAGGCAGTAGCGGATGTCCACCGAGATGCAGCGCGTGATCGAGTCGTCGTAGACGTAGTCCGCCGTCAGCGACTCGAAGTTGCCGTCGAACACGATGCCGATCAGCTCGCCCTTCGCGTTCAGCGCCGGCGAGCCGGAGTTGCCGCCGGTGATGTCGACGGTGTGCGTGAACGCGACCGGGATCGAGTTGCCGTGCCGCGGATCGGCCCAGCGACCGAACTCGCCGGCGCGGAGCAGATCGAGCAGCTTCTTCGGCGAGTTGAACGGCGCTTCGCCCGTGTCCTTCTCGAGCACGCCGCGCACCGTCGTGATCGGCGTGTACCAGACGGCGTCCTTCGGCGAGTAGCCCTTCACGTAGCCGTAGGTGAAGCGCAGGTTGCTGTTCGCGTCCGGGTAGAGCTCGCCGCCGCGCGCGGCGCGCGCTTCGTACATCTGGCGGCGCAGCGCGCTCAGCGTGCGGTTCAAGCCCTGCTGCCCGAGCATGTCTTTCATCTCGGCGGCCTTCACCGCGACGTGGACGAGAGGATCGTCGAGCGGGATCTCGCTCGCGCTCTTCGCGCCGAGCCACTGCTCGAGGCGGCCCGCGGTACCGAGCCCCGTCGTCTCCGCGATGCGCTGCGCGAACTCGCGCAGCACGCTCACGCGCGCCTCGCCGCTCGCGCTGCCCATCGCGCCGCGAACCTCCGCGGGCAGAGCTTCGTTGGGCAGCTCGGCCAGGGCCGCGAACGCGTCCTGGAGCTGCGCCATCGCCTTCGCGCGATCGAGCTTCTCCAGCATCTCCTTCGAGTCGCTGATCAGCTTCTCGCGGCGATCGTCGCGATACGCGCGCTCGCGCTGCGCGTCGGGCTTGCCGAGCTCGACGGCGAGCTTCTGCACCTTGGCGGCGATCTTCAGGAGCTCGGTCCGCTCGATCTGCGCGATGACCTCGAGCAGCTTCTCCCGGTGCGGCAGCACGTCGTAGAGCGCCTTCATCGTCGGCATCGTCCGGCCCCAGCGCTTCGCGCGCTCGGGATCCGCCTGGATCCACGCGACGAGCTTCGCCTCCTCGGCGGCGACCTTCTCGACCAACGCGCGGCGATGCAGACCGTCGACCTTGCCGACGAAGTTCTTGAGCGCGTTGTTCAGCGACTTGATCTGCGCGATGTTGTCGAGATACGCCTTCTCGCTCGCCTTCGAGGCCTCCTCGAGCTGCTGGATGATCTGCTCGAGCTGATTCACCTGCGCCGGGAGCTGGAAGTCGCGGTTGAACGCCATCGAGAGCGAGCCGCGCTCGCGCATGGTCTGGCCCGGATGCCCCATCACGAAGGTGAAGTCGCCGTCCTTCACTCCTTCGGTCGAGATCTTGAGCCAGGTCTGCGGGCGGTACGGCACGTTCTCCTTCGCGTGCTTCGCGGGCTTGCCGTCCGGGCCGGTGTAGGCGCGGAAGAAGCCGAAGTCGGCGCAGTGCCGCGGCCACATGAAGTTGTCGATGTCGCCACCGAACTCGCCGATCGACTTCGGCGGCGCGTAGACGAGACGCACGTCGGGCAGCACGAGCTTCGTGTAGAGGAAGAAGCGCGCGCCGCTGAAGTGCTCGACGATCGTGTGCTCCAAGTGCTCCTCGCCGGGCTTCGCTTGGGCCTCCCCGACGACGGCGGCGCTGCTCTTCCGCACGTGGCGCTCGCGGTCCTGCTCGTTCGCGTTCGGCGCGAGCCCTTCCAAGATCTTGGCGGTGACCTCTTCGACGCGCAGCGTGATGTGCGCGTCGTAGCCCGAGACGTAGGGCTCCTCTTCGCGAGTGCGCGCGAGGAAGCCGTTGTCGACGTAGTTCTTGCCCTCGGCGCTCACCTGCTGCACGCCGTCGAAGACGACGTGGTGGTTGGTGAGGATCAGCCCGTCCGGCGAGACGAGCTCGCCAGTGCCGCCGTCGACCTGCACGATCGCGTGCGCGAGGCACGGACCGTCGGCTCGGTAGATCAGCGTGGGGTCGATCTGCAGACCCTTCTCGCGGAGCGGGAGCTTCGCGACTTGGGTGAGGAGCCACATGCCCTCGTCGGCGCGCGCGAGGAGCGCCGTGAGAGCCAGAGCGAGGACCGCGGGGGCGCCGCGGCGGAGCGGGGTCATCATCGTCACCTGCGTCTGGCGAGGGCGCCGCCGGGGCATGGGGGCGCCGGGTTCGAAGGGCGAAGAGGTTAGCGCATGCGCGGCGCGAGACCAGTGCCCGGCTCGGCCGCGCTCCGGAATAGGCGCGGGGCGCGGAGCACTCCCGTGCCCCACGCCCCGCCCGAGATCCCGCGCCGGCTCGCGCTCAGAGGATCGAGAACGACACCAGGTTCGACAGCCCGGCTGCCCCCGTCGCGAGATCGACGTTCAGCACTTGTGCGTAGAAGGTCTGCCCCGCCGCGAACGCGCCGCGCGCTTGGATCGCGCCGAGGTCGACGCGCGATGCACCCTCCGCGCTCGGGTTGCAGATGCGGGTCGAATTCTGCGGATCGACGGCGTGGAGCGCAGCTCCGCGCGCGACTTTCCCTCGGGTGACGTTGAAGGGGTCGCGACGACGCTCCACAATGCCCGGCGCCATGGCCGAGCCCAACGTCATCACCGAGATCGTCGACCTCGCCGAAGCGCGGCGCCGTTTGCCCGAGCTCCGCCCGCGCGTCGCGCTGCTGATGGAAGCGACGCAGGGCCTGAAGCGCGCGCATCTGCGCCTGCAGAAGGCCGGCGTCGCGCTGGCGAACGATCCCGATCGCCTCGAGCGCCTGACGCGCGATCGACGCGCCGCCGAGGAGCGCTTCCGCTTGACCCTCGCCGCGGTGAACGAGCTCGGCGCTTACGTGAAGGACCCCGAGGTCGGCCTCATCGACTTCTATTCGTGGCGCGGCGACGAGATGGTCTTCCTCTGCTGGAAGCACGGCGAAGAGGACATCGCGGCGTGGCATCCCATCGATGAGGGCTTCTCGGGACGCCGACCGATCGACGGCGAGAGGTGAACGACTTCGCGAGCTACTGCGCGGCGCTGCTGGAGCGCGTCCGCGGCGCAGGCTGGGAAGAGCGCGAGCAACGCGAGATCGCCTACGGCCGCCAGTGGCGCCTCGCGCGGCGAACGACGGAGAGCGCAGTCCTGAATGCCTATCACGGCAAGAAGGGCTTCACCTTCGTCGTCGCCGGTCCCTCGGCCGCACAGCTCGCCGAGGACTTGGGGCAAGCGCTGCCGACGAGCGACGGGGAGATCCGCGCGTCGGTGGATCCCTTCGAGCTCGGAGGCGTCCGCGTCGGCGGCGACGAGAGCGGGAAGGGCGACTACTTCGGTCCGCTCGTCGCGGCGCTCTATCACGTCGACGAAGAGCACTCGCGCGAGCTCGTGCGCTGGGGCATCGCGGACTGCAAGCAGCTCAGCGATCCGCAGGTCGAGCGCCTGGCGGGCAAGCTCGAGGAGACCGGCCGCGGCGCAGTCGTCTCTCTCGCACCTCCGCATTACAACGCGCGCTACGCGGCCACCGGCAACATCAACGTCCTGCTCGGCGAGCTCTACGCGGAATGCTGGCGCGCGCTCGCGCCGCGCCTCGCGGCGCCCCCGCCGATCGTCCTGATCGACCAGTTCACGCCCGCCGCGGCGCGACTCGCCAAGGCGCTCGCGCTGCCGCGCGGTACACGCCTCGAGCTGCGCACGAAGGGCGAGCGCGACGTCGCGGTCGCCGCCGCGAGCGTGCTCGCGCGCGCCGCGTTCGTCCAGGGTCTCCGCGAACAGGGCCAACCCTTCGGAACCGAGCTCCCGGCCGGGTCCGGCGGCCCCGTCTCGCGCGCCATCAAGGAGTTCGCGCGCTCCTTCGGGCCCGCGGCCCTCGGCGAGGTCGCGAAGTTGCACTTCTCGCTCACGCCGCAGAGCGTCGCTCCGCCGCGACCGCAGGGCTAGTAGCGTCGCGTCAGTCGACGAGGTAGGCGCAGGCGTTCTCGAAGCCCGCGACGCGCGCGCGGAGCGCGGCTTCGAGCGCCTGAGCGGCGCGCGCGCGCGGCGCGCGGAAGACGATCGGCAGCTCGCGCGGCGCGGCGCCGAGCTCCGCCGCCAGGACGGCGCTCGCACGTGGAGCCTCCGTCAGGACGTCGATCACGAGGCAACGACCGCGTAACGCTTCGAGATCCGCGGGTGAGACGATCCGCACCTGGGGATAGGCGACGCGCAGCGGCTCTTCGCCCTCGGCGCGCCGATGCCGCGGACCAGCGGACCGCGGCCACGCGACGACGGCGAGCGCCGGCACGAGCAGGAGCAAGGGCCAGCGCTGGGAGCGCGCGCGAGCGCGCGGAGCCTCGGGATCGACGAACATCGCACGTTCGTTTCGACCGAGATTCCCCGCGACCTTGAATCGCCCTGGAAGCCCTCGTCGTTTTGGTATGGCGGTTGTTCGCGCGGGGCGCTTTGCTCTCGCGGAGCACGGTGGCGTAGCGCAGGCTCGGTTGCCTGGCGTCGCCCCGCGGCACACGCTTCTCCTCCATCCGCCCTCAGGGCACGAGGCCTGCATGCACTCACTTCCCGCGCTCGCGTGCCCTTCGCGTCTCTGTCGCGCGGCGATTCTCTTCAGCGGCGTCGTCTGGGGCCTCGCCGGCGCGGCTCGCAGCCAGGAGCAAGAGCCGACGCCTCCGCCGAAGCCGCCCGACTACGAGAGCCTCCTGAAGCGCCTCGACGAGCAAGAGGCGATGATCCGCGAGCTCGCCGAGAAGGAGAAGCAGCGCACGGAAGCCGACGCGGCGAAGAAACCTCCGACCTTCGAAGCGCTCTACGACAAGGGCTTCATCCTCCGCTCGACGAAGGAAGCGAAGACGCCATTCGAGCTGCGCATCAATGGACGCATGCAGTTCCGCTACACGGGCTTCGCCACCGCGAACGACGAGTATCGCAACCTGGAGACGCGCGCGAGCACGAGCGGCGATCCGATCGCGGTCAGCGATCTGAACGAGTTCGAAATCGAGCGCGGGCGCCTCGAGTTCCGCGTGATGGCGCTCGACCCCAAGCTGCGCTTCTTCATGAACCTCGACTCGGACACCGATGACGGGCACACCGTCATCTTCCACGACTTCTGGATGAACTACGCGTTCGATCCGGCCTTCGACCTCTACGTCGGCAAGGCCTTCGTCCCCGGCTCGCGCGACTGGCTCAACGGCTCGTTGCGCACGCAGCTCGCCGACCGTTCATTGGCGACGACCTACTTCCGTCCCGATCGCTCCGTCGGCATCTGGGCGATCGGTCAGCCCATCGAGGGACTTTGGTATCGTGCGATGGTGGGCAACGGCCTCTGGGCCAGCGACCTCACACCCGAGCAGGTCAACACCGAGTTCGCCTACGCGGCCTCGATCTGGTGCGAGCCCTTTGGCAAGTACGGCCAGAGCTATGCCGACTTGGAGCACAGCGAAGAGCTCGTCGCGCAGATGGGAGCCAGCTTCGCCTTCGGCGAGCAGAGCGGCACGACGCAGACGGGCGCCTCGATCGCCGAGTCGCGGTTCCTGCGCCTCTCGGACGGCTCGCGTCTCACGTCGCTCGGCGTCGATCACGCCGACGAGTACCTCGCGGCATTCGACGCGGCCTTCAAGTTCCAGGGAGCCTCGCTGAACAGCGAGGTGTTTCATCGCTGGCTGCGCGAGATCGACCCGACCGGACCAGCACCCACCGGCTTTCCCGAGAGGAGCCAGGAAGACTGGGGCTTCTACGTCGATGCCGGCTTCTTCCTGATCGAGAAGACCCTCGAGCCCGCCGTGCGCTACTCGGCGATCTACGGCAGCCAGAAAAAGTCTTCGGAGTATGCGTGCGCCCTGAACCTCTTCCTCGACGGCACGCACAACAACAAGCTCACCCTGGAGGGCGGCTGGTACGACGGCTCGCCGGTACAGAACACGGGGGCGAACTTTCGGATCGGCGACGACGGGTTCCGCGTCATCGCGCAGTGGCAAGTGGCGTTCTGAGGTTGGAGCGCATAGTGCTCCGGCGCTCGCGGACTTCCCCCGCCTCCTTCACGGGATCTTCATCTCCAAGCTCTTTCCTTCTGCGCGTGAGCCCGCCCGAGCCTCCGGTCCCGTAGACCGGCGGGCTCGAGCCGCCCGTCCGGCCACCGCCGCGCTGCCCCTTGCGGAACGCGGCGCTCACCGCCCCCGCCGCCCACGCGCCTCATGCCCCCTTCGGCAGCTCGACGTACGTTCGTCCTGGCGACCCTCCCGGCCTGGTCACTCTTCGCCACCGCCTTCGGCCAAACGCCCGCGGAACAAGAACCCACACCCGCCTCGAGTTCGCCACAGCCTGCGAACGATCCTGCGACACCGCAGGAACCGCCCCTCACCCTCGAGCAGATCGCCGAGCGTCTGCGCGCCGTCGAGCAGAACCTGAAGGAGCGCGACCACCAGCTCGAGGAACTCAAGAAGGCGCTGGCAGCTCAACCCACCACCGCTGCGGCGAAGAAGGACGCGAAGCCCGCGGAGAAGAAGTGGTACGACAAGCTCTCCGTTCGCGGGTATCTCCAGTTCCGCTACACGACGCTCTTCGGCCAGGACAACACCCCCGATATCAACGTCCCGGCCGATCCCACGGTGAACGAGCCGGAGACCTTCTACATCCGCCGCGGCCGCGTGATCCTGAGCGGCGACGTGACCGATCACCTGTTCGTGTACGCCCAGATGGACTTCAACGGCTCCGTGGGAGGCGGCGGCACCTCGGGCCTGCAGATGCGCGACTACTACGGCGACATCGCGATCGACGAGGCGAAGGAGCATCGCTTCCGCATCGGCCAGTCGAAGGTCCCTTTCGGCTGGGTGAACTTGCAGTCGAGCCAGAACCGCGGCCCGATGGAGCGCCCCGATGCGATCAATTCCGCGGCCGAAGGAGAGCGCGACATCGGCGCCTTCTACTACTGGGCACCGGCCGAAACGCGCGAGCTGTTCAAGCAGCTCGTGCGCGATGGATTGAAGGGCTCCGGAGACTATGGCGTGTTCGGCTTCGGCGCCTACTCCGGTCAGGGGCCGAACCGCTCGGACCAGAACGGCCAGGTGCACTGGATCGCGCGCGCCTCGTATCCGTTCCACGTCTTCGACGAGCAGGTGATGGAGCTCGGCGTGCAGGGCTACACCGGCCACTACGTTTCGCCGGTCGGCGCGATCGGCACGGTGACACCAACCCAGCCCAGCAAGGGCACGCGCGACGAGCGAGTCGGTGTCACGGCGATCTGGTATCCCCAACCCTTCGGCCTCGAAGCCGAGTGGAACTGGGGCCATGGCCCGAAGCTCCGCGACGACTTCTCGCGCATCGAGAAGCGCTGGTTGCAGGGTGGCTACGTGCAGGCGAGCTTCCTCGAGAAGGGGGCTAGTGGAACTTGGTTCCCCTTCGTGCGCTGGAACTTCTACGATGGCGGCCGCAAGTTCGCCCGCAACGCGCCGGACGACCAGGTCAGCGAGATCGATCTCGGCACCGAGTGGTCGCCCTGGCCCGAGGTCGAGCTGACGCTCATGTACACGCACACCTTCGTGCGCACGAACACCAGCGTGGCGCCCTACGATGAAGCTCGCGGCGAGGATCGCATTGGCTTCCAAGTGCAGATCAACTTCTGAGTTCGCATTCCAGGGGGTCGCCGGCGACTCCCGAGCGCGAGTGCGACCGAGCGGCAGCCGCAGCTTCGCGCATCGTTTGCGTGAGCGGATCCACCCGGCAGGCTGATCGCGGAGTCGCGCGCTCGGGCGCGCATCAGCTCCTCCGAGCCCCGAGGGCTCCGCCTGCGGCAGCTCGCCTCTTGCACGCGTGCCGATCGGCGCCTCTGCTCTTGCGCGTGCGCCGTCGTGCCTCCCTTCGCCTCGCGCGACGGGAGGCACAACCGTTCGGCCACCGCCGCCCGGCTCCCCTCCCCGTCGGCGCCCTCCGTGTCGGCCGACCGGGCACGCCATGCAGACTCGCTCCGCACGTCGAACCCTGCTCTACCTCTTCACCGCCTCCGGAGCGCTGATCGCGTCCGCCCGAGCGCAGGATCCCAAGGGAGAGGCCCCGGCGCTGGGGCCGCGGATGCAGGACTCTTCACCGCCACCCCGCGCGCAGGAAGAGCCTCTCACCCTAGAGCAGCTCGCGGAGCGCGTGCGCGCCGTCGAGGAGAAGCTGAAGGAGCGCGATCGCGAGCTCGAGGAGCTGAAGAAGTCCCTCGCGTCGCAGCCCACCACCGCCGCCGCGAAGCAGGACCTGAAGCCGGCCGAGACGAAGTGGTACGACAAGCTCTCGATCAAGGGCTACCTGCAGTTCCGCTACACGACGCTCTTGAACCAGGACAACACGCCGGATCTCCACGTGCCGGCGGACCCGTCGGTGAACGAGCCCGAGACCTTCTTCATCCGCCGCGGTCGCGTGATCCTCACCGGGACGGTGACGGAGCACTTGTTCGTGTTCGCGCAGGTCGACTACAACGCGCCGCTCGGGACCGGGTCCCAGAACTCGGTGCAGATGCGCGACTTCTACGGCGACATCTCGATCGACGACGACAAGGAGCATCGGTTC
>JAEUHW010000021.1 GCA_016793245.1 Planctomycetota bacterium
CGGCCGCATCGCGACGCCCGTCTGCTTCGACCTCGATGCAAGCGCGGTCGCGGCCATGGCGGTCGCCGATGGGTCGGTGCTCGTCCTCGCTCCGAGCCTCGATCCTGCCGCCTGGGGAACGACGCAGCGCCTCCAGCACGCCGAGCTCGCGCGCCATCGCGCCGCCGAGCTCGGTCGCTGGATCGCCGTCGCCTCGGGCGCGGGGCGCACGCAGGTGCTGGATCCGTCCGGAGCGCGGCGCGCCGAGCTGCCGCTCGATGCGGTGGGCACGCTCGTCGCCGAGGTCGGGTTCGCCCGCGAGAGCACGCCCTTCGCGCGCGGCGGTCGATGGCTCGGACCGCTTTGCACTCTCCTAACGGCCGCGCTCGTCCTCGGGCTGCTCGCGGCGGCCGTGAAAAGGCGGCGAGGACTCTGATCCGCTGGGCGGGGGAGGGGGTATGCTTCGGAGCCCCACATCGATCCCTGGCCCTGCCCATGCCCCGTCGTCCGCTGCTCGCGGCGCTAGCGCTGCTTTGTGCTCCGTCCGCGCTCTCCGCTCAGACCACCTGGTTCGTCGACGCTGCGGCGAGCGGACCCGGATCGGGGACCAGTGGAGATCCGTTCCCGACGATCCAGCAGGGCGTCGCCGCCGCGCTGAGCGGGGACAGCGTGCAGGTCGCGCCCGGGCTCTACAGCGGCGCCGTGAACGTGGTCGTCGACGACCTCGAGATCGTCGGCGCGGGGGTGGGCCTCTCGATCTTGGACGCGAGCGGCAGCGATGCGGGCTTCGCGGCCACCTCGGCCTCTCCGTCGCCGCGCATCCAGGACCTGCGCATCGCCGGCTTCACCGTGCGCCAGGCCTCGCGCTGGCAAGTGATCCTCTGGCGCTGTGATCGGCCGGTGCTCGAGGATCTGGAGCTCGTGGGCCTCGGGCGCAACGTGCCGAGCCCGAGCCCCGGTACGACGGCGGTGACGGGCCTCAACTTGGCCGAGGTCGTCGACGCGCAGGTCGCGCGCGTGCAGGTACGCGCCTGCTTCGCGGGCGGCGTCGCGATCACGGGTGGCAGCAGCGGCAACGTGCTGCGCGATCTCGCGCTCGACGACAACGTCGGCGATCTCGCGGGCTTCGCTTCGATCAACGTCTGGACCACCCCCGGGGTGAGCGTCGGTGGTGGGGCGAACGCGCTGAGCTTCGCGGGCGCCTGCTCGATCTCCGCTTCGCCGCGCGGGCTCTTGCTCGAGGATACGCCCGTCGGCGTCATCGATCTCGCGGGAGGGGCGAGCCTCTCGTTCGCGAACGTGTTCGTGCCGTGCCTGCGCTACGGCCTCGGCGCCGTGCAGGGGCTCGATACCTTCCTCGACGACGCTGGCCTCGACTTCCGCGCGACGGGCGGTGAGCCCTTCGCGACGAGCGGAGAAGCGTTCTTCGCCGACTTCGCCGCGGCGCGGGACGCGGCGCTGCTGACCAGCGCGCCGCAGACCGCCTTGATCTACGATCGCGCAGAGAACGAGTTCGAAGTCGAGCCCGCGCTCTCGCTCGCGCACGCGCTCGCGACCGCGCCGCTCGGGAGTCGGATCTTCGCGCACGCCGGGCGCTATGTCGGCCCGTTCGTGCTCGAGCGCGCCGTGCATCTCGAAGGTGCGCAACGCGGCGTCGATGCGCGCACGCGCGCCAGCGGCTCGATGAGCTCGAGCTCGGAGTCGGTGCTCGCAGCACCCGGAGAGCTCGCGCTGCAGGTCCGCGGCGGCGCGGCGGGTGCTCACATCGTCGGCCTCGCGTTCGAAGCCGGCTCCGCGCTCGCGCTCGAGACCAGCTCGGGTCCGATCCACGGGCTCGCGATCCGCGAGTGCTGGTTCGAGCCGGGGCTCTCCGGCCCCGTGCGTTTCGGCGCGGTGTCCGACGATCTCGACTTCGAGCGCAACCTCGTGCGCGCGGCCGCGGGCACGGGACCGGCGATCGCGCTGTCCACGGGTGCCTTCCTCCGCGGCCTGCACCTGCGCGAGAACGACGTGCTGCGCCAAGGGGCGCCGAGCACCTTCGACAGCGGGCTCTTCGCGGATCGGCGCGGGCAGATCGAAGCGAGCTCGGCGCGCACGCCCGAGCTCGTCGGCAATCGCTTCGAAGGCCATGGCACGGGCCTCTTCGCGGGGCAGGCCGGGATCCACGATGCGCTGATCGCCGACAACTCCTTTCTCCTGCAGAGCATCGATGGAGCGTCGGGCGGGTTCCAGGATTGCGTCTTCCGCGGCAACCTCTTCGACGGCAACGGCGAGAGCGGGCTCTATCTCACCGGCTTCGGCGGGAGCAGCGATCCGGCGCGCGGCGCGCAGCGCTGCGTCGTGAGCGGCAACAGCTTCCAGGGCAACGGCGGGGAAGCGCTCTTCTTCTCGTCGCTGCAGTTCGCGGGCACGATCGCGACGAACGCGGCCCACGGAAACTCCTTCGTCGGCAATGGCGCGGGTGCGGCCTACTTCGGCGCCGAGTCGATCGACGCGACATTGTGCTGGTGGGGCGCGCCGAACGGGCCGAGCGGCGCTGGCGGCGGCAGCGGTGACGCGGCGTACGGCGTGCACTTCGATCCGTGGCTCTCGTGCCCGCCGAGCGCGGGTCGGATCGCGACGGGGGACGCCGTGGCGCTCGCCGTCGGCGACCTCGACGGCGATACGCTCTTCGATGTCGCGAGCGCGGATCGCGCCGGCGATGCCGTGCGCGTGCGCACGAACGATCAGAGCGGCGCGTTCCCGAGCGAAGTGCGGATCGCGCTCGATGCGGGCGATGCACCTGCCGCGCTCGACATCGGCGACGTGCTGCCGGGAGCGGCTCGCGGCCTCGC
>JAEUHW010000174.1 GCA_016793245.1 Planctomycetota bacterium
AGATTCCACCAAGGCTCATGACCAAGGAGAAGAGAGCGAGGCCGAGGCATACGGCGAATGCGGCAGATGCGCTGTAGATGGTCCAGCGAAGGAGCAGGAGCAGGCCCGTCGTGACCTCGAACCATGCTACAGCCAAGAGAAGCTCTCTCGACAGCATCCAGGTAGCCCAGGTCGGACCCGCAATGCTCTCGTGGTCGCGCTCCGTGCTCCAGTAGATCTTCATTCCTCCGAAGGTGACGAAGGCGGCAGCCAGGAGGATCCTAGGTAGAATCCGGAGTAGATTCTGCATGGACGGAGAGCGTGCTTCGGAAGGGTAGTGGGGATCTCGCAGATCTGTCGGGGTCAGAGTATACGCAAGGTCCGGGTCTCCCCGGCCTCGATCCGTAAGAGCTCGACCTGAGGGCTGCGAATTGAGTTTGGTGTCCGCACTACGATCTCCACTCGATACTCACCCGCGGAAAGGCCCCAGAGACCATAGATCGGGCCGTTCAGCGCAGCGAAGGCAACGCGAGGAGTTGGGAGATCCAGTCTTTCGATCTTCACGCTCAGGAGCGCAAGCATATCGAGGAGCTCTCGATTGCTGAATTCAAACGAAAGGGCTGCGCCCCGCGAAAGATCCAAGGTGATGTTGGTCGTGGAGTCGGCGTGGACTTCGAAGTCGTCTCCTCGGAACTGATGGAAGTTGGAGACCCCGGAGAAGAGCAGGGCGTACTTTCCAATCGGTATGCCTTCAAGGTTCTCGCTGGTTGGCATGCCTGACTTCAACTGATACCTGACTCCATGAGCGAATCCGTCGGGAGGGACGTCCATGCGTTCCATGTAAATGGTCCCAACGGCCGCGCCTTTCCGGTACAGGCTCGACAGTCGCGCGGCGCCGGCGACCTCTAGCTGGATGGAGCCGAAGCCTTTACATGTGCGCTCGAGCTCTACGTTGAGTTGAGGGACTTCGTCGAGGATTCTGGGCAAGTGGAAGGCTATTGACTTTCCTTTGTATCCTGGAGCGCAGGCGAAGAAGTCTACGGGCCCCAAGGGGGCTTGGTTCTCATCGACCCCGAAGTAGATCAGCGGAACTGTCCTGTACGCTAGGTCGAGGTCCGAGACGTTCTTCAGGCCAAGCAAGGCGAGGACTCCAGGATCGATCAGCGGTGACTTGGGCAGGCCCTCTGTCGCCCAAGAGCATGGACTCGCGTTGAATACCTTGCTAGCGCGCACTCGCTCGCCGCCAGGCTGTACGAGATTGACGATCGATCCGAAGATCGGGGCGACGCGAACTTGAAGCTCGGTCGCGAAGGAGTCCCGTGAGAGTCTCTGGCTTGGCAAGCTTGCGAATCCGGCACCGGCCGCCCGGACCTCGTAGTCGGCGAACTCCAGCGCTCCCATCGTGAATGCTCCATATGCATCCGTTTCGGAGATCAGCGTTGCCGGATGCGTCTGGCACTGGAATTCGAAGTGCCCACCATCCAGCGGCTGGTCGATGCGGCTCAGTAGGACTCTGACGCCTGAGCGCGGCAATGCTGCGCCGTCTCGAGTGACGATTCTCCCCTGGAGGCGGCGCTCTCGTTCCAGGGAGATGACGATGTCGCGGCTAGGAGCGCAGTCTCGTGCAGGGACTTCTCGCGAAACGAAGCCGGGCGCGATGATGGCATAGCCGCTTTCGTCGGTTGCAGGGACCAGTTGTAGGCGGCCATCCTCGCCGGACGTGCATCGATGGACCGCCTGGCTGTCCTTTAAGCCGAATGCCCTGGCTCCCGAGATCGCATTCTGCTCCGGGTCTTGGACAATGAACGTAAGTAGCGCGGGGGACGTCGCGGCCGGGCTGCTCTCGGGCCTCTCCGTGAGCTCGACGATGTTCGTCCTGACTTCTCGGGCAGGAATTCGAAGAGCCTCCTCCCGGAGCTCTCCAATCTCGGGAGTGATCAGATCTCCTTCTTCGGGAGTTCGTTGCAGCAGCCATCCAAGCGAGACGAACACCAAGAGGATGGCCGCGAGGATGAGGAGCGCGTGAGTAGTCTTGGGGCTCATCGGTCGTGATGTCTCGGCAAGGCTCTGCGGATGATTGGCGAAGCACGGTCCGGCCTGATACTAGTCTCCAGGAGGTGCGACGCAGATGCCTTGGTAAGGCGTGCTGAAAGTGCCCAAGCCGCCTAGCTGGCAGGTCCCAGAGTTGCATGCGGAGATAGCACAAGTCCCTTCGACTACAGGGAACTGCGCTCCTCCTTCATTCCAGAGCACCAGATGGCAGCAAGCTGGTGTTCCGGGGCAGCCACAGAAGCTGCGTGGTGGACCGAGGCCTGTGCGCTCCTTGCAGATCCCGTCACCTTCGCCACCGCAGCCTCCCGAGCAGGACATCTGGTGCACACCCCATACAATCTCCACAGACGAGCCGTAGCAGGTGTTGCTGGGAGCGAGGCTCGACACGGACTTGGCCAAGCCGTAGGAGCAGGCGATGATGCCAAGAACGGCGACGAAGAGGGCGGACGCAAGGCGCTTGGTGACCATGACGTTCTCCATGAGTTCGGAAGTCTCCGACCCACATGGTCGGGGATCTCGTCCACGCGTCATTCTTGGCGGAACTCGGAATGCGAGGCTATAGCTGTTTTTTTTTCAGGTTCGTTCCCAGGTCCACGAGCGCGCTGCTCGCCGGGCTCCCGAAGCTAAGGTCGGAGGACTCGGAGTGACATGTGCACCAAATTTCGTGTTTCGCCAGCCTCCCTGGTATCTGCGGAGAAGGAAGGAGCAGCGCTCTTGCTTTGTTGCAGGAGCTCGCGGCGATGTGCTGTACGTGCGCGAGGTCATTGATGGCGAAAGCGCGCTCAGCGAGGCGTTGGTGTTCGTCGCGCGCGTTCAGCGCTCGCCCAGCACGAGTTCGACCTCCAACGCCTCGCCGACCTTCAGCGCCGCGAACTGCCCCGCGAGTCGGCGGAATGCGTCGGCGACGGCGCGCAGGTTCTCCACGGTGAGCGTCGGCGGGAGCGGCAGGCTCTGACACGCGAGGAGTGCGCGCGCGCGCTCGACGAGGAGCCCCTCGCTCGCGCCGCGCGGCACGCCGGTCTGCAGCATGCCGACGATGGCCTCGGTGACGCGGGCTTCGTTCGAACCGCGCTCGTCGTACGGGAGGATCGCGACCTCCTCCAAGCCGGCGCCGGCTTCGAGCTGGCCGAAGAAGGACTCTCGCGCGCCGGTGTGGCGCTCCCAGGCGAGATGCGCGAGGTCGTGCGCGATCAGGTTCTCGGCCATCTCGCGGGCGGTGGTCGTGCCGTCGCGGCGCGTGACTTCGAGGCGATAGCGGCCGTGCTTCGCGCGGACGAAGCGGAGCTGCATGGCTCAGGCTCCCGAGCGGAGGACGCGACCGGGGCGGGCACCCGTGTGGCGACCGCTCTCGACGACGAGGACGCCGTTCACGAAGACGGCGCGGATGCCGAGCGGGGCGGAGCGCGGGCGATCGAAGGTCGCGGTGTCGGCGATCGTCTGCGGATCGAAGAGCACCAAGTCGGCCTTCTTGCCGAGGCCGAGGCGACCGCGATCGGAGAGGCCCGCGCGATCGGCGGGCAGCGCGGTCATCTTGCGCACGGCGTCCTCCAGCGTGAGGCGCTGCTGCTCGCGCACGTAGCGCGCCAGCACGCGCGGGAAGGTACCGAAGCTCCGCGGGTGCGGGCGCGCGCCGCGCTCGCTCGCCGGCGGTTCGAGGAGGGGTTGGCTCGAGCCGTCCGAGGCGACGAGGACGAGAGGGTGGGCGAGAGTGGTTGCGACGTTCTCTTCGCTCATGGCGTGTCCGATGTAGCTGGCCGTGCCTCCGCCAGCCTCGATCAAGCGGAGATGGGCTTCGGCAGGAGCTACGCCCCATGTGCTGGCGATCGCCGCCATGTCCTGGCCGACGAAGCGCTGGTGCTCGGCGCTGCCGATCGCGGAGAGGACGACCTGCGCGTAGCCGCCGGGGTCGTCGCCGACCGCCTCGGGGAGCGTGCGCAGCAGCCGTTCGCGCGTCGCGGGATCGCGGAGACGCTCGAGCATCGCCGAGCGTCCGCCTTCGGCCACGTCGGGAGGCAGATAGATCGTGAGCCCGGTGTGATAGGCCGTGTACGGATAGGCGTCGGCGAAGACGTCGAGGCCGCGAGCGCGCGCTCTCTCCAAGCGCTCGAGGCAGGTCGCGGCGAGCGGCCAGCTCGGCTTCCCCGCCGCCTTCAGATGCGAGATCTGGAGCCGAACGCCGCTCCGCTCGGCGACCGCGAGCGATTCGTCGATCGAGTCGACGACGCCGCGCACTTCGTTCCGCATGTGCGTCGCGTAGAGCGCGCCACGACGGGCGGCGAGCTTCGCGAGCTCCAGGATCTCCGCGCCGTCCGCGAAGCGCCCCGGCGTGTACTCGAGCCCGGTCGAGAACCCGAGCGCGCCTTCGTCGAGCGCGCGCTCGAGCTCGGCGCACATGCGCTGCAGCTCCGTCGCCGTCGGTGCGCCCTGCTTCACCGCGCCGGCGAGCTCGCGCAACGTGCCGTGGCCGACGAGCGCGCCGTGGTTCACGCTGAGCGTAAGCTCGCGGAGGCGCGCGAAGTAGCTCTCGAAGCTCTTGGGCTCCGCAGCGCTCGGCACCTCGGAGGAACCGCAGTTGCCGGTGATCTCGGTGGTGACGCCCTGCAGCACGCGGCTCTCCGCCGTCGGGCACGTGAGGATGCTGCCGTCGGAATGCGTGTGCAGGTCGATGAACCCGGGTGCCAGGGCCAGACCGCGGCCGTCGATGGCGCGCCGCGCGCGCTCGGGCGCGATCTTGCCGATCGCGCGGATCGCATCTCCGGCGAGGCCGAGATCCGCGACGAAGCGCGCTTGGCCGGTGCCGTCGAGCAGCGTGGCGCCGGTGATCAGCCAATCGAGATCGGGCTCCCCGCGCGTGCGCCCGAGCGCCAAGCTCGCGACGCTGGTCGCGCTCGTGCCGAGGAACGCGCGCCGCGAGAGCGCGCCCATGGTTCGCGAGTCGCGCTGGTTCATGCGTCGAGCTCCACTCCGAGGCCCGGTCGATCGAGAGGCCGCAGCGCGCCGTCCTGCAGCGCGAAGCCGCCGCGCGCGAAGTCCGCGCTGAGATCGAAGCTGCCGTCGAGATCGAGGTGGCGCGTGGCGGGGGAGCTCAGCGCCGCGGCGAGGGCTGCCGCGATCGAGACGCAGCTCTCGTCGTTGCAGCCCCACATCAACGCGATACCCGCTCGCGCGGCTTCTGCCGCGAGCGCTCGCGCCGGGGCGATTCCGCCGCACTTCATGAGCTTCAGGTTCCAGATGCCGAAGGGCTGCGGCGAGCGCAGCAGCCGCGCGAGATCGCGCTCGTCGTGCAGGCTCTCGTCCGCGGCGAAGCGCGCGCGCGCGTCCTCGGCGAAGCTTGCGAGCTCCTCCTCGCGGCCGCGCGGCAGCGGTTGCTCGCAGAGCTCGAGGTCGAGCGCGCGCGTGCGCTCGAGGAACGCGGCGAGCTGCGCGCGCGTGTAGCCCATGTTCGGATCGGTGCGCAGCGCGATCGCGCGGCCGCAGCGCTCGCGCAACCGTGTCAGTCGCTCGATGTCTTCTTCGAGGTCGCGGCCGGTCTTCACCTTCAGCGCGCGGAAGCCGCGCGCGAGCTGGCGCTCCGCGGCCTCCAGGGTCTCCTCGACCGAGCTCACGCCGAGCGTGACGCTCGTCGGCAGCGCGTCGTGGACGCGACCGAGCAGCGCGACGAGCGGAACCCCGCGCTCTTGCGCGCGGAGATCGTGGAGCGCGATGTCGAGGGCCGCTCGGGCGGCGGGGAGCGCGGGCAGCGCCTCCGCGAGTCGGCTCGAGAGCTCCGCGCCGAGCGTCTCCAGCGCGCGTCCTTCCACGGCGTCGGCGAGCGGTCCGCGCAGCGCCGCGGCGGCGTG
>JAEUHW010000210.1 GCA_016793245.1 Planctomycetota bacterium
TTCTCTTGGCTGTAGCATGGTTCGAGGTCACGACGGGCCTGCTCCTGCTCCTTCGCTGGACCATCTACAGCGCATCTGCCGCATTCGCCGTATGCCTCGGCCTCGCTCTCTTCTCCTTGGTCATGAGCCTTGGTGGAATCTCGATCGAACGCTGCGGCTGCCTCGGCGCATATCGGATGGGAAACACCGAGCACTGGATTCTGATCTATGGCGTCATCTTCTTATTCATAGCTAGCCTTCTCTCAGAGCGCGCCTCTGGACTGATGGTCGAGCCCTGAGCATCTCGTTCTCCGATAGAACGGCTCGCCTCACCAGCACCCGCGGCCCAGGTAGTCTCTTGCGCGGCTAGTTTACCTCGGGCGCATCGCAGTGCTGGACTCCGTCCCGACAACGCGTCACGACTTCAAGTGTACGGTTTGCAGCCACTTGGGATCCTCCTGCTCCACACGACGAACAAGCAGCTACTCCACCACCTGATGTAGTGAGCGGAAACAGCGCCCGAGATCGACACGCAGCGATGGAACGCGGAATCCTCCCGCCCTACCCCTTCATCCTGAGCGACTGCTTCGAGTACACATCGAAGCGACTCGTCTTCCCCTCCAGCGCATAGCTCGGCTTCGCCCCTGCGATGATCGGGGCCTTGCGCATGCGCTTCACGACCACGCGATGCGTCGCGAGGGCCAACGCCGCGGCGAGGAGCTCCGGCTGGTCCTCGTCGTCGCCGACGAGGGCGCGGAAGAGGCGCATCTCCTTCTTCACGAGGGCTGTCTTCTCGCGGTGCGGGAACATGGGATCGAGATAGATCACCTCGGGCGGCTCCTCGCTCCAGCCGCGGAGGAGCGCGATCGCATCTCCGGTGAGCACGCGCACGGAACGAGCGGTGGGACCGATCTCGGAATCCTCCGTCGCGCGGCGGAGACCGTCTTCGAGCAGGGCCGCGATCACGGGCACACGTTCGATCAGCGTCACCGTGCAGCCCAAGCGCGCGAGCTCGAAGCCGTCGCGACCGAGCCCGGCCGTCGCATCGACGAGGCGCGGCCTGGCACCCGATTGCACGCCGACGGCCTTCGCGACGGTCTGGCCGGCGCCGCCGCCGAAGTTCCGCCGATGCGCCATCTCGCCTTCCTGGAAGTCGACGCGGATCGGCCCCGGCGCGTCGGGCCCGAGCTCCTGGAGCTGCAGCCCCTCCGGCGCGAGCTGCAGGGAGAACTCCGCGTCCCCATCGCGAGGCAGCCGCAAGCGCGCGGCCAGCGCGACCGCTTCCGTCTCGAGCTCCGGCGCGAGCGCCTCCACGCGCACGCGCGCCAAGTTCCGCGACTCTTCTTCCATCGCCATCGCAGCAGCGCACCCGAACGCGAGCCACGCCCATCGCCGCTCGCGCGGCTCCTCTATACCGCGTCGCCGCGCCGCGCGCCGCCCTCAGCCCTTCTCGCGCGGGAACCCGCGCAGCTCGACCGCATCGATCTGGTTCCAGCCGGGGACGCGCGAGGGCTCCACGTAGAGGCGGAGGCGCGTCACCCAGCTCGCGCTCGCCGGGAAGCGCAGCTCGAGCACGCTACTCGCTCCGACGACCTTCGCGCCGAGTATCAGCAGCGGAACGGGCGCCGGTGGCAACTCCGATGCCCGCGCATCGGCGCTCCGCGCGGCCGCAAGAACACAGGCGAACACGCAGGCCGCTCTCTCGGCGGAGCGCATGCGAGTGCCTCTGGTGATCCTCGAGAGGGCGACTCCGAGCGGAGACGGAGCGCCGCTTCGCGGATCGACCCGCACTTCACTCCGGCGCCAAGACCGTGTTCGAGAGCCGCAGCTCCCCCGTCGGCACGTGCAGCGTGACGAACTGCCCGTAGAGCGCGAGCCCCGGCGGCAGGAGATCGTTCACGAAGAGCGGCACCGCGAGCGGACCGCTCGTCGGCACGAGCTGGGCGCTCGTGGTGAAGAGGGGCAGGGTGAAGAGATCGCCGAGCACGGCGTCGCCGAGCTCGGCGTGCAGCGCTTCGAAGCCGAGGAGCAGCAGCGCGTAGTCGCCCGCCGGCGCTTCGAGCTCGAAGAAAACGGTCGATCCGAGCGCGGGCACGCCGACGAAGCGGGCGCGCGGTGCGTTCGCGAAGGGATCGTGCCGCAGCGTTCCTCCGGCGAAGCCGAACGCTTGCCCCGCGCTTTGCTGCGCATCGCCCGGCGCGCCGGGTTGCGGAGTGATCCCGAGCACGACGGCGCGCGCGCCGACGACGATGCCATCACCACCATCACCGCCGGGATAGACACGCGGTGACGGAACGCCTCCATCGCCGCCGCGCACGCTCGTACTTGGGTTGCCCCAGAACTCGAGCGAGGAGGTGCCGTGGAGCTCGATCGCCGCGCCGCCGACGCCACCGGGACCGCCGCCGTGGAAGGGATAGAGGTCGTATCCCGGACCACCGGGACCGCCCACGACGTTCGCATCGACCAACACGAGCGTGCTGTCTTGAATCTGGATCCCCGCGCCACCGGGTCCGCCGACACCGAAGCTGCCTCGCGAGCCGCGATGCCCTTCGATGCGTCCGCTCGCGATCTCGACGCGCGAGCGCGTGATCGCGCACTGCGCGGCGGAGGAGCCTCCATCCACGGGGCTCGGGTCGGCGAGCAGCTGACAGCCGAACAGGTGCGTGTTGACGCTGTCGGAGATGACGAGGCGCGCGGGAGCGAACAGGTTCGATCCGCTCGCCGAGACGAGGTGGAGATCCTCCAGCGCGACAGGCCCCTGCGATCCTTCGATGCGCAGTCCACCCGAGACGAAGAGTGCGCTGCCCCGGAGGGTCAGGTGCCGTAGACGAACGCTGTGGGACGCGGCGAGCGGTCCGATCACGAGATCGCTCGCGAGATCGATCACGACCGTCGCGGGGTCCTCGCCGAGCACGACGAGCGACTTCTGCGCGAGCGCGAACGGAGCGTAGGTCCCCGCTCGCACGTGCAGCACGGCGCCGCTCGGCACCGCGGCCACCGCCGCGGGCAGCGAGGTGAATTGCGCCCCGGGGCCACCCGCGGCATCGACGATGAAGACCTGCGCCGAGGCCGAAGTGGCGCTCGCGCAGAGCGCGAAGCGCGCGGCGAGAAGTAGGAAGGTGCGCACCAGGATCGCCTCCGCGAACGATGCTACCGGAACGCCGAGCGGGGAATCAGGGTCTCGAGCACTTAGCTCCTCTTCATGGGCCTCCCGCTAGAGTGACGCGCCCCTGCGCCAACGATGCCCCACTTGAAGCCTGTCCCGAACGAGTCCGCACCTCGAGTACTTCGAGGCCTGGAGTCCGCCGAAGCCGCGCGGCGCCTCGCGCACGACGGTCCGAACGAGCTTCCGCTCGACCAGCCGCGAAGCGCGTTGGCGCTCCTGCTCGGCGTGCTGAAGGAGCCGATGCTCCTGCTCTTGCTCGCCGCCGCCGGGCTCTATCTCCTGCTCGGCGACACCGGCGAGGCGCTCGTGCTCTTCGTCGCGGTGTTCGCGGTGATCGGGCTGGAGTGGGTGCAGGAAGGTCGCGCGCAGCGCGCGCTGGAGGCACTGAAGCAGCTCACGAGCCCGCGCGCGCAGGTGCTGCGCGATGGCGTCGTGGTGACCGTTCCGGCCCGCGAGCTCGTCGCCGGCGATGTCGTGCACCTCGCGGAAGGCGACCGCGTGCCCGCCGATCTCCTGCTGCGCAGCGGCACCTCGCTCCGTCTCGACGAGTCCTTGCTCACGGGTGAGTCCGCCCCCGTCGCGCGGCATCCCGATGCGCGCGCGACCGCGCTCCCCGCACCCGGCGGCGAAGGCGGTGCCGGCCTCTTCTCCGGGGCGCTCGTCGTCGCGGGACACGGCGCCGCCGAAGTCCTGGCAACGGGGCCGCGCAGCGCCATCGGCAAGATCGGCGCGGCCTTGCACGAGGACGAGCGCGAGCGCACGCCCCTGCAGCGCGAGGTCGATCGCCTCGTGCGCTGGGTCGCCGTGCTCGGCCTCGGGCTCTGCGTGCTCGTCTCG
>JAEUHW010000219.1 GCA_016793245.1 Planctomycetota bacterium
AGGAGCCCGCCTTCTCCTCTGCGGATCTCGATCGTCACGCGCCCCGGCGGCAGATCGAGCCAAGACCGATAGGTGACTCCGCCGACCGTCAACTCATCGATCGGAACGCCCGCGGCGTCGAGCGCCGTGACTACATACCAGGCGAGCGGATCCTCTGGTGCACGCACGCTGATGGGGAGGCCATCGCCGCGGAGAACGATGCGCGTTTCGGCAGGAGCGCTGCCGGAGAGATCGGCCAGCGCATAGCCCCTCGAGCGCCGATCGCCGAACGCCTGCAGGCGGTAGCGTCGCGCGCCCAGACCATCGACGGTGAATCGACCGTCGACATCGCAGATCGACAGTGATCGCGCGCTCAAGTCTCGCCCTGGATCACGTGCATCGAGAGCGATCCAGCTCACCCGTGCGCCTGGCATGGGCTTCCCCCCGGCATCGACGACGATTCCCGCGAGAGAACGTGCCCTTTCGAGCGAGATCGTGCCGAGATCCAACACCTCACCAGCGCGGATCAGCACCTGGCGAAACTCGTACTCCCGGTCGCGCGCGCGGATCCTCAGCTCGCCAATCCCAGGATGGAAGTCCTCGATGCGAACGCGACCCTCGGGGTCGGTCTTGCGTCCTCCACCGCCTGCCTGGCTCGTGTTCAGCTCCACATAAGCTTCGGCGATCGGCGCTCCATTCTCCGCCGCTACGATACGCGCCGCGATGCCGCCCCTGCGCTTCGAGAGCGCATCCGAGTCCAGGACGAACTCGAGCTCGCTCTGGCCTGCTATCACCGGAAGCGTCTGCAACCAGACGTTGCGGTAGTAGAGCGACGCGTAGACCGGCGGCTCCCGATGGAGCACGAGGTTTCCGAACCGCACGACGCCCTCGTGTGCTGGCTCTCGCTCTGCCCGTTGTCGAACGACCTGCTCGAACTCTCCGCAGCCGAAGCGAGTGATATGGCGCGAGGAGAAGGGCGGGAAGTCCGCGCTCAAGGCTTCCAGGCTCGCGACGACGGACAGGCTATCGACTAGATCGTTGCGCTCATTCCCCACCAGCGGCTTCCCGTCGCTCGTGCGCACCGCGACTCCCAAAGCGATGCGCAGACCGAGCTCGAGGTCGAAGCGTTGGCGCGCGCGCCCATCGAGCTCGCAGGTTCGTCTGAGCTCGGCAAATCCATCGCAACGGCAGACCAGCTCCCAGCGACCCGGTGTCAGTCCCGCCATCGCGTAGGTGCCGTTCTCCGCCCCCGTCGTGCTGCGCCAGTCGCCGAAGCGCGAGAACGAGATGCTGGCCTGCGGGATCGCAGCTCCCGAGCGATCACGAATCGAGCCGCTGACCAGAATCGAGACGGCGGAGGCATCGAGCGAGCCCTGGGTCGGCGCCGGAGCGCTCGCGACCTCGCGCGCCACGCGCTCAGCGCCTGGCTCGTGCATTGACTCGATCCGCGCGGCATCCTCGCTCTCGCGAAGGTCGGTCGCCTGAGCGCGTCCCCCGCTCTGACCGATCCAGATCGCGAGCAGCACGAGCAGCAGCGCGAGCTCCGCGCCGACCACGGCAAGCCAACCACGCATAACGCACCTCCGGCAGCCGATCGCACCCGCGCTCGCGCGAGCGCCTCCCGCACGCGTCGCGAGATGCAGCGAGACCGACCTCGAGCGCGCTGCGGCGCGTCCGCACGATCTCCTCTCGGAGTCCGGCTGGCAAGCCCCGCTCCGCGCTCAGGAGCCGACCAACCGAAACTCCGCCGCTCTACCTTCCCGCGCACCTTGCCATCCCGCGCATCGCCATCGAGCACACGCACGCGCCAGAGCAAGCTCCGCGTTCCGTCGGCCAGCGCGCGCTCTCGATCGCGCGCTCGCTGCGCGGAGAGAAGCACGCCGACACGGCGAAGGCCTGGGTTATGGCGAAGCAGGACGCCAGAGCTGCGGTCAGACGGAGCTCGCCATCACCTTCCGCGCTCCGCGCCACGAGAGCGGCCGTTCTCAGGACTCGACCAACCGATACTCCCTTCGCTGGACCATTCTCCGCACCTCTCTGCTGTGCATGCCCTCGGCGTGCCTGTCGAGGTAGCAGCCGTCGCTCCAGCCGAGCAGCTCCGCTCTACTCCCTCTCACGACCTCCTGGCTTGCTCCGTCCGGACGTTCGGCATCCCAGCATCCATGCGGCTTTCGGCGCTCCCATCGGCGTTGATGTGACGCTCGGCCAGGCGCTCCTCAGACCATGCGAACCCGAGACCGGCGCACCTACGACCACCGCCTCCGCGAGCAGACCTGGCTTACGCGCGACACCTCGTCAGTTACCCGGTTGTCCATCCGAAGGTCGACTCGCGACGATGGGCTTCGGTGCCCGCCTGGCTGGCGCGTTCGCCCCCCGTTCCACCGCCGCTCGGCTCGTCTCGAGCACGGTGGTGGAGCTGGTGCCCGCGCCGCCGGGAGATACCGAGCCGCTGCGCGATGCTGGGGGAGGATCGGGCTCGGGCCGTGGCCACCGCTGCGCCAACGCCGGGTGTTCCCCGGAGGCCTTCATGGGTACGGGGGTGCCGGACTTCCGGACAGCAAATGCCGGTAGGTCGTGCGAGGGAGCAGGGCAGAGTGGGATACGCGATCGTATGATGGGCCGGCGGACCTCTCGTGCTACTTCTCTACCGCCGGTCCGCAGCCTTGGTACTGGAGCCGCTGCCCGGCCGCGATCGAAGAGAACGCTTCTTGCCCACGGTCGCCGAACCATGTACGGCGGCCGGAGTGGGAGCGATCTCCACGATGATGTCGGAGTGCGACTCGATACTGGTCCGCCGCCCGGACCGCGGGAGCCCACTTGCCTCGATTCTCTCTCTCTTTGCTAGCTGCGCTCACGGCGTTTCTGGCCTGCGGAACACTGGGCGCTCAGACCGCCTTGACCACGAGGCGCATCGCGTTCGGCTTGGACGAGCCGATCTGGTGCGGATCTCCGCCAGGGGATGAACGCCGGATCTTCATCGCCGAGCAATCGAGCGGTCTGATCCGCGTCCTGCGCGATGGTGTGCTCCTCCCGACGCCCTTCGTCACCGTCACGAACATCGCCTCCACCGGAGGTGAGCGCGGGCTCCTCGGCATGACCTTTCACCCGAGGTACGCGACGAACGGGTACTTCTACGTGAACTACACGCGAAGCGGTGACGGGGCGACGCTCGTCGATCGCTACACCGTATCGAACAACCCGGACCTTGCGGTGGCGAGCTCTCGCGTGACGATCCTCGGCCCCATCGCCCAGCCGTTCAGCAACCACAACGGTGGGCAGATCGCCTTCGGTCACGACGGATACCTCTACATCGGAATGGGCGACGGCGGAGCGACCGGCGACCCATCATGCTACGCACAGAATTGCTCCTCGCTCCTCGGCAAGATGCTCCGCATCGACGTCGACTCCAGCTTCCCCTACGCCATTCCTACGACCAACCCGTTCTTCGGCAGCACCACTTGTCGGCAAGAGATCTGGTCGCTGGGCTTGCGGAATCCCTGGCGCTGGTCCTTTGATCGACTGACGGGCGATCTCTACATCGGAGACGTAGGGGAGAGAGGGGTCGAAGAGATCGACTTCCAGCCCCGCGCGAGCCTGGGAGGAGAGAACTACGGGTGGAAGATCATGGAGGGGAACAACTGCTACTCCAATACGGCGTGCCAGCCGCAGACTCCGGCCTGTAGTGCCGTCGCCATCACGCGACCGATTCACACGTACACGCGTACTTCGGGATGCGCCGTGACGGGCGGCGTGGTGTATCGCGGCTGTGCGATCCCGGACCTCCGCGGGACCTACTTCTTCGGCGATAATTGCAGCAGCGCGATCTGGAGCTTCCGCTACTCCGGCAGCGTCACGCAGCTCCAGTCCCGCACCACCGAGCTTGCGCCGGGCGGAGGGCTCGGCATCGGCGCTCCCGTTCATTTTGGAGAGGATGCGAGGGGCGAGATCCTGATCATCGATTACAGCGGAGAGGTCTTCAAGATCGTGCCGCGAGCGCCCGCGCCGGCGATCGATCTTGGCTTTGCTCTCGGCGGCAGCTCCAACCCAGCACCGGAGCTCGACGTCTGCGGGCTGCTCGCAACGGGCAGATCTGCCGAGCTGCGACTGCGTTTCGGGCCCCGCAACACCGTCGGTCTGCTGTGCTTGTCATTTGCGAACCGACCTACGCCGCTCTTCGACGGTGTGCTCGTTCCCTGCCCCCCCGAACTGACTTCGATCGTACATCTGGATCATGTCGGCGCCTTCTCGGCCCGGATCCCCGGAGGTGGTGGGCCCTTCGATCTCTTCATGCAGTGCCTCGTCTACGACGCGGCTCTGCCACAGCTCGTCGGTTTCTCCAATGCGCTACGGGTCAGCTTCCAGCTCTGAGCGCGTTCGCACTCAGCGGGCCTCTCCGGTACCACTTCCGCCGAAGAACATCGTTCCGACTCAACTCTTCCCCTGCACCAGGAACCCGACGTTCCGCACCTTGATCGCACCATCCCTGACGGCGCCCGAGCACGCTCATCGAGGACGATAGGCTCGCTCATCGACCGAGAGGATCTTCACGAGTCGGCGCTGCAGCGGAGAGAGCGTCGTGACGAGCCCTGTCGGTGTCGGCGGACGAGCCTCCTGGGAACTCAGGACTCGACCAACCGAAACTCCGCCCGCTCCACCTTCCCGCGCACCTTGCCATCGTGCGCATCGGCATCCAGCACACGCACGCGCCAGAGCAAGCTCCGCGTTCCGTCGGCGTGCTCATCGATATAGCAGCCGCCGCGCCACCCGAGCGGCTCCACGGGAGCCGCGAGCGGCTCGATGCCACCGAGGCTCGATGGCACGCGCACTTCGGCGACGACGTAGTAATGCTCCTCGTCGCGCTTCTCGCGGTGGAGCCAGTGGCATTCCACGGCGACGCCGGCGCCGCGCCAGAGATGGATCTGCGGCAGCGCGCACTTCCACTCATCGAGCGGCGGAGCGGACCAACGCACCCAGCGCGCGGGGCCGTGCACGATCGCGCGCTGGTCCTGGAGCTCCGTTCGCGCGGCGCGCGGCGCACTCGACTTCGCGTAACCCAGCGCGAGGGCCGGATCGCCGAAGACCGCTTGGTGATAGGCCTGGTAGTAGTAGCTCCCGCCGCGGCTCTGGCCGTGATCCAGCATCGCGACGAGCGTGTGATTGGCGGCGCGGCGATGCGCGGCGCCGAGCGTCTCGCCGCTCTGCAGCGCGTTCCAGAGCGCGGAGAAGAAGAAGGCGCTCTGCGCGATGCCGCGGCGCCCGTTGCCCGCGAAGGCGACGGCGCCGTTCCGGAGGAGATGCGCGGGAGCCGAGCGGCGCTCTGCGTCTTGATCGAGGGACGCCGTGCTGCAGCCGTGCGAGATCACGAACGCGGGGGAGAGCAGCGTCGGCGTGTTCCAAGCGTAGGTCTGGCCGATCTCGGTCCACATCGCGTGCGAGCTGTGCACGAGGAGATCGACTTCACCGAGCGGAGAGCGCTTGCCGAAGGGCTTCCCGCCCGCGTGGTGCCCCGCGAAGCGCAGGCCCACGTCTTCGAAGAGCCCGCGTTCATCCTCCGCCCATTCGGCCGTGGCGAAGCGGCCGCGCCAGCGCGCCGCTTGGAGCTCGTCGCGCACGAAGCCGCGGCAGGCGAGCAGCGTCGCCGACGGCAGGTCCTCGGCGACGAAGCGCGCGAACGCCGGCTCGACGAAGAGATCCGCGTCGTGCTGCGCGAGCGGGAGATCGGAGACGAGATCGGTGTCGATGCCCTGGCCGTGATCGACGATCGCCATCGGCAGCGCTTCGGGCCAGCCGACCAGGCAGAGGAACTCCGGCTCGCGCGCGGCCGCGCGGCGATAGCGCGCGAGCTCCGCGCGCAGCGCGGAGGTAGCCGGCGTCGTGAGCCAGAGCTTCTCGCCGTTCGCCTTCTCCTGCGCGTGGAGATCGACCGCGCACGCTCGACGCGCGAGCTCGACCTCGTGCCCCGTTTCGAGCGGCCCCTCGCCTGCGCCGTCGAAGCGCCCATCTCCGTCGCGATCGAACTGCACGCGCAGATGCTGCCGCTCGGGTTCACGCGAAGTGACGAACGCGATCTCACTACCGGCGAGTGCCAGCTTGCCGCGCCGCCAACCCGCGCTGCTCGGTGCGGCTCCCGGCGGCGCTTCCGCGAGCACTTGCTCGGCCGCGAACTCGCGCTTCCACAGCACCTCGAACGGCAGCGCCGCGACCGCGCCACCGCGCGCCGCGGCGAGCAGTGGGGCCGCAAGGGATAGGTGCCGCGCGCGTAGGCTTGGCGCCTCGAGCGGGTTCACCGCGGCGAGATAGGCGATCGGCAGCTTCTCGCGCGCCATCCACGCCATCACCGCTTCGGCGTCCGCGAGCGACTCCATCGCAAGCGCGCCGATCGAAGGCGCCGCGGTCGAGCCTACCCACAGCGCGCGCTGCACGCCGAGCGCTGCCAGTGCTTCGACGAAGGAGCTCGCCTCGACGCCGCGTGCGAGGGGCAAGAGCGGCTCGCGGAGCCGCGCCGCGAGCGTCGCCGCCGCGAGGGCGGCGCTGCGATCGCCGGCATCGCAGAGCACGACGCGCGGCGCGGACTTCCAAGCGATCCGAACACATGCGAGCGCAGCCTCGAGCGCCGAGCTCGCCGGCAGCACTTCGATCGCGAGCTTGGCGGTCTTCGGCGGCTCCGCGGCGACTTCGCCGAGCCACAACACGCGCTTTGGTTGCAGCCGACGCAGGAAGTCGAGCAGCTCCGGACGCCAAGGCGCTGCCGCGTCGACCGCGAGGGAGAGCGGCACGCCATCGCCGAGCTGTGCCGCCGCGGCGATCGCGGCGAGATACGCGTCGTCGCGCCAGCTCGGTTCGTCCGCGATCGGGACGAGCAGAACGACACGCGCAGGCATCTGCGCGCGCGCTGGTGCCGCAGGCAGCACCGGCGCGAGCAGCAGAGCGATCCAGACGAGAGAGCGCAACGAGCTCGGCATGCGCTCAGCCTAGCGAGCGCATGAGCTCCGGCGCATCCGCGCAGCTCAGAGATCGCCGCAAACGACGCGAAGCGAGTTCGAAGTCACGACACCGAGCGGGGTGAGGCTCGCCGTGGGATCGAAGTTGTAGGACTGCATCTGGATCTCGGCGCCGATCAGCCCTGGGATGCCGGTCGGCACGGGGAAGGTCGTCTGCGCGAAGCTCGCGCCACCGGGGATGTAGCCGAAGTTGAAGACGCTGTCGTGATAGAGGAAGCAGCCCGGCATGTCGAAGAGGGTGAGATCGATCGGCGGGGCGAACACGACGAGGCCGACCGCGACGGTGCCGAAGAGCGAGCCCGGCGTGATGTTGGTCGTGGTCACGGTGAAGTTGCCGCCGATCACGGGACGGTCGGTCGTGGAGAGCCCGAGCGGCGTCGCCCCGGCGCAACCGGTGCCGTAGGCCGTGGCGGTCGCGTACGCGGAGCCCGCGGGCAGCTCGCGGATCTGGAGCGCGGAGAGATGCGGGCGCAGCACGTTGCCCGGGATCGGATGGGTTCCGCGCACGAGCAGCCAGAGCGGATCCGCCGCGTTCGTGCGCGTGAAGGTGCCGATGCAATGCGAGCCGAAGACGAGGTCGGGGCCGCCGAGCGCGGGGTTGTTGTCGGGATCGGCTTCGAGCGAGCCGCTCGAGGGGCCCTGCGTGAGCGCGCCCAGGTTCTGCACCTCGCCGCCCGAGAGCGTCGCGGCGCCGATCGCCGAGCTCAGCGTCATCACGCGGTCGTAGAGCACGTTGGTCGGCGTGCCCGTGCGCTGATCGGTGAACCAGCACTGGACGAGGTAGCGCCGCCCCACGTTGAGCACGCCGAGATTGTCGATGCGGATGGCACCCCAGCCCGTCTGGTTCGTGGGAGAGCCGAAGCTCGTCGCGCGCGCCGCGTCGAGGAGCTCCGTGTAGCCGGCGTCGCCGGTCGTCGAGCCGTTCATCGCGAGCGTGCCGGCATTGGTCCAGCCGTTCGGCGCGAAGTTGCCGACGAAGTTGACGCCGTTCACCGTGGGCGAGATCGCGGCCCCCGCGCCGTGGAGGTTCCGCGCGACGACGAGCGTGCCGAGCAAGCTCACGTCGCTCGCGGCGAGCGCGGGCTGCACGGGCCCCCAAGCGATGGTCTGCGCGAAGGTGCCGGGCGCCGCGAGCGCACCGCAGAGAGCGAGGGCCGACGAGACGAGGAGAGCGCGCGACATGACGGGATCCTTCTGCTGGCTCGACGAGGCTCACGCCCGAGAGAACGAACCCGAGCGTGCGTTGCGCGAGCGGCGCCGAGGACGGGCAGGGGGATCCGATCGTCGGGGCGGAGCGCCCTGCGATCTTGCAAAGAGAGGCGATCCTTGTCGAGGCACGGCGCTTGCGCTGGTCGCGCACGACCCGCACCCTGAAGTCCTGAGCGCGGGCGGCGACTTGGATCTGGACCCTGCCGTCTCGATCCTGGACTCGCCGCGCCGCTGCCCCGAGAGGAGATCCCCGTGCCCATCCTGCCGCAGTTGCTCGCCGGCCTGGTGCTCGTCGCCGGCGCCGCCGCCCAGACCCCGCTCTTCAGCGCCGACACCGGCGGCAATTCCGTGACCATCACCGACACGCGCACCCGCGCCGTGGTCGCCACGATCCCGGTCGGCAGCGCACCGATCGACGTCGCGCTGAGCCCCGACGGCGCGCGCGCCTACACCGCGAACTTCCGCTCGGCCTCGGTCTCGGTGATCGACGTCGCCACGCGCGCCGTGATCGCGACCATCCCCGTCGGCGTGTACCCCTCCGCCGTCGGCGTCAGCCCCGATGGGCGCAAGCTCTACGTGGTGCGCGACTACAGCGGCGTGCTCGCGATCCTCGATGCGGCGACGCACGCGACGCTCCGGACGCTCGCGATCCCGCGCACGAACGGCAGCATGGGCTCCATCGCGTTCACGCCGGACGGGACGCGGGCGTACGTAACCTCGGGAGCCGTGCTCGTGCTCGACGTCGCGAGCGACCAAGTGCTCACGTCCTTCAGCGCCGGCTTCTGCGCGAACCTCGCGTTCACGCCCGACGGCGCGCAGGTCTACTGCGTCGACTCGTGGATGGGTGCGGTCTACGGCTTCGACACCGCGACGCACACGCTGCGCTCGACGACGAACGTCGCCGGGCTCCCCTCCTCGATCGCGATCACGCAGGACGGGCGCCGCGCCTTCGTCGCGGTGCCGGCCTATCTCGCGATGAGCAACGGCGTCGGCGCGCCGGCGCCGCAGCGCGTCGTGCAAGCGATCGATCTCACCACGCACGCGGTCGAGCGCACGCTGATCACCGCGGCTCCGCCCGGAGGCATCGCGCTCACGCTCGACGGCACACGCGTGTGCATCGCGCTGCCGAGCGCGCGCGCGATCGTCGAGGTCGATCCGGCGACGCTGGCGTTCGGACCGCAGTACCTCGCGGGTCCTGGTCCGGGTGCGTTGACGATGGCGCCGGTTCCCGCGCGCGCTCTCTCCTACGGCAGCACCTGCACGCCGCCGAGCGGTCCGCTGGTGCTCGCGAGCACGACGCTGCCGTGGCTCGGCACGACGTGGAGCAGCACGGTGAGCGGGCTCGCGAGCTCGAGCATCGCGCTGTGGGTGATCGGCCTGCAATCGGCGAAGCTGCCGCTCACCGCGCTCCTCCCGAGCGCCGTGCCGGGCTGCGAGCTCCTGGTCGAGCCGAGCTTCCTCTTCGAGGCTCTGCCGAACGGAGGCGCCGCTTCGCTCGCGATTCCTCTGCCGCTGCGCAGCGAGCTCTTGGGGCTCGTCGCCTTCGAGCAGGTCCTGCAGCTCGACGGTGTCCAGCTCTCGGGATCGAACGGCCTGCGGATCGAGCTCGGGCTGCGCTAGCGCTCGATCCGCGGCCGCGATCAGCGCGGTCCGTCGCGCTTCGGCGTCTCGGGCATCAGCAGCCCGTCGAGGCGCGAGCGCTGCCATTCCCAGATCGTGCCCGGCACGTTCAGCACCTTGAGGCCCACGACCACGCGGCGATCGCGGACACCCACGTAGGCGGGACCGTACCAGCAGAGATGCCGCTGGTCGGGCATCAAGTTCACGATGCGCAGGCTCGGGACGCCGTGGAGCTCGAGCTTCCAGAGCTGCTCGAGCTCGAGCGTCTCGCCGTCCTTCGTGCCCGCGGAGCGCACGCTGAGGAAGCCGGGTAGACCTTCGACCGCGCCTTCGAAGGTCGCGGAGAGCGGCGTCTTCTGGGTCCGGCCCTCGCCGACGAACACGTGCTGCGGCCACGTGCCTTGCAGCACCGCGGGATCGAAGTCCTTCCAGCCCTCGGCGAACGCGGCGAGCTCCCCGTTCACGCCGACCTCGAGCTCCGTCGTCGCGCGCGTCTCGCGTCCCGCGAGATCGGTGACGGCGACCTCGAGGCGCTGGCGCCCGGGCGCATCGACCGCGAGCACGAGCTCGAAGCCGCCCTTCCACGCGAGCGGCTCGCTCCAGGTGTCCTCGAGCGCGCCGCTGTCGCGCCGCACGACGCGCAGGAGCCTGACGAGACTGCCGGGCTCGAGCTTCACGAGCCGCGAGGCCGGATCGTCCTCGCGCGCATCGCGCGCCATGCGCACGCATTGCGCACGCCACAGCGCGCGCGAGAACTCGATCTCGACCTCGAGCTCCGGCTCGCCGGCGCGCTCGGGATGCACGAGCGCGCGCCCGCGCACCGAGAGCGGCTGCGTCAGCGAGAGCGCGCGCTCGTCGATCGTCGCGCGCGCCTGCTGCTCGCCGTTGCTGATCTGCCAGCCGAAGCCCGTGAGCTCCGCGTGGAGCTCGTTCGCACCTTCGCGGAAGCGCGGCAGCACGCGATCGGCTTCGTCGGCGGTCGCCTCGGAGTAGCGCTGCGGCCACGTCGGATCGACGACCGCGGACTGACGCAGGAGGAACCAGCCCTGCTCGCGCTCGTCGCGCTCGTACTGGTGCACGTCGACCTGCGCGAGCGCGCGCCCGGTGACGCGGAACGCGAGCCCATCGGCAGCCCCCGGCACGACCACGGTCTGCGGCGCGCCATCGAAGCGCACGCAGCGCAGCTCGTCGATCGCCGCGGCGTCGCTCGCGCCGAGCGCGCGGGCATGCAGCTCCGCGAGGAGGGAACGGAAGCGATTGCCGGCGCCGAGCGGCGTCTGCGCGTAGCGCTCGCGCTGCTGCGCGGCGATGCGCGGACCGTAGATCGCGAGGCCGCGGCTCGAGACGCGGCTCGCGCCGCCGTGGCTCGCGAGCACCGCGGCGTCGATCGCCTCGACGAGGCGCGCGAGCTCGGCCGGCGGTGAGGCGAGCTCGTTCGAGAAGCGCTGCGCGAGATCGCCGAGATCGACGCTGCTGTGCGCGTGCTCGTAGAGGCGCTTCCGCCGCGGCTCGTAGCACTCGGCGTAGAAGAGCGCGCGCAGGAGCGCCGCCCAATCCTCTGCGACGCGCGGGAGCAGCGCCGCCGCCGCTTCGTCGAGCGCTTGCGCCACTCGGGGAAGCGCGGCCGTGTCGATCGCGCTCAGCGTCGCGTCGCCCTCGTGCTCGGCCTCCGAGGCCTCCCCGAACGCCGCGACCCACGCGCGCGCGACCTCGGCCGGATCGAGCGCCCCCGCGCCGAGGGCCTCGAGGCAACGACCGTACGGGAACCCCGTGCTCGCGACGTTCGCCTCGGAGGCGACGAGGATCTGCGCGAAGTCCTCGCAGAGCAGCCCGTTCTCGAGCTGCGCCATCAAGCACGCGTCGAACGCGAGGAGATCGAGGCGCGGAAGCGGCGTCGCGAGCTGGATCGTGCGCAGCGCCGCGCGCAGCTCCATCGGCGTCAGCATGCCGCCACGTCCGCGCACTTCCGCGTCGAGGTCATGCACGACGCCGCCCCAGCCGCCGCCGTGATCCCACACGACCAGGGCATGGCGCTGGGCGGGGAACTTCTGGAACGCCGCGACGGCGAAGCCCGCGAGCGCCTGCGGATAGTTGGTGTCGAGCTCGCCCGGAGCGGCGAGGACCTCGCTCGCCTCCTCGCCGCGGCGCACGCGCAGGATGCGCGCGTCCTTCCAATCGCCGCGCCGCTCGTCGAAGCCCTCGGCGCGATCGAGCAGCACGACGACTTCGACATCGCGCTCCGGCAGCGCGCGCTCCATCTCGTACAGATCGTCGATCGCGGATTCCTCGAGGTTGTTGTCCGCGCCCAGATAGATCGCCAGGGTCCAGCGGCGCTCGGGATCGAGGACGGGCGTGCCGAGATCGAAGGTCTGCGGCTGGGCCCAGCGCCGCAGCACGAGCTCGAGCTCGCCGCAGCCGAGCAGCAGATTCTCGTCGCTCCACGTGCCGCGGAGCTCCAGGGTCTCGCTGCCGCGCGTGGCCCGCGCGACGAGCCGCGCTCCGTCGATGCGCCCTTCCACCTGCATCACGTCGGCGAGACCGAGCTGCCCCTGCACCGCGCCATCGGTACCCACGTTCAACGCGAGCTCGTTCCCCGCGGCGTCGCGGAAGGTGCCGGAGAAGTCGCCATCCCGATGGCGGAAGCCCGGCCGCGGCAAGGTGCGACCCGGCGCGTAGACGAGCTCGCCGAGCGGCTCCTGCTCCTCCGGTTCCCCGGTCGGAGGATGCGGCGACGCGAAGGGCTCCTCGGCATCCTCGGAAGAACCGCAGCCCGCGACGAGGAGGAGCGCGACCGAAAGCATGGAACGCAGCATCGCGAGGAAACGCCTCCCGCCGCACGCGGATAGAGCCACAGGATGGAGTGAGCGCGCGATCCTACCTCGCCGTTGCGCGCCAATCGCGCAGGGGGCCGCGGGTCACCCGGACGGAGAAGAACGCCGCTCCGCGCTGAGGCGATCGTGGAGCCACGCGCGGGCATAGGCCCAATCGCGATCGGCCGTGGCGGGGCTGATGCCGAGCACCTCGGCGACCTCGCCGAGCGAGAGCCCGGCGAAGTAGCGCAGCTCGACGAGACGCGCCTTCCGGGGGTCCTCCTCGGCGAGCGCGCGCAGCGCGGCATCGAGATCGAGGAGCTGATCGCGATCGACCTCGTCGGCCGAGACCTCGGGACCGAGGGTCACGCGCTCGCGATCCCCGCCGCGCTTCAAGGCAGCGCGCGCTCGTGCGCGCTCGACGAGGATGCGCCGGATCGACTCCGCCGCCGCGGCGTAGAAGTGGCCGATCCCATCCCACTTCTTCTCCGCCGGCTCGCCGCCGATGAGGCGCAGATAGGCTTCGTGCACCAGCGCCGTCGCTTGGAGCGTGGCGCCCACGCGCTCGCGCGCGAGCTGCCGCGAGGCCAAGGAGCGGAGCTCGGCGTAGACGAGCGGGAGCAGTTCCTCGGAGGCCTTCGCCTCGCCGCGCTCGATGGCGCGGAGCAGGTTCGGGAGATCGGAGCTCATCGACGGAGAGGATAGCTCGGGAGCGCGCCCGAGCACGATGATCGCGCGGCCCGCTCGCGCGCTGCTACTTCGGCGGCTCGGGCAGGACGCGCTCGCGCCACTGCGTCGCGCGCGCCTGGTATCCGGAGCCGGGTGCCTCCGCCTCCCACTTCGTGTAGAGCTCGACCAGCCGCCTTCTCGCGTCCTCGAGGCGGTAGCGCGACTGCGGAGGAACGGTCGCGAAGCTGCGCTCGAGACCCTCGAAGCCGGCGATGAGGATCGGCTCGGCTTCGGCGAGGCGACCTTGGGCGGCGATCGCCGCACCGAGCAGCGAACGCGCGCTCGAGGTCGACCACGCCTCGGGCTGCAGCTTCTCCCGCAACGCAACGACCTCGCGCAGGACCGGCTCCGCTTCCGCGGCGGCGTCGAGCTCGAGCCAGCTCTGGCCGAGCTTGAGCAGCTCGGTCGCGAGCTTCGTGCTCTCGGGCTTCAGCTCCTCGTGCGCCATCTTGAGGGCGTCTTGGAAGAGCGGCGCCGCCTCGGTGCGCAAGCCGAGCCGCAGATAGACCTCGAGCAGCTCCACCACGTAGGGCCGGAGCCCACGAGTCTTGCTCGAGGCGGCGTAGACCTCCTCGAGCAGCGGACGCGCTTCGGTGTAGCGACCGGCGCCCTTCAGGTTCGCCGCGAGGTTCGCGACGGTGGCGAGGGTCCCGGGGTGCTGACGTCCGTACTTCGCCTCCTGGAACTTCAGGATCTCCTCGAAGAGCGCGATGGCCTCCGGGAAGCGCTCCGCCTTCCAGTACGAAGCGCCGAGGTTGTTCAGCCCGTTCAGGAGCTTCGGATGATCCGCGGGCAGCGTCTGCCGCTGCACGCGCACCGTGCGCTCGAGCAGCGGAAGCGCCAAGTCGTTCTTGTTGGTCTTGATGTAGATCGCCGCGAGGCTGCTCGCCGCGGAGAGGCTGTCCGGATGATCGGTGCCGTACTGCGCCTCTTGGATCTGCAGCACTTCGTCCAGCAGCGCCGCCGCCTCCTTGCTCTTGCCCGCGTCGTTGTAGGCGCTCGCCAGGTTGTTGGACACGACCAGGGTCTTCGGATGCTCCTTGCCGAGGCGCTCGCGGAGCGCCTTCCGCGTGGCCTCGTAGAGAGGGATCGCGCGCTCGAGATCGTGGGCCTTCTGATAGGCGAGAGCGAGGTTCGTCTGGATGCCGATCGTATCGGGGTGCTCGGCGCCCAAGCCGCTCCGAGCTCGCTCGAGAGCGGTGTCGTAGAGCTGCATCGCTTCCTTCGAGAAGCCGAGCTCCCTCTGCACCGCGGCGAGATTGGCGATGCAGAGGATCGTCGGGCGCGCCGCGGGACCGTGCACGGCTTCGAGCAGCGGTCTGGCCGCGGCGTACATCGCCCCGGCCTCTTCCGAGCGACCGAGCCGCTCCAGCGCCTCGGCGACGCCGACCATCGTCTCCAGCGTGTCGGCTTGCTCTGCGCCGAAGTGCTCGCGGCGCAGCGCGAGCAGCTCCTGCAGCGTCGCGAGGCCGCGCTCGAACTGTCCGCCCGAGAGCAAGCTCATGCCGACGTCATGCGTCGCCGAGAGCGATTCCTCGTCGAGGGCACCGAGCTTCTCGCGGTAGGTCGCCGCGGCGCGCTCGAAGAGCTGTCGCGCCGCTTCGTGCTCGCCGAGAGCGTGCAGCGACCGGCCCAGGCGATGCTCGAGCCGCGCGACCTCGAGCGGATCGCCGATCTCCGCGCTCGCGAGGGCGGCGGCGGCGTCCTCGAGACCGGCGCGCAATGCGGCGCGCAGCTCGCCCAGGTTCTCGATCTCGCGCAGGGGATCGATGCGCCCGACGACGCGGGTCAGGATCTCGTTCCCCTTCCGCGCATTGCCGAGGTTGCGCTCCGCCTCCGCGCGCCGCGCGTCGGCCTCGATCTTCGCCAAGCGCTCTTCCTCCGCGGCGATCCGCGCCCGCCAGAGGCCAAAGCTCGTGCCGACGATGCCGAGCACGAGCAGCAGCAGGAGCAGCGCGCCGGCCAGCATCGTCTTGCGTCGGCGCCGCACGAGCTTGCGAAAGCGGTACGCGGCGCTGGGCGGCGCGGCGAGCACCGGCTCATCGCGCAGGAAGCGCTCCACGTCACCGGCGAACGCGCTGGGCGTGTCGTAGCGGCGCGTGCGGTCCTTCTCGAGGGCCTTCATCACGATGAGGTCGAGATCGCCGCGGAGACGCGCGCTCAGCGCGTCGACGTTCACCTGGCGATTCGCCGCGGTCGGCGAGGCGCGCTCGCCGAGCGTCGAGATGCGCGTCGAGGGCTTCGCCGGATCGACCTCGCGGATCCGGCGCAGCAGCTCCTGGAACCCGAGCTTCAGCGCGTCGCGCGCATCGAAGGGCTTGGTGCCCGTCAGCAGCTCGTAGAGCAGGACGCCGAGCGAGTACACGTCGGCGCGCGTGTCGATGTCGAGCCCCGACATCTCCGCCTGCTCCGGCGCCATGTACTCGGGCGTGCCGAGGATCTGGCCGTACTGCGTGAACAGCGTCCGCTGCGTGAGCTCGGCGCTGGTGGCCTTCGCGATCCCGAAGTCGATCACCTTCGGCACCGGCACGCCGTCATGCAGCGTGACCAGGACGTTCGAAGGCTTGATGTCGCGGTGGATGACGCCCTTGTGATGCGCGTGCTGGATCGCCTCGCACACCTTGCCGAAGAGCTCGAGCCGATCGCGGAGGCCGAGCTTCGCCTTGTCGGCGAACTCGGTGATGGGCACGCCCCGCACGAGCTCCATCACGAAGTAGGGTCGCCCGCTCGCCGTGGCGCCCCCGTCGAGCACCTTCGCGATGTTCGGATGGTCCATCAGCGCGAGGGCCTGGCGCTCGCTCTCGAAGCGCACGATGACCTCGCGCGTGTCCATGCCGAGCTTCACGATCTTCAGCGCGACTTTGCGAATGACGGGCTCGCGCTGCTCGGCCATCCACACCGTGCCCATCCCGCCTTCGCCGATCTCCTGCAGCAGCTTGTAGCGCCCGATCGTGTCGCCGGCCTTCTCGCCGGTGACGCTCGGCTCCAGCGCGGGAGCGGAGAGGAAGGAATCGCGCGCTTCGACATCGGACTCGAGCAGGCGGTCGACGGCGGCGCGGAGCGCGGCGTCGCCCGCGCAGCTCCGGTCGAGGTAGGCCGCGCGGGCCTCGGCGCTCGGGAGAGCGCGCGCGGCATGGAAGAGCTCCTCGATGCGAGCGATGCGTTCGGACATGGCGTGCGGGAGGCGAGTCGGTCGATGGATGGGCCCTAGATATGCGCGAGCGAGGCGCGAGCGGCATCGAGGGATCCGGGATTCCGCTCCCGCGCGCGGCGCGCTGGACCGTGCCGCAGCCGCGCTCCATGCTCTCGGCGAGATCCGGCGCGCGCGCCGGTCCGGCCCCCGCCGCCCGATCTCCCGAGCCCGCCCGCGGATCCGCATCCGCGCGAGCCACCCGCGCCTCATGCCTCCCGCCGAACCGCGCCCGACCGAGCTCCTCGCCTTCGCGATCGCTCCGCCCGATGCCGAGCGGAAGGCGCGAGAGTGGATCGCCCGCGAGGCCGCCGGCGCCGAGCTCGCGCACTTCCGCGCGCGCTACGTGCCGTTCTTCCTCTTCGACGCGCGCGCGGAGGCCGCGTACCGCGGTGCTCCCCGCGTGCGGCGCACCGTGACCCGCGTGCTGCGCGGCCTGCGCGGTCCGTCGGGCTACGCCCTCGAGCAACGCGGCACGGAGGAGAGCTTCGCCGCGTCGCGCTCGGGCCAGGTGCGCCTGCCGCGCGAGACGCTGCACGTCCCCGCCGTGCGCGATCTCCCGAACCGCGCCGTCGCAGCCCTCCACTTCGGCGCCTTCGATCAGCTCCGCGCGCTGCGCGCCGACGAGTCGCTCGAGTTCGAGGCCCAGCGCGTCACGCGCACCGCGACCGACGCTCGCGAGATCGCCGAGACCGCGCTGCTCGCGCGCTTGCAGACCGCGGCCGAGCAGGCGCTCGGCGGCCGCGAGCCGCGGCTCGACGAGCTGCAGCCCCTCTGCGCGATCGAGCGCGAACGCCTGGTGCTCCTGCCGGTCTACGCGGGCACGCTGCGCCGCGAAGGCCGCGAGCACGGGATCGCCCTCGACGGGTGGAGCGGCGTCGTCGCCTCCGATCTCCCGGACGCCGAGCGGCGCCCGGAGCGCTTCCCGCTGCGCTGGCTCGCACTCGCCTTCGGGCTCCTGCTCACGGCCGTCGAGCTCACCGTGGTGCACGGTCTCGAGCTCGACGATCTCCTCGCGATCGGCGTCGTGCTCGCGAGCCTCGGCCTCAGCTTCGCGGTGTTCCTCTATCTGCACACGCGCCTCGCGTGGCCGCTGCTCGCGATCGCGCTCCTCGGTCTCGCCGCGCTCGAGCTCGTTCTGCTGAACGCTCTCGGCGCGGGCGCCGGATTGCTCTTCGCGCTCGGCGCGGTGCTCTTCGTGCTCCTCGCGCTGCTGCTGATCGCGAGCTTCCCGAGCCGCGAGCGGCGCTGAGTCTCGTGCAGCAGGCCGCCTCGCGCGAGCGGGCACCTGGACAGCTGCGTGCAGGGCCCCCACCATGAGCGCGCCGCATTGCTCGCCACCTGCCTCCGATGAACGATCCGATCTCCCTCACGCAGAGCGAGCTCGTCGACTTCCTGCTCCACGTCGCCGTCGTGCGCCCGGTCTTCCTCTGGGGCGCCCCGGGCATCGGGAAGTCGGCGTTGGTCGCGCACTTCGCCGAGCAAGTGGGTCTCCCCTGCGTCTCGCTGCTCGGCAGCCAGCTCGCGCCGGAGGATCTGATCGGCGTGCCGCAGATCGAGAACGGCAAGAGCCGCTTCTGCCCGCCG
>JAEUHW010000240.1 GCA_016793245.1 Planctomycetota bacterium
CGCCGAAGCCCGTCGCGCCGACGACCGTGATCGCGCCGGACAGCGTGCTGACCGAGACGAACTGATCGTTGCCGCTGTTCTCGGCGATGGCGGTGAGGGCGAAGGTGCCGCCCGGAGCCAGAGCGCGCAGATCGCGCGTGATAGCGAAGGAACGGGTGGCGACTCCGGTGGCGTCATCGAGGCGGTTCAAGAAGAACTGCGCCGAGGCGCCCGTTCCGACTTGCTCCGTCGTGTAGAGGTCATCGCCGACGCGCGCCATGCCGTTGTGCCCGCCCCGACCGGTCGCGCCGAGCGAGAAGCCGGCGGCGTTCCGCGAGCTGAACACCGCCGCATTGCCGGCGAAGCTCGCGCCGATCACGTCCTGGGGGTGGCCTTGGGCCAGGAGAGCAGAGCACGGAGCACTGGCGAGGGCCGCGGAGAGCAGAGCACGTCGGAGCATGGGTGGAAGCGCGAGAAGCGCGGGGCAGGAGGGAACGCCGCGCAGCCGCGAGGCTCGCAGCGAGAGACCCGAAAGACGCAAAGCGCCGGCGGAGAGGGACACGCACTTCCTCCGCGCTCGCGCCAGCGAGCCCGCGCTGGAAGCCGAGCCCCCTCGTGCCTACGCTGCGCGCGCCATGGACCTCTTCGCGAACCCCCGCGGCATCCACCTCACCGGCTGCGTCGGCGAGCGTCTGCGCGCCAACGCGCGCGGCCTCGTGAGCACGAAGGACGAAGCGGCGTTGCTCGCGGGCGTCCGCTCGCGCCCGGGCGCTCAGATCCGGGACGGCGAGCACGTCGGCCAGTGGATCGACGCCGCGCGCCGCGTGGGCGATCTGGAGGAAGACGCGCTGCTCGAGAGCAAGATCGCGCGCGTCGTCGCGGAGCTGCTCGCGACGCAGGAGCGCGATGGCTATCTCGGCACCGATCTCCCCGCCGAACGCTGGACCGCGTGGGACGTCTGGGCCCACGAGTACGCGTTGCTCGGGCTCACGGCGCAGGCGCGCTCCCGCGGCTGCGACGCCTCGCTCGACAGCGCTTCACGCTTCGTCGATCTGCTCTGGCGACGCTTCGGCGCGAACGTGGACGAGCTCTTCTCCGCGCGCGTCTCCGCGCATCAGGGCCTCTCCGCGGGCAGCGTGCTGCGCGGGCTCGTGCGCGTCCACGCGATCGCGCGCGATGCGCAGAGCCTGGAGCTCGCGAACGCGATCGCCGCGGGCTTCGAGCAGGGCTCCGGTCCGCGGATCACGAGCGCGCTGCGCGAGCACGGCGACGTCACGCGCGTCGCGAACGGCAAGGCCTACGAGCTGATCTCCTGCCTCGTGGCGCTCCTCGAGCTCGATGAGCTCGCCCCCGATCCGCGCCGTCTCGAAGCGGCCGAGATCGCCGCGCGCGATCTGCTCGCGCACCACGTCTATCCGAGCGGCGGCCTCTCGCATCACGGGTACTTCACGCATCGCGGGCACTGGTCGGAGGCCGGCGCGGTCTCCGAGACCGGCGTGGTCGTGGCCTGGCTCGAGCTGCTGGATCTGCTCTGGCGCCGAACCGGCAGCGATGCGTACTTGCGCGAGATCCAGCGCACCTGGATGAACGCGCTGCTCGCGGCGCAGCGCCCCGATGGCGCCGCGTTCTGCGAGTTCACGCCGCTCGCAGGTGGGAAGGCGTACGACGTCGGCAGCACCGGTTCGACTGCGAGCGGCCCGCGCGGCATCGCGCTCGCGCCGCGCTGGTTCGCGCGCTGGAACGCGAGCGCGCTCGAGTTCCTCTCGTTCGCTCCGGGAGAAGCGAGCTTCGCGCGCGAGGGCGGCGTCGTGCGCCTCGAAGCGCGGGGCGACTTCCTCCTCGGCGAGCCCTGCCGTCTCCGCGTCGTCGGCACCGCGCGCGAGCCGCAGAGCCTCTACGTGCGAAAGCCCGGGCCGGGGTGCTCGCTGAAGGTGGTGACGCCTGGGGTGAGCGCGCGTGAAGAGGAAGGCCGCTTTGCGATCTCCTTCGGCGGGCGCAGCGAGATCGAAGCCGTCCTGCGCTGGGACGCGCCGCTCGAGCGCGTGCCCGGTCGCGGGTTGCAGGCCGGTCGCCTCTGGCTCTGGCGAGCGCCTTGGTTGCTCTGCGCCGATGACGCGCATGGTGCCTTGGAAGAGAGCGCGCCGCCCGAACGCGTGGGCGCTTGGCGCCGCACCCCGCTCCTCGATCACGAGAGCTGCGCGAGCCACACCGCCGACGGACCGGAGCGCGCGCTGGTCGCCTTCGCCGAAGCGGGGCGAACGGGTTCGCGCTATCGCGCGACCTGGCCCGAGCATCCTTCCCCCGCCGAGCCCGCCCACGCCAGCGCCAGCGGGAACGGCGTGCGACGCGGCGCGCTGGACTCGGGCGCCGCGGAGGTCCTCTGGAGCGGCAGCGCTCCGCCGGGCGAGACGGTGGAGTTCGCGCTCCGCTTCGCGCGCCCGCGCGTCGTGCACGCGGTGGTCTTCCGCCACGCGATGCCGCGCTGGGAGACGCCGAGCTTCGCCGCCGCCGGAGCGGCGCGGATCGAGCTCTGCCTGGAGGAAGGCGGCCCGTGGGTCGAGGTCGCCGAGCTGCCGCCTCTTCCCGCGCTCGGGGCACCCACGCCGCGCGTCGATCCGCCCCACGGCCACGAGCGCCGCGCGTCGTTCGCGCCGCGGCGCTGCTTCGGAGTGCGCGTCCGCGGCCGCGCTCCCGCGACCGGTGAGGTCTTCTGCGCCGGTCTGCGCGCCGAGAGCTGAGCTCGGCGACGCGGGCGCGCAGCGCTTTCTCGCGCGCGCACGTGCACTCTCGCCGACCGACCGGAACGCGGGTTCCTCTGGTCAGCGAGATTTTTCTTCGGCGACTTGGGCGGTTGCGGCACCTAGGCAACAATTGCCGGTCCCACGCCTCGCGGCGGGACGGTCAGGAGTTCGCCATGTCCGCGAAGGTCTCCCCTCGCTTCGGGCGCTTCGGCGCAACGACTCGGCTCGCGTTGAGCGCGACGGCGCTCCTCTGTTGCTCCACCACGGCAGCGGCACAATCCAGCTCGGGCTGGAGTCCGCCGGAGATCGCGCCGTCGGTGAGCACGCACGAGCGCCTCCCTCTGCTCCATCCGCACGCCTTCCTCTGGCGGAAGCCCGCGCCGGGCACGGGCCAGAACACGCGCACGGTGGCGCTGGCCTTGGGCGAATTCGATCCGGCGCCGGGACCGGATCTCATCTCCGTGCAGGACGACGGCACGCTGATGCTGTCGCGCAACTGGGAGATGAACTTGGGCGAGCCCGTGCCGCCGCGCCCGCTGTCGGTCGTCCTGCCACCGTTCTTCTGGGACCCGAGCTGCGCCGACTGCGGCGTGCTCGTCGCTCCGGTTCGCCTCGGCAACGGAGCCTCGCGCCAAGCGCTCGCGGTGCTCACGCAGACGCCGCCCCAGCTCTTCCTCGTCGTCGATCCCGCGGTCTCGCCGCGCATCGTCCCCTATCCCTTGCTGCCGATCGTGCCGCGCGCGCTGCAGGCGATCGATCTCGACGGCGACGGCAAGGACGAGCTCTTCTTCGCGCAGAGCCATCGCTTCGAAGCTCAGCCCCTCTGGCTGCGCTTCCTCGGCTTCGCCTACATCTTCGATGCGAGCGGCCAGGGGATGGCCGATGCGTTCGAGCTGGGTGCTTCCGCGAGCCCGATCGTCGATCTCTGCTTGCGCGACTTCGAAGGCGATGGCGACTGCGATCTCGTGCTCGCCGACCCGCAGAGCTTCCAGGTGTGGATCCAGAACGCCGCCGGCACGCTGGTCCCGAACCCGAGCTCGCCCGTGCAGCCGTTCCCGATCCAGCAGATCGCGCTCGGCGACCTCGATGCG
>JAEUHW010000029.1 GCA_016793245.1 Planctomycetota bacterium
CACGAACACCCGCCCGGGAATGCAGGCGGGACTACATCGCGTCGCGGGTTCGAGTCCCGCCGGTGCTCCTCGCGAGCACCGTAGCTCAGTCGGTAGAGCAGACGGCGCCGCGAGGCAACGAGCGGCGTCGGCATCTCGCCGATCTTCGTCCCGGGCATCTCTCCGTACTCCAACGACTTCGGCCGAGGAATGCCGGCGGATCTACATCCTTTTGACGGAGTGGATGCGGGGTTCGACTCCCCGCCGCTCGCGCGAGCGAGCGTAGCTCAACGGTAGAGCAACGACGATTCGCCAACCTCTCGTCCTCGGCTTTCTCCGACTCTCGCTCTCTCCCGGCTACCTCCCATGTACGAGCACATCGATACGCACGGCGTCCCCATCAAGGCCTGGATCCGCGGCGTCCCCGCCGATGAGTCCGCGCTGCGCCAGCTGCGCAACGTCGCCGCCCTGCCGATCGTGCACTCGCACGTCGCGGCCATGCCCGACGTCCACTTCGGCATCGGCGCTACCGTCGGCAGCGTGATCCCGACGCGCGGCGCGATCATCCCCGCCGCGGTCGGCGTCGACATCGGCTGCGGGATGATGGCCGTTCGCACCACGCTCAACGCGAGCGATCTCCCGGATGACTTGAAAGCCCTGCGCCACGCGATCGAGAAGGCGGTACCGCACGGTCGCACCAACAACGGTGGCAAGGGCGATCGGGGTGCCTGGGCAAACCTGCCCGCACGCGCCGAGGACGCGTGGAAGAAGCTCCGCGCGGGCTACGCGGCGATCCTCGAGAAACACCCGCGCCTCGATCGCGGCGCGTCGGCCGAGCATCTCGGCACCCTCGGCGGCGGCAATCACTTCCTGGAGCTCTGCCTCGACGAGGCGCAGCGCGTCTGGGTCATGCTGCACAGCGGCTCGCGCGGCGTCGGCAATCGCATCGGGACGCACTTCATCGAGCTCGCGAAGAAGGACATGCAGCGCCATCAGCAGAACCTGCCCGACCGCGATCTGGCGTACTTCACCGAGGGCGCCGAGCACTTCGACGACTACGTCGAGGCCGTCGGCTGGGCGCAGCGCTTCGCGCGCTCCAATCGCGAGCTGATGATGGAGTCGACCCTGGACGCGCTGCGGAAGACGCAGCTCCTCCCCAAGTTCCGCTGCGACGAGCTCGCGGTGAACTGCCACCACAACTACGTCGAGCTCGAGGAGCACTTCGGCGCGCAGGTCTACGTGACCCGGAAGGGCGCGGTGCGCGCCGGCTTGGGCGAGCTCGGGATCATCCCCGGCTCGATGGGCGCGAAGTCGTTCATCGTGCGCGGCAAGGGCAACGCCGAGAGCTTCCACTCTTGCAGCCACGGTGCGGGCCGCCAGCACTCGCGGACGGAGGCGAAGCGGCGCTTCACGGTCGAGGAACATCTCCTCGCAACGGAGGGCGTCGAGTGCCGCAAGGACGAGCACGTGCTCGACGAGACGCCGATGGCGTACAAGGACATCGACGCGGTGATGGCCGCGCAAGCCGACCTCGTCGAGGTCGTGCATACTCTGAAGCAAGTGGTCTGCGTGAAGGGCTGACGTGCGGCGATGATTGAACTCGATGGCTCGATGGGCGAGGGCGGCGGCCAGATCCTGCGCAGCGCGCTCTCGCTCGCGCTGATCACGGGCCAGCCGTTCCTCCTCGAGAACATTCGCAGGCAGCGCGCGAAGCCGGGCCTCCAGCGCCAGCATCTCACCGCGGTCCAAGCCGCCGCAGAGATCGGCTTCGCGCGCGTCGAGGGCAGCGAACTCGGCTCGACGCGGCTAGCGTTCCGCCCGGGCAAGATCCGGGGCGGGAGCTACCGCTTCACGATCTCCACGGCCGGCAGCACGATGCTCGTCCTGCAGACGGTACTCCCCGCGCTGCTCTGCGCGGAGGTGCCCTCGACGGTCGAGCTCCGCGGCGGCACGCACAATCCGATGGCGCCCACGGCGGACTTCCTGCAGCGCGCGTTCGCGCCGCTGCTCGCGCGGATGGGGGCGCCCTTCGAGCTCGAGCTCGCGGTCCACGGCTTCTATCCCGCGGGCGGCGGTGTCGCGTTCGCGCGCATCGAGCCCGCGCAGTGGCGACCCCTCGAGCTGCTCGAGCGCCCGCGAGCTCCGCGTGCCGCGCAGGCCCGCATCGTGTGCGCGAACCTCTCGCCCCACGTCGCCGAACGCGAAGCGACGCTCGTCCGCTCGCGCCTCGGCCTCGATGCTAGAACGGTGCGCACCGAGAACGTCGTGTCCCCCGGCCCCGGCAACGCGATCCTGATCGAGCTCGATCTCGGCGCTTCGCGCGAGCTCGTCTGCGCGCTCGGCGAGAAGGGCCTGCCCGCCGAGGAGGTCGCGACGAACGCCGTCGACGAGACGCTGCGGCTCCTCGCCGCGCGCGTCCCCGTCGGCGAGCACCTCGCCGATCAGCTCCTCTTACCGCTGGCACTCGCCGGCGGCGGCACTTTCCGCACGCTCCCGCCGACCGAGCACACCCGCACCAACGCGCAAGTGATCGAGCGCTTCCTCCCCGTGCGCTTCACGCTCGCCGAAGACGAGCACGAGCCCGGCACCTGGCTCGTCACTGTACAGTAAAGGTGCCAGGCACCTTAACTGTACAGTCATGGGAGCAGGCGGACGAGCACGACGAGGGTGCGCGACGCGTCTGCCGAGAGCATGAGAGCGCGACTCTCTCCCACCTTCAGCAGCATCGAGCTCGATAGGCGCGTCCCGCCGCCGGCATCGGCCTCACCAGCCTTGGCCGCCGAAGCCACTCCGATCCAAGCGAGATCGACTTGATGCCGCTCGGCATCCGAGCGCTTTGCAGAGAGCTCCAGCCGTCCACTGCGCTTCGAGCCATCGGTCGCCGGGCTCGGCGGCGGAGCCGGCATGCTCAACGATTTGCCCGTGACGAGGGATACGCGGAGGGAAAGAGAGCTCGACTTCGCGCTGAGGCTCTCTAGCCGGCTCTCGATCTCCTCGGGTCGGACCAGACCCGCGAGCTCCGAGCGCAGTGCGCTTTCTTCTACTTCCCAGAGCTCGACACCGAAACGGAGCTCTTCGACGCCGGAGTCTCCGCCAGGCGGCACGTCGAGCGACTGGATCAGGTCCCGGATCGAGCAGAGGGTGGGACCGAAACCGACGAGCATCAATGCCGGAGGGGTCCCCTGGTCGTTCAGCGAGGCGAAGCCTTCGAGTGCGGCGTTCGAGAAGAAGCGCGAGAGCATCGTCGTCGCGGCTTGAGCGTTCAGATGCTGCAATCTCAGCGTCGTCGTGATGAGGGACCCGGAGCGGCTGCGATAGCGCTCCAGCTCCTCGGCCGGTACGAAGCGCACGCAGGACTTCAGAGCTTGGAGCCCCTCCCCCTGCATGCGGACGAGGCGCACCGTGCGCAGCGGCGGCTCGCCTTGCTCCACCATGGCGAAGTTGTGCTGCTTCAGGAGACTCTCCAGCAGCTCGCGGGCTTGCACCTTCGGAACGCGCAGCTCGCGCAGCAGGCGCACCTGCTCCTTCCGCAGCGCATCCTCGTCGCCGCGCTCGGGGAGATAGAAGCTGATCTTCTCGAGCTCGCCGACCTCGCGTGCCAGATCGAGGAGCGTCAGAGCCTTCGGCCCCTGCTGAACGCCCAGGACGATCTCCTCACCCTCGATGCGGAACACGCTCGCGTCAGGCCGCAGCTCGACGGGGTCCTGCATCGCCGAAACGGCGAATGCCGACAGGGCGAACCTGAGCACCAGGGAGAACGCAGCACAGATGACCATGGTAGTCCTCGAGATAGCCCGACGCGCCGATCGAGCGCGCCTGAAGTGGAACGGCCCCCGAAGCTATCACACACGGAAGTGAGCGCGCGTGGTCCGGAGGCAAGGTGCGGTGACGACGCCTTCTGTCGCTTCTTCCCCCCGATTCCATCCCCTCCGAAACGCAGCTCATCGTGAAGACTGGCGCCTCCGCTTGACCATTCTCGCGGTCCCTGCTTAGCCTCGGCGCGGTTCGTCATGGATGTCTCTCCAGATCGAGGGGTGGAGTCATGGGAACGACGGTATCGCTTCCGTATGTCATTCTCCGGCGGGGCCTCGGTGCAGCGCTCCTGTGGTCGATTCTGGCGCTGCACGCCAGCGCCCAGGAAGCCGAGATCCCGTTCTCGGCCGAGAATCATCTCTCGGGCTACGCAACGTGGATCGAGAAGCCGCACAGCTCGAAGCTGATCGACTTCGCCTCCTTCGAGAGCTGGGAGCGTAAGAAGATCTCGATGGCGCAGCTCGAGGAGCTGCGCCGCACGTGGCGCGAAGCGACGCAGCGAGCAGAAGCACAGTACCAGCGCTTCGAGAAGGAGCCTGCGGCGCTGCCCCTCTTCCTCTGCCGCTGGAACGTCGAGCACCATTCGTTCGTGCGCAAGATCGACTTCGAGACGCGCGAGCTCGGCCAGCGCTTCGTGCTCGTCGTGCAGCAACCTTCGCGGCGCACCGATGCCTACGTGCAGAGCATCGTCGATCGCTACGCGCCTCTGGTCGAGCGCCTGGAGCAGACCTTCGTGGCCGAGCACGCGCAGCGCTTCGGACTCGAGCGTCGCGCGGATTACTCGGTCTACGCGATCCTCGTGCTGGCGAGCGAAGGCGACTATCTCAACTTCTGGAAGTCCGAGGGCCGCGCGGGTACGCATCGATTCTTGCGGGCGCACTACCAGCAGCAAGAGCGCTTGGCGGTGACCTATCAAGAAGCCTTCGCGCCGCGCGCCGAACGCGAGCAAGCCGAGCGCACCGAGCGCCACGCTTTCCTGCACGAGCTCGTGCACGCGCTCCAGCACTCGTATGGTCCTTCGAAATTCGACCTCCCGCGCGGGCTCTGGTTCAACGAAGGCCTCGCGGAGTACTTGGCGCTCCACCTTCCCGAGACGGGCAGCTCACTCGTTCCGGAGCTGCGCGCCGAAGACGCGCTGCGCACGGTCCTCGAGCTCCAGCGCAAGGATCGCCCCCATTACTTGCTCTCGCCGATCTCCAGCCTCGTGGCGGCTGGCAGCCTCGACCTCGTCGTGCGCGCCGCGGCGCGTCGCGCCCTGTCGCTCGGCGTGCAGCCCGACGGAGAGCGCTTCGTCAGCATGGCGTTGGAGGCCTTCTACGCGCAGTCGACGCTCTGGGTCTGCTTCCTGCATCGCGCCTACGAAGGGCGGCACGTGAAGCGCCTCGGTGATTACGTTCGCCGCGTCTCGAGCGGCGCCGCGAGCCCGCAGCCGTTCCTCGATGCCTTCCAAGGCTTCGAGCTCGCGGGACTGGAGCGCGAGTTCCAGCAGTATCTCCGCAGCGAAGCGGAGAAGCGCAAGTGGGAGTACGTGGCTCCTCCCGCCGCGCCGGTCGCGAGCTCGGCCGCAGGAGCGTCGAGCACCGCGGCCAACGCGAGCGAAGAGGCCGACGCTAGCTTCGATCCCGCTTCCCTCGCCTGCGACGCCGACGACGAACGAACGCGGCTCGCGCTCGCGCTGCGCGAAGCGAGCGAAGGTCGCATCGGCGCCGCGCGCACCGCCCTGCTCGCGCTGCGCTCGGCGAGCGACGCGGCGATCCGCGCGCGCGCGGCACGTGAGCAAGCGCGCGTGCTGCAGTTCGAGGGCCATCGCGACGCGCTCCTGAAGAGCCTGGCCTCGGGACAGAAGCTGCTGCGTTGGGAGCGCGGCGGCGAGAAGCTGAGCGGCAAGGTGAAGGCCTTCGCCGATGGTGCCGTGACCGTCCTCCGCGGCTCGAGCGAGGTGAAGCTCGGCCTGGAGGAGATTCCGCCGCATCAATGGGGCCAGGAGTTCTTGCGCACGAAGTTCGCGCCCGCGTCCGACGGGACCATCGCGTGGTGCTTGGCGCTCGGGGGGCAGAAGGACTTCGAGAAGCACCTGCCGAAATCCGATGCCGAGATCTGGAAGACGGATCTCTCCGAGCTCCTCCCCCTGCTCAGCACGGCCGAGCTCGCCGCGTTCCTCGACCGCGCCGCACGCACGGCGCTCCCGACCGGGGAAGCCGCAGGACAGAGCGCGATCGAGGAGCTGCGCCGAGTCCTCGCGCGCACCCGCGGGACGCCGCTCCATCACGCGAAGTGCGCAGCGCTGCAAGGCTATACGCGCGAGCTCTACGGCGTGATCTTCGATGCGCAGAAGAGCGGCTTGCCGGGGCTCCACGCGCAGGCGACCGCGAAGGATAGCGGGCGCTGGCAGCTCGCGTACGAGTTCCAGAGCGCCGACGAGCTACAGGACTTCGTCGCGGTGGAGTACCTGGAAGGTCGCCGCGCGGAGATGGGCAAGCTCGCCTATTCGCGCGCCGAGTCGAAGCTGGAGGTCAAGGACGGCGCCTGGGTCGGTCGCGGGCAGCTCTGCTATCGCCATCGACTCGCGTTCGGACCGGGAACCGTGGTGCGCTACAAGTTCTCGCTCGGCGGCAGCGGCAGCCAGTTCCCTTACTTCCTCATCGGGCTGAACGACGATGGCCGAGAGAGCTTCCTCGCGTGCCTGAACCACGGCTATCTCGAGGCCATCGATCTCAGCGCGCAGCACTATCAAGCGAGCGACACCGAAGGGGACTTCGTCTTCGGAACCACCTACGAGATGGAGCTGCGCTGTGACGCCGAAGGCCGCTTCCTCGCGTTCCGGAACGGCAAGGAAGTCGCGCGCGTGGTCGCGGGCCCACGCACCGCGGGCGGCGTCTTCCTCTTCCTCCACTCCGAGTTCCCGCTGCGCATGCAGCGCTTCGAGATCGAAGGTGCCCCGGAGCCCGCGGCGCTGCGCGCGCTGCGGCGAGCGTGGGTAGACGCGGAGGCGAAGAAGCTCTTCGGCTGACCCGTTGCACAGTAGAGGTGCCTGGCACCTTTACTGTGCAACGAGCTAGCCGACGACGATCTGCAGGGCGTTCGTCGTCACGAGGCCGAGCTGGTTCGCCGGCGGATCGAGGAGCACGGCTTGCAGATACCCCGTGGCGCCGCCGAGCTGCGGCCCCGCGGGGATCGGGATCGAGAGGCCGCTGCCGCCGCCCGGATTCGGCAGCACGATCAGCACGTCGCTCCACGCGCAGAGGATCGCGTTCCCCGGCGCGCCGAAGAGGCCGAGATCGAGCGGCAGCGCGATGCCGTTCCAGTTCGTACTCGAGAGGCCGAACTCGAGCGCGATGGGCGCGGTGACGCCGGCACCCGTCGCGACGTCGAGCCGCAGGGAGGTCCGGCGATCGGGACAGCCGCTCGCGCGGAGCGCGGTCGGGAAGCCGGAGGAGTCCTGCCCGCCGACGCCGATCGCGCTCGTACGCCCGAGACAGGTGTGCGCGACGATCTCCAGGTCGGCGTTCGGCCCGCTGGGCGAGCCCGTGTGCCCGAAGAAGTAGATGTAGCTGTAGGCGCTGTTCACATTGTCGACGACGAGGGTGATCGCCCCGTCGGCGAGGTCGCCGCGGAAGTCGTGCGCTTGCAGGTCGAGCGTGAAGACGTGCTGCGGATGCGCGAAGCTCGTCTCGTTGCTCGTCACCACCGCGCCGGGGAGCGCGGAGGTTGCGGTGGCCGTGGCGCGCGTCCAGGCGTCGTCGGGCGAGTGGTGCAGGTTCACGATCGGCGCACCGGCCGGGCTCCCGAACGCGTTCTCCATCGCGAGCGTCAAGCGGATCGAGACGAGGCCGGTGATCGGTGGCAGCGCGCTCGTGTCGAACTTCCAGACGCCGTGCGCATCGACGACCGAAGCGGACGGGTTGTTGTAGGCGCGCATGCGGTTGTCGGTGAAGACCCGCGGCGCGTTGCGAGAGAGCGAGACGCTGTCGACGGCGGCCAGGTGGAACGTGGTCTGCGCGGAGAGAGGGGCCGCGCAGCTCAGCGCGAGGAGGAGGCAGAGAGTTCGGCGGTTCATGCGCGGCTCCGAGGGAGGCGACGGGCGGGAGGGGAGCGAAGCTAGCACGAAAGCGCCGCCAGACTGCCTCTTCGCGGTCGGGCGGCGGCCCCTGGTTGCTATGAAGGGAGCGAAAGTGCAATTCCGCTGCACCTTGAGCGCCTTCGGCAACCGGTTGCCGGCTATGGAGCGCGATCGGCGATCGGATCACAGATCGAGCTCGCCCACGCGACGCGCCCGAATTGCCTGTCCCTCCGGCGGCAGGCTCTGCGTCTTCCGGCAGCGATTCCTCTCGCCCTCCCCTGGAGCCCGCATGCCCCCCGCCTTCCCCCTCCTGGTCCGCGGCGCCGTCCTCGGCTGCCTCTCCGCGCTCCCCCTCCACGCGCAGATCCAGCAGCAGACCCTCCCGGCCGGCTTCGACAGCACACCCGGGAATAGCGGCTTCCTGGAGCCCTTCCTCAACGTGAACCGGCAGGTCCACCACTGGGTCTACGACTCCGCGCAGTTCGCCGCGACGCAGCCCATCCGCATCCGCTCGATCTCGATGCGACCCATCTCCAGCACCACGAGCTGGGGACCAGACACCTACCTCGACTTCTCGATCGCGCTCTCGAGCTCGACCAGCGACTACCGCAGCAACGCCTATCTGCGCGCCTTCGAGGACAACACCGCGAGCTTGCCCGATACGCTGTTCTCCGGCGATCTCACCGTCCCGAACGGCACCTTCAACCAGCCAGGCGTGCGCCCCTGGGCGATGGTCTTCTCCTCTCCGACGGGCTACGTCTACGACCCGAGCCTCGGCCGCGACTTCGTGATCGAGCTGCGCACACCGAGCCGCGGTGGCGCCCCGAATCCCACGCTCTTCAACGTGGACGCGCACATCGGCTCGCCGGGCACGGTGGGCGGCAACGCGTACCTTCACCGCACCAATCCAGTAGCACCCTTCTTCCAGATCACCTCCGTCAACGACTACGTGCCGATCGTGCGCATCGAGTATGAGCCGTTCACCGGAGCGAACGCGGAATTCGACGCCGCGCCGCTCCGCGGTTTCGGTCCGCTCACCGTGCAGTTCACCGATCGCTCGTTCACCACGGCTCCGAGCGGCATCGCGAGCTACGCCTGGGACTTCGAGAACGACGGGATCGTCGACTCGACCGCGGCCTCCCCGACCTTCACCTACACGACGCCGGGGAGCTACTCGGTGCGCTTGCGCGTCCTCGACGGCAACGGTGGCTCCGATGATCGACTCGCTCGCGCGACGGTCGTCGTCCACGCTCCGCCGACCACGAACACAGCATCGGCGGAGGTCCTCGAGTACCACTTCAACGAAGTGCGCGGCACGCGCGTCTTCAATGCCGCGAGCACGACGCTCGCACCGAGCACCGGCACGCTGCCGGTCGCGAACTGGCAAGCTGATCCGCAGCGCGCGGGGTTCCAAGGCAACGAGCCCGGCTTCGGCTGTCTGGCCGCTGACCGGATCACGCCGACGAACCAAGTCGTCGAGACTACGTGGGCCCTCGAGATGCCGCGCCAGTGGACGCTCGCCTGGTGGCAGCGAAGGAGTGGTGCGCATGGGCCCGGCGAGATGCGCGTGTTCTCGTTCGGCGCCGATGCCTTCATCGAGACGGGCGGAACCCACGGCGCGGCGATGATCTTCTCGCGCGCGTTCGGCGGCTCGATTTCGTCTCTCTCGGGCGCCGACAGCCCGGCTGGGGTCTGGACGCACTTCGCGCTGCTGGTCGATGACGCGGCCGGCACCGCCGAGTGGCGCGTCAACGGCGTTCCGCGGAACGCGGTGAGCGTCGCTCCCGGCTCCTTCCGGATGCGCGACTGCGCGACGCTGAAGATCGGCGGAGGCGGCCCGGCGACGACGGTGCCGTTCACCAGCGGCTACGAGCTCGACGACGTGCGGCTCTACGCACGGCTCGTGCTGCCCTCACTGCGCGCTCCGCTCGCGCCCTACTTGTTCGAGAACGCCGCCCAAACGCTCTACGATCAGGGCTGCTCGACGAGCAGCAGCGTGCCGCTCATCAACGGCAACAGCGCGCCGCAGGTCGGCAACGCGAGCTACGCGATCCAGCTCAGCGGCGCGGGCGCAGGCGCGAGCGCCTCGCTCGTCGTGGGCTTCACCACGCACGTCTTCGGCCTCTTCCCTCTCGATCTCTCCGCGACCTTCGGCCCGGGCTGCGTGCTCTCGCCCTTCCCCGACCTCGGCTTCGGCGTCGCCGCGCCGCTCGGCTCGGCATCGTTCCCGTCGCCGATCGCGCCGGATCCGCTGCTGATCGGCGCGCACGCCTACGCGCAGTGGCTCGTGATCGGCTCCTCGATCGGCCTCTCGCCGGCGCTCGACATCGGGATCCGCTGAGAATCGGCGCGCGCGGCATCACGCGCTGGCCATGGGCGCCTCGCGGCGCTAGGAAGGCGCATGGCTCTGCCATGCGCCTTCGCCCTTCCCTCCCCCGCACCGTCTGGATCCTCGGCTTCGTCAGCCTCGCCACCGACCTCGGCAGCGAGCTCGCGCACAGCCTCCTGCCGCTCTATCTCGTCGGCACGCTCGGCGCCTCGCCGCTGCTCTTGGGCTGGATCGAAGGGCTCGCGGAGGCGACTGCGCTGGCACTGAAGGTCTTCGCCGGCACGCTGAGCGACGCCCTCGGCAAGCGGAAGCCGCTCATCGTCGCAGGCTACGGGCTCTCCGCCTTGGCGAAGCCGCTCTTCCCGCTCGCGAGCACCGTAGCGCTGGTCGCCGGCGCGCGCGTGCTCGACCGCGTCGGCAAGGGGATCCGCGGCGCGCCGCGCGACGCGTTGCTCGCCGATGC
>JAEUHW010000296.1 GCA_016793245.1 Planctomycetota bacterium
CTCGAGGCCGGTCGCGTTTTGTCGCCCGAAGCGCGCGACGCCGTCGACAACTTCCTCGGCTCCTTCGACTTGCTCTACTCGCTGGACGCCTATCGCGGCGGCGCGCGCGCCGTCGTGGACGCGATCGCGGCGCACTTGCCGACCGAGAGCGCGCGTCGGAGCGACGCCGAAGAGAACCGCGCGCTGCTGCTCCGCGGTCCGCGCTCCCTCGTCGATGGCCTCGTGAACGCGTTCCTGCTGTGGACGAATCCGATCGAGCTCGATGCGAGCAAACTCGAGGTGCGCGACGGAGCGGTGGATGTGGCAGCGGTGCCCGCCGGGAAGCTCCGCGCCACCGTCGTCGCGCGCAGCGCGACGCAGGCGCGCTACGCCGAGGCGCCGGCGCCGATGGGCCTCACGCGCTATCTGCAGAGCTTCGGCTTCCTGGGCACGCCGTCCTACGAGAAGGCGATGCTGCTCGAGGCCATGGACCCTGCGAAGCGCAGCGAGGACCTCACGGGCTCTCAGCCGCTCATCGTCGCCTTGGAAGGTGAGTTCCCGAGCTATTCGGGGGCGCGCGATGCGCGCGCGCTGCTCGACGCGGTGCGCCGCATCACCTCGGGTCCGTGGCTCGGCGGTCCGCTCGCGTTCGACGACGATGTCGATGCGCCGGTCTTCGAGACCAGCGGTGGTTGGAAGCGCACCTCCGGTGGGGCGCCCTGGACCCTGGAGGACCTGGGCACGCTCGCGCGCGCGCTGAAGGAGAAGGGCGGTGCCGCGACACTGGCCGCCGCGGATTCGTCGAGCTCGAGCTCGAGCGCAGCTTCGAACGGAGCGACCGCGAGCGCCGCGAACGCGCCGAGCGCCGAGGCGCCGAAGCCGGGTCGCTTCCTCGTCGTGCCGAACCTGCACTTCGCGACCAGCGCCGGCATGGGCCTCGTCGCGCAGGCGACGCAGAATCGCGAGCTGAGCTCGCCGCTCCTGCAGCGTCTCCTCGATGTCGCGCTGTACGGCAGCGAGACGCGCTACCAGGGCTTCGATCAGCGCGCGCGCGATGCGCGGCGGCGCTTGGTCGATTTCCAACGCGAAGAGACCCGCTCGTCGCCGGAGCACCGCGCGGCAGAGCTCTGGCGCGAGACGCTCCTCGGCGCGGCGGCCTCCTCGACCTACTTCGAAGGCGAAGCGGAGGAGCGCACGGCGCAGGGCGGAACGCTCGGCCTGCAGGTGCAGAGCGATCCGCTCGGTCGCGCGCTGGAGCGCTTGCTCTCCGGCGAGCGCGAGGCCGTGCTGCAAGGGGATGATCCCTCGACCCGCGAGAAGCGCGGGCTCGACGGCGTCGTGCTCGACATCGAGGACGGCATCGTCGCGCGCGCCGAAGCGCGCGAGACCTGGTTCCGCCTGATCGGCGTCTTCGCCGCTCCGCTCGTTCTCCTCGCGTTGCTCGTCGCCAGCATGCTCTTCGGCTGGCTCCGCTACCGCTGATCGCTGCGCACCATGAACAAGACCAACTTGCTCCTGCTGCTCGTCGCTGCGGCCCTCGGCGCTGCTGCCTGGGCGACGAGAGAAGTCACGAACGATGCGGCGCGTCCGAGCGCGGAGGAGGAGCGCAGCTCCTACCGCCGCTACGTCGTGGATCTGCCGCGCCTCGGCGCGATGCCGGATCTCGAGGCCGTGCGCGGCCTGCGCATCGTCCCGCCGCGCGTCGAGAAGAAGGACGAGCTCGACGGCCCTTCGAACTTGGAGCGCGAGGAGCTCGAGGGCGAGCTCGTGCGCGTGCTCTGGGATCTCCTGCCGCCCGCGCGCCGCGCGGCGCTGCACGAAGGCGGCGGGGATCCGGACTGGAACGCGCTGAAGGCGGCGCCGGCGTTGCGCGCTCTGCTCGAGCGCTGCGCGGGTCTGGTCGCCGACACGCAGGCGCGCTTGAAGCCGGCGAACGCGGTCTCGTGGGGCGAGGTCGAGGCCTTCGCAGCGGATGCCACGTTGCGCGAGAGCTTCCTCCAGCAGATGGGGAACCAGCTCGTGCCCTCATCTTTGCCGCGGCTCTACGTCGTCGGCGTGCAGCAGCTGAACCAAATCGAAGGTGCCGTCGCGAATCTCCAGCGTGGCCGACCCGGGGGTGCCAGCGCCGCGCTCTCCTTTGGTGAGCTCCAGACACCGACGTCGCAGAACGTGCGCGATGCCCTCGTGCAAGTGCTCGCGAAGGCGGAGGGCATCGTCGCGCCGTGGCGCCGTCCTCTGCGCCACTTGGAGCGACTGCTCGGCGGCAAGCCGCGCCACGGCTTCGCCGGCTTCGACGAAGAAGCTTGGATCTCCGAGCTCGAGGAGCGCGCACAAGCCGTGCTCGAGCTCGCCCGCGCCGAAGCGCTCGATCATCCGAATCCCGAGGAGTTCGAGCGCCGCCGCCGCGGCGTCGTGGATGCCCTGCAGGCGCTGCTCGGGAAGATTCCTGCTTGGCGCGATCGAGCGCGCTCCCTCACCGCGGAGCGCGCGGCGCTGCGCGAGGCCTGCGAGGCGATGCCCGAAGCCTCGCGCACCATCGCGCTCGAGAGCTGGCCTCCGCAGCAGCCGCAACGCCTCGGCTACACGCTCGCGCTCGTGCGCGCGATCCAAGGCGGCTTGCCGCCCGATGCGCAAGCGTTCCTGCAGCGCGCGAAGCGCTTCGCCGAAGAGGAGCTGAAGAGCTTCTACATCGATCTGCGCGCCGGTGTCGCTCCGCTCGCCGGCTTGCCGACCGAAGTCGAGGCGATGCTGCGCACCGCGCCGCGCGACGTCGTGCTCGCGCGCGGCGCCGATGGCGCGTGGCGCGTGAGCTCGGAAGGCGGCTTCCCCGCGAGCGGGGAGCGCCTGGACGGTGTCGAGATTCCGCCGACGAGCGCGCGTTCGCTCTCGCCGCTCGGCGGCCTCCGCACCTTGATCGAGCTCGGACGCGCGGCGATCGCGCGGCGGCTCTTGAAGGAAGGCGGCCAGCGCGCCGAGACCGGGCCTCCTGCGTTGCTCGTGGCGCTCGCCGATCTCCTGGCGAACGATCCGCGCGGTGCGTGGCTGCCGCGCGAGCGCGACTACGGCTTCGACGAGCGGGCGGTGGAGATCGTGCTCGAAGGGGCGAACGGCGCCGTGCTCGATCGCGTGCGCTTCGGCGCGCCCGATGCGGAGGCCGCGAATCCGCCGCCGTGGATCGAAGGTCAGCGCAAGGCCGACCTCGTCTCGCGCAACATGGCCTACGCGCACTCGTTCAACACCGGCCGGCGCCTCGCCTACCGCGTGGAGTGGCTGCCGCGCGTCGCGACGGTGCGACCGCATCAGGAGCTGCGCCGGCAGGACTTCCTCTACGGCGATCGCCGCTTGGTTCCCGCGGCGACGCCCGAAGCGTTCCGGCGCGTGTCGATCACGCGCGACGGCGCGAGCTGGATCGTCGAGCGCAACGCTGCCGAAGAAGGAGCCGCGCCTTCGTGGTCGCTGCAGAGCGGCGCGCTCGCGGGCGCCGCGATGGACGAGGGGCTCGCTCGGCGATTCTTGAGCCAGCTCTCGGCGCTCTACCTGGAAGGTGTTGCCGCCGAGGTGCAGCCCGGCAGCGAGACGTGGAAGCGCTTCGGCTTCGATGCGCCGCAGCTCCGCTTCGATCTCCGCGCCGATGCGTTCCGCGAGGAGTTGCTCTTCGGCGTGCGCGTGCGCCGCGACGGCAAGCTCTACGTCGCGTGCACGGCCTCGGGCGCGGCGCTCGGCTCGCTCACCGCGGGCGGACACTACGCGTTCTTGGTCGAGGCGGCGGTGTTCCAGACGCTGCGGGAGGCCGTCGATCAAGTCGCGGAAGAAGCGCGCCTGCTCTCGGCCGGACCGCTCTGTTCCGCGGAGACGCTCGCCGCCGTCGAGCGAGTCGTGCTTTCCGAGGGCGCGGCCGAGGGCGGACCCGCTCCTTCGCTGGAGCTCGTGAAGCGCGCGGGGCTCTGGCTCGCGCCGGCGGCCGCCGATCATCCGGTCGATCCGCGGCTGGTGGAAGGCGCACCGCAAGCGCTGCTCGACAAGTTGCGCGTGCTGCAGCGCGCGTATCCCTTCGCCGGTCTCGGCGAGGCGCAGCGAGCGGATCTCGCGCGGCGCTTGGAGTCCGGCACGCGCATCGCGCTCTACGGCAGCGGCGCGGAGCCGCTCGTCCTCGAACTCGCCTCCGATGCGGATCCCACGCTCGGCGGCGAGCGCCTCGCCGCGCGCCGCCGCAGCGGAGCGACGCTGCAGATCGCGCGCCTCGTCGGCAGCGACGAGCTCTTCCTCGTGCCGGCGCTCGAGCTGCCGGAGCTCTCGCTCGGCGCGTGGCTCGATCTGCAGTGGCAGCGCCCGCTCGAGCCCGTGAAGCAAGCGACCGCGCTCGGCGCGAGCGGAGAAGCCCTCGCCGGCGCCGAGCTCGCGCTCGCGAAGGACGCGAGCGGATGGAAGCGCGGCGAGACCGCGATCGATGCCGCGCTCGTCGAAGAAGCGCTGAACTGGCTCGAGAACCTCGGCGCCACCGATGTCGCGGCCGTGAGCGAGGGCGCGGCTCCGTGGCTCGTTCTGAGATGGAGCGCGGGTGGACCGGAGCGAACGCTCGAGCTCTATCGCTCCGCGGAAGGGGAGAGCGCGCTCTACGTCGCGCGTGTGCCTGAGCGCGCCGCGACCTACCGCGTCTCGCCGATCGTCGTCGATCCGCTCATCGCCGCGCTGAAGCGGCTGGCCGCGCTCTGAGCGTTGCGGTGGGGGAGCGCGCGAGGTGCGCGAAGAGCGCGCGCCTCGCGTGCGCGGCGCTCTTCTTCGTCGCGCTGGTTCTCCGCCTGGTCGCGCTGCCGCAAGGTGGCCCGCCGCACGACTACGTGCCCGATGAGCACGCGGTGCGCGCCTCGCTCGCGATGCTCGAGGCGCGCGATCCGTTGCTGCGCGACGGCAGCCCGTCGAGCTATCCGCATCTCCTGCCGTGGCTGCTCGCGCCGGCGGAAGCTGCGCTCTATCTCTTCGAGCGCGCGCGCGGCGCCGTAGGCTCTGCGCAGGAATTCGGCGCGCGGCTCGAAGTGGAACCTTGGCCGGCGTTCCTCGTGGCCCGAGCGGTGTGCGCGCTCTGCGGCGCGCTGACGGCGTTGCTGGCGGTGCGACTCGCGAGGCGCCTCGGTGCAACTGCGAGAACCGCCTGGATCGCGGGAGCGTTGATCGCGGTGAGCCCGCTGCATGTGCTGCTCTCCGCGCAAGCGCGACCGTGGGCGCCGCTCGGCCTCTGCTTCTTGCTCGCGGTCGAGCGCAGCGCGTTCGCTCTGCGCGCGCGCGGCCGCGGCACGGTGGGGACAGCACTCGCCGCGGCTTCCGCGGCAGCGCTGCATCCGCTCGGGTTCGCGGCGTTCCTCGCTTGGCTCGGCAGCGCGCCCGTCGCCGCGCGCCATCGCACGCGCTCGCTCTGGATCGGCGCCGCCCTCGCGACGGCGCTCGTGTTCCTCGCCTATCCGAGCACTTGGGGCTACAGCGCGAAGCGGACCCCCGCGGAGTTCGCCGAGGCGCCGCTCGTGCTCGGAGGCCAAGGACTCTACGCGCGCTTCGATGGCTCGCGCGCGGGCGAGCTCCTGCTCGAGCTCGCGTCGATGGAACCCGCGCTGCTGCTGGCGCTCGCGCTGGCGTTGCTGGACGGCGCACGACGGGGTGCCGCGAACTTGCCGCGCCGCGCCCGCGGGCCGCGTTGTCTCTCCTGGCTGCTGGCGCTCTTCCTCGGCGCCTTCTTCCTGCTCTACTTCGGGACCTTGCTGCGCTACTTCCTACCCGCGCTCCTCTTGATCGCCGCGTGGTCCGCCGCGCGCCTCGAGCGCGCGCGACTCTGGGTCCTGCTCGCGCTGCTCGCCTCCGCCGTGACCTCCACCCGCTTCGCTCTCCTCCTCGCGCGCGAAGACACGCGTACGCTCGCGGCCCGCGAGCTCGAGCGCGCAGCACCTGCGGAGCGCGTCGCGATCGAACCCGGCGGCCCGCGCCTCCTCCTCGATCAACCCTCGCTGGCACGACTGCAGGCCATCGATCAGCGTTCACTCACGCGCCGCGAGCACGCGCGCCTCGCGCGCGGCGCAGCCGAGGGCTTCTCGGCGCTCCCGCTCGAACGCGTCTTCGAGACGCGCGCCCTCGATCACTTCACGCGCCGCTACGCACGCCTCTGGAGTCGCGAAGCTCGCCCCGAATTCTCGTCACCCGCGGAGAAGCTGCGCCTCCTCTTCGAGACCGAGTCGATCGGCGCGGTGATCTCGGCGCGCCGCGCTCCGAGCGACGGCTCGCGTCTCCTCGACGCGCATCTCGAGCGCCACGCCGAGCTCCGCTTCGCGATCGATCCCGGGACCGACGACGCGCGACTCCCTGGAGAGCCCCAGCGCGGATGGCTCACGATCTGGAGCGCGGATCGCCCGGGGCCGCGGATCTCCTATCACTCGCTCCGCGGGGGCGAGCCACCGCGCTGACGAGCGAGAGCTCCCGCTCGACCTAGGAACTTCTACGCGGAACGGCGCGCTTCCGTGTGGTCTGCACGCGAAGCGCTCCCCGGTGAGCTCGCAGCGTCGATCGCGCTGCGAGCGCGTCGGCAGAGGCTCGCGCGCACCATGGGCATCCGCGAAGCTCGCGAGTGGACGCGACGTGGCGACGTCATGCGACGCAGGTTCGCTTGCGACCCGATCCATGCGCCCGTGGCTTCGAGTCCTCGACGCGTCCGTGTGGCGGAACGAGGAGCCGTGCAGGGCTGTTTCGCGATGCGGGACTCCGTGGTGGATAGAGCGATCTTCGATCCCCGCCGAGAGCGCATTCGCAGCCCAGACTGCATGCGCTTCGATGTGGTTGCTCGCGGTACGATCTCGAGCGAAGTTCTCGACGCGCGATCGGTACCCAAACCCACGACGAGCGCGAACCTTTGAACGCCAGGTCCGCGACGACCGCTCCGCCAGCCCTCCGGCGAAGCAAGCGCCGCGCCCGCCGCGCGTGCACGACGTCGAACGACATCGCGCCTCGACGCGCGTACCACGTCGAATGCGAATCGAGAGCGAGCGCGGCGGTCACGTCG
>JAEUHW010000343.1 GCA_016793245.1 Planctomycetota bacterium
CGCCTCGCCCGAGCTGAGCGTACTTCCCGGCAGCTACGAGTTGCGACTAGCGGCATCGCACACGAACCTCCGACCGCCGACGGAGCGGAGGATCGTGCTCGGCAGCGTCCGCTTCGATCCGGGAGAGACCTACACGCTCCACTACGAGCTGCAGCTCCGTCCGCTGGTCCTACGTCTGCGCTCCGCCGATGGCACGCCGCTGCCGGTGGGGACGAAGGTCGTCGTCCGCGAGGGATCGATGGAGCACGAGCTCCGCTGCGAAGAAGCGGGTGTCGTGCGTTGCGATCCCGGTCCTACGACGCCGTTCTCCCTCGAGGTGAACGGCGTGCGCTCTCCGTCCGAGGGTCTTCTCGAGCCGCCCGCGGGCACGCAGACTTCCGAGCTGGTGGTCGAGCTTGCGCGTTGAACCTCCGCCGTCTCTATCTCTCCGATCTCAGGAGAACCCGATGTCGATCCAGCTCTCCTCGAGCCGAAGCCTGTTCGTGCAGCTCGGCAGCTTCTGGTGGCATGCCTGGCTCGCGTTCGCCTGCTCTCTCTCGAGTCTAGAGGCGCAGGACGCACCATTCCTGCGCCTCACCGGTCGCTGCGTGGCCGAGGAGGACGAGGCTCCGCTCGCCGGCCTGAAGGTCCATTGGTATGTGCACTCGATGCCGCCGCGCGGGGCCGACGGAGAGAGCGACGCCGAGGGGCGCTTCGAACTCGAGCTTCGCGCGCCGCTGGCGGACGGAGAGGGATCGATCCTCAGCATCAGCGGAAGGGACCGCGCTACGCTGCGCATCCGGGTGACGCGCCCGCGCGTGGGGCCGAAGCACGATCTCGGGACGCTGCACCTCGCGCGCGGGGTCGCGCTGCGCGGGAGGATCCTCGATCCCGACGGGGCGCCGATTCCGGGGGCGACGCTGCTGATCGAGACGTCGACGGCTTGCTGCAATACCGACGGGCGCTTCGAGTTCGCGGCGATCCTGCCCGCGGGGGTGCGAGGCTTGGTGGCGCAGGCGCCGGGCCATCAGATCCTACAGCGCCAGCTGCGCGTCCCGGAGGACGACGGCATCGAGCTCGTGCTGCAGCCGACGAAGAGCATCACGGGGCGCATCGTCGATCTCGACGATCGGCCCATCGCCGGTGTCACGGTCTATGCCGATCATGCGTCGCTGCCACGCGCGGCGATCAGCGATGCGGATGGTCGCTTCGAGCTCGTGGACACGCTGCGCCAAGGGCAGGACACCGAGCTGCACGTGCTCGGCGGGGTCACGGCGCCCTGGCGCAGCGGCGAGCGCTACCCGTGGGGCCTGCGAGACGTGCGCGTGCAGCTCGAGCGCGCGCTCGAGTTCGACTTGGAGGTCGTGGATCGGGTGAGCGGTGCGCCCGTCGAGGACTACGCGATCCACTTGCTCGGGAACGAGCGCCCCGCCGTACAGTCCCTGCGCGACGCCGGGCGGCATCCGCGAGGCGAGCTGCGCGTGACTCGCGTACCGCACGGCCAGGTGCATCTCTGGGTGGTTCCCGCGAGCGAGGAGCTCGCTCCGGCCGAGCACATCGACGTGCTCGCGATCGGCAAGCGCGTGCCGTCCGTGCGCGTCGAGCTCGAGCGGCGTCCGCTGATCGAGGTGCTCGTGGTCGATGCAGCGGAGCAGCCGGTTCCGGGAGCGAAGGTGGCGCTCGTGCGCGCTCCGCTCGCGCGTCCGTTCCACGTGCTCGACGCGCCGCAGCGCGACGAGGCCGGGCTCTTCCGCTCCGAGGCCGATCGCCCGGCGCTCCTCGACGAGGAGGTCAGCGATGAGGCGGGGCGCGTCTTCGTGCGCGACGTGCCACGGCGCGGTCAGCGCTTCGCGGGCGCTTCACGCGAGCGCGGCGGGGTCGTGTTCCCGAAGATCCTGCTCGTGGTCGAGGCGCCCGGCTTCGCGCGCACCATCGTCGAGGCGACGCGCGATCCCGAGCAACGCGTGGTGCTCGAGCGCGGTGGGCGCATCGAAGGGCGCGTGATTCCCGCGGAGGCGCTCGCGCTGCAGCTGAAGCTCTTCCTCGCCGGACCGGGTAGCGATCACGAGATCCACCGTCGCAGCTTCCTTCAGCCACCGACGATCCTCGCCATCGACGCCGAAGGGCGCTTCGCGATCGAGAACCTCGCCGCCGAGTCCTACCGGATCTTCGGCTTCCTGAACGGGAAGCGCGAACCGCTGGAGCTCGCGAGCTGCGAGCTCGCCGCAGGCGTCACGGCTTCCGTCGTCGTCGATCTCCGCGACAAGCTCCCCGGTCGCCTCAGCGCTCGCGTCGCCGATCTCCCGCGCGGCGCGCGCTTGCAGATCCAACGCATCGAGGAGCGGCGGGGCTCGCGGAGCGCGATGGGGATCCATCATCCCGGCCTCGATGCCGGAGGTCGGCTGGCGCCGATCGCACTGGTGCCCGGGACCTACGAGCTTTCGCTCTGGCTCGCGCAGCGTCCGGATTCGAGCACGAACCATGACATCGCCTTCCTCCGCCGCGTCGAGCTCGCGAGCGGCGATGACCTGGTGCTCGATCTCCGCTATGGCTCGCGACGGCTCGAGATCGCCGCCTCCTACGCCGATGGCTCACCGCCAGGAGAGCCGCGCTCCGCGCAGGCGATCGAGGGCTCGAAGATCCATGCCGCGATCGCCGAAGGGGGCAGGCTCCGGTTCGATCCGGCCCCGACGAGTCCGTTCCATCTCGTGATCGACGGGCGTCGCTATCCCGCGCCGGGGCAGCTCTACGAGGTGCCGAGCGGCGAGGCGTCGTGGAGGATCGAGGTCGAGCTCGCGCGCTGAGCGCTTCGGCAAGGAACCTCGCCATGGAGCACGAACCTCGACGCCCCGCCTTCCGCTGGCGGCGCTCCGCCGCGCGTGAGCGGGAGCTCACTGTGCGCGATCGACTGGCGCGCGTCCTCGGCTTCGTCATCGGCGTCGCCGCCACAGCGTTCTTCGCGTTCCATCGCCCGCGTTATCGCGGAACGAACATCCCCGCTCTCGTCGATATCTCCGCCACGGCGGCATGGTGCACACTCGGACTCGCTACTTTGGCATTCGCGGTCGCTCTCTTCCGCGTGGAGTCCGACGATCTTGGGCGATGCTGGATCACCCTCCTGGCCGCAAGCTTCGCCGCGGTCTGGGTGCTCCGCCTCATCCTGCTCCTCACCGCTTGAAACCGAACGTACGGTCCCAGAGCACGGTCTCGAAGGCGTCAGCCGTTGAACCCGCTGATGCCGTAACCGGAGAAAATTGCTCTGGCACCGTACGTTCGGTTTCGGCGACGCTATTCGCGAGCCCGCTTCGCCGGGGAACCTCGTCGCACCATGGATCCCGAGACCACGATTCAGTCGCTCCGCGCCGCACTGCAAGCGAGCCCCGGCAATGCGCCGCTGCGGCGCCATCTCGCCGAAGTGTTGATGGCCTACGGCAAGCAGCCCGAGGCCGAGATCGAGCTGAAGGCGCTGCTCAAGTCCGACCCCCGCGATCACGCGAGCAAGCTCTTGCTGGCGCGTTGCTATCGCGCCCAGGACAAGAACTCCGCGGCCCATGTGGTGCTCGAGGACTTGCTGGCGCAGGGCTACGTGCGCGCGCGCATCGATCTCGCGCGCCTCTCGCTCGCCGAAGGCGATGTCGAGCTGGCCGTGCGCCACTTCAAGGCGGCGCTGGAGGAAGACGCGGCGCTCTATGATCCCGAGCTGGGGCAGCGACTCGGCATCGGGCTTCCGGGTGCGGAGGCCGAGGACGACGGCGAGGTCTTCGAGGGGCGGCTGCGCGCGAGTGAGGGGAGCGGCGGCGGCTCGTCCGGCCCGCAACCGGTGTTCTCCGAGGTGAAGTTCGTGCACGTCGGCGGACTGAAGCACCTGAAGGAGGAGATCCGGAAGAAGATCGTGCTGCCGCTGCAGCGCCCCGATCTCTACAAGGCCTACGGCAAGAAGACGGGCGGCGGGATCCTGATGTACGGCCCGCCTGGCTGCGGGAAGACCTTCCTAGCGCGCGCGACGGCCGGTGAGATCGACGCCAGGTTCCTCTCGATCGGCATCCACGAGGTGCTGGAGATGTGGATCGGGCAGAGCGAACGCAACTTGCACGCGATCTTCGAAGCCGCGCGCCAGCATCGACCCTGCGTGCTCTTCTTCGATGAAGTCGATGCGCTCGGCGCCAGCCGCTCCGACATGAAGCACGGCGCGGGACGACAGACGATCAACCAGTTCCTCGCCGAGCTCGATGGCGTGGGCTCGGACAACGACGGCGTCCTGGTGCTCGCGGCGACCAATGCGCCGTGGCACATGGACAGCGCGTTCCGTCGCCCGGGGCGCTTCGACCGCGTGATCTTCGTGCCGCCGCCCGATCACGAGGCCCGCGTCGAGATCTTCCGCCTGATGCTGGCCGAGAAGCCGGTGAAGGACATCGACTACGACGGCCTCGCGAAGAAGACCGATCGCTACTCCGGCGCCGACATCAAAGCCGTCGTGGATCGCGCCATCGAAGCGAAGCTCGACGACGCGCTCGCGAGCGGAGTCCCCGAGCCGCTCACGAGCAAGGATCTGCACGCGGCGGTGAAGCGGCATCGGCCGTCGACCAGCGAGTGGTTCGCGACGGCGAAGAACTACGTGCTCTACGCCAACGATGGCGGCCTCTACGACGACCTGAAGGGCTATCTGCGACTGTGAAGATCGCGGCGCACCGACGATGCACTCACCCGAGATGAGCCAAGGCGACGCCGCCTGGCAGCGCGCGCTCTTGCTCGCCCAGCAAGGGCGCAGCGAGCTCGCGATCGAGCACTTGCGCAGGCTGCTGACCACCGAGCCCGAGCACGTCGGCGGTCTTGCGTTGCTCGCGCGCTTGCTGGCGGAGCGCGGCGAGGATCGCGCGGCGCGCGAGCTCGCCGAGAAGGCGATCGGGCTCGCCCCCGATCTCGCGTTCGCTCACGACACCTTGGCCTTCGTGCATCGCGAAGGCGGGCGCCTCGACGAAGCGGCCCTCTGCGCCGTCGAAGCGATTCGACTCGACCCCGACGATCCCGATCACCACCAGTCCCTCGCCTACATTCGGCTGCGGCAGAAGAAATGGGCCGAGGCGCTCGCGGCGGCGGATGCCGGCCTGGCGCTCGATCCCGAGGACGCCGACTGCCTGAACCTGCGTTCGCTGGCCCTCCTGCGCCTGGGCCGCGCGCATGAAGCGACGGACTCGCTCGACGCGTCGCTGCTGCACGATCCCGACAACCCGTACACGCACCAGGCCCGCGGCTGGGCGCTCTTGCATCGCGGCGACGCCGCCGGCGCACGGCTGCACTTCCGCGAAGCGCTGCGCCGCGACCCCACGCTCGACGGCGCACGCCAGGGCTTGGTCGAAGCGATCAAGGCGAAGAACCCGCTCTATCGCGCCGTGCTGACGTGGATGCTCTGGCTCGATCGCTTCACCGACGGTCGCCAGCAGCAGATCCTCTTCGGCGCCTGGCTCGCGATGTTCGTCGGCCAGAACTTGCTGGAGGGTATCGGCAGCGAATGGGCAGCGACCGCGCTCCGCCTCGTGTGGTTCGGCGTCGTGCTGCTGCTCTCCTGCACCGTGCCG
>JAEUHW010000375.1 GCA_016793245.1 Planctomycetota bacterium
GTGCTGCGCTCCCACGAGCGTCGCTCGCTGCAGCTCGTCGCGAGCACGGAAGTCGCGCGAGTCGAGCGAGCGCTGCGCGTCTTCGTCGGGCACGACCCGGCGGTGTTCCCGCGTGCGGCCGCGAGTGGCTGTGAGCTCGTGCTCGCGGGACATCTCCACGGCGGGCAATGCACGCTCTGGGAGCGCGGCGGACGTCAGTATCCCGGTGCGTTCCTCAGCCGTTGGAACGGGCTGCGCTTCGAGCAGCCGGGCTCGACCCTGCTCGTGAGTCGCGGCGTCGCGGATACGCTGCCGATCCGTTTCCGTTGTCCGCGCGAGGTGTTGCTATGTCGGGTGAGCTGAGACATGCCTCGAAGTCCGCACGGCTGCGCAAGGACTCGGAGTTTTGGACCAGCGACCTCGGCTGCCTCTTCGCCTTGGGGCTTCCGGGGCTACACCTGGCATTCATGCCGCTGTTGATCGTTGGCGCGAGTGGAGATGTCGGTGATCCCGCGACTTGGATCGGTTGGGGCATCACTCTGGGAGTTCCGTTCGGGTTGGGCTGGATCACAGGGCTGTGCGCGCCTACATCGCGGTGGATCGCGGTCACGGCGCTATCACTGTTCTGGGCTTTCGCTCTGCTTGTCTTGCTGCGCACAACGGATCTTGCCGGGACCTTCTGTGTGGTCGTGTTTGCGACGGGTGCCTTGCCCATCGGGATCCTGGGAGCCTGGATCGGCTTTGCGTTGCGCCAGCACCTGCTGCGGCGCGCGCGCCGTCGATCCGCGGCGATACTCCTCGCGTTCTTGTTGCCCTACGGAGCGCACATCGCCGAACACTCCCTCGGGCTCGCGCGCGAGTCGGAGACCCACCGTCACGAGTGTGTGCTGCGCGCTCCGCTCGAGCGCGCTTGGTCGCAGAGCCTGCTCGCGGAGCGCGACGAGCGCCCGGACACGGGCTGGTTCCTCGTGAACGCGCCGCGCGCGCGCGAAGCCTCGGGTCGCGCCTCGCAGGTCGGCGACGAGAAGCTGATCCGCTACTCGAAGGGACATCTCCGTGTGCGCGTGGAGCACGTGGAGGAAGGGCGGGAGCTTCTCTTGCGCGTGCTCGAGCAGCACGAGCTCGAGTCGAAGGCGCTCCGGTTGCACTCGATCCGCATCACCGCGCGTGCGCTCGACGCCGAGACCACGGCCGTGGCACTCGCGTACGAGTTCACGCCGCTCATGACGCCGCGCTGGTACTGGCGTCCGCTCGAGCACTTCTACGGTGGGCTCGCCGTCGAGCACCTGTTCGAGCTCTGGCAGGAGGCGCTGGACGCGGCGCCTGCCGCGGAGAGCGAGCTCTCGAGCGAGCGGCGCTGAGCTCGCCGCGCGCGCTCACGAACTCTTCATCGACCTTCCCTCGACGCGGGTCGGAGCGCACGGCGAGAACACGCGTGAGAACTCCAACGCTCGCCAGGTTCACGCCGTGCCTCTCGCTCCTCTCGCTCCTCTCGCTCCTCTCGCTCGCCTCGCCGCGGTCGCGCTCCTACTCTTCATCGACGCTGCCTTCGCGCAGCAGCGACCACCGGTGGAGCTCGTCCACCCGGAACCGCGCGCCGAGACCGCGCCGGTCGCGAGCGCCGACGACGCTGCCGACGATCCCGCGCTCTGGATCCATCCCACGCGGCCTGCGCGCAGCTTGATCCTCGGCACCGACAAGAAGGACGGGCTCTACGTCTACGCGCTCGACGGCCGCCAGCTCGCGCACGTCGGCGCCGGCCTGGCACCCAACAACGTGGATCTGCGCTACGGCTTCGCCGTGGGGGCGCAGGTCTTCGATCTCGCGGTCTGCACCGTGCGCGGTCGCGAGCGCGGGCTCGCGGTGTGGCTGCTCGATGCGGCGACGGGTCTGCCCGAGGCGGAGCCCCGCGTCGTGCACCCGCTCTTCCTCGACGACGAGCCCTACGGGGTCGCGCTCTGGAAGCGCCCGAGCGATGGCGCGTTCTTCGCGTTCGCTTCCGACAAACGCGGCCGCGTCGCGCAGCTCGCGCTGCGCGCGACGAGCGCAGCGTCGAAAGTCGCGATCACCGTCGAGGAACTGCGGCGCTTCGAGGTCGGCAGCCAGGTGGAGGGGCTGGTCGTCGATGACGAGCACGGCTGGCTCTTCGTCGCGGAGGAGACCGGCGGGCTCTGGCGCTACGACGCGCAGCCCTTCCATGCGGCGACGCACGCCGATCGCGTGGAGCTCCTCGCACGTGGCGCGTTCACGCCCGATCTCGAGGGCCTCGCGCTCCTCTGCGATCGCGCAGGTGGTGGCTATCTGCTGGCCTCGCTACAGGGCGAGAACCGCTACGCGCTCTTCGAGCGCGCGGCTCCGCACCGCCTCGTGCGCGAGATCGATCCCGTCGCGAGTCTCACGATCGACGATGTCGAGGAGACCGATGGGCTCGACGCGACGGCGTGGCCGCTGCCGCCGCTCTTCCCGCACGGCATCGTCGTGGTGCAGGACGGGGAGAATCCCGGTGCTCCGCAGAACTTCAAGCTCTTCGGCTGGGAGCAATTCGGCGGAGCGCTGCCGTTCGGGAATGCGCAATCGCCGCGGGAAGCGCGTTGGCGACGCGCGCTGGTGCGCTGCTGAGCAAGCACGTCCTTCCGCCTCGCTACACACGCGCTTCACCCGCGCAATCCAGGTTGCTCGCACTCGCCACGGCGAGCGCTCTTCTCAACCTGGAGTCCCCTCATGCGCACCTTCTCCGTCGCCGCGCTCGCGCTCTCCGCCGCGGCGACCGTATCTGCTCAAACGAATTGGCCCGCGGCGCTGCACACTCTGCCCGGCCAGAGCTCGAGCGTCGCCGTGAACGGCGGCAGCTTGCTCTACGCCGTGCAGTTCCAGAACCAGCCCGGCGCGATCCTCGGCGGCAGCTTGACCACCAACAAGACCTCGCTGCTCCAGAGCTCGAACCCGCTGGCGCTCGCGGCGACGGAGACCATCGTCGTCGACGAGGCGCTGCCCGGCGGCGGCGGTCGCTACCACGGCCTCGGCGTCGATGGCGCCTGGGTCCCGATCGATCTCTCGTCGTCGGGTCTCACGGTGAACACCACGCCCGAAGAGATGGCCTACATCGTCGATAGCGGCGCGGTGCACGTGTTCAACATCTGGCGCCGCTCCTGGCTCTCGATCGCGACCAGCAATCCGAGCCCGACCGTCGTCTCCTCGAACTACGACATCGTCGTCATCGACAACGATCGCCTGGTGGCCGTCTCGCCCTTCTACGGGAACTCCGTGGTCTTCCAGGTGCCGGGCGGCGGCGTCGGGACCTACGTGCTCGGGAGCGGCTCGTCGGGCCGCGCGGCCCTCGCGTTCGAGATCGGCACCAACGACTACGCGATCTTCTCGGCGTTCACCAACGAGTGGCGCACGCTGAACTTCGCGACTCCGGTGAGCGGCCTCTCGGTCGAGTACGACGAGAACCACCTCGCCATCTTCGACTTCGCGGCGAACCGCGGGACCTTCTTCTCCGCGATGAACTCGAGCGCGAGCTCGCACGTCTTCGCGAACCTGCAGCTCGTCGTGCAGGGCGATCCGCTGAACTCGATCGCGCCGTCCTACGACTTCGAGGACGCCGTCGCGATCCTGCTCGATCGCACCGCGGGGCAGGCCGTCGTGTATCGCCCGGTCGACAACACGATCTTGACGCGCCCCGCGACCAGCGCGGCCGCGATCGTGAGCAACAACGACTTCGGCGGCATCCGCGACGGCGACACCGTCGCCATCGTCAGCGGTGTCGCGCGTGGCACGAGCTGGGCGGTGCAGAACCTGGGCACGCCGACGCCCGTGCGCACGAGCCAGGACGACGCGGTCTATCTCGCCGCGAGCTCGAGCGTCATCTTCGGCTACTCGGCGCTGACGCACTCCTGGACGCCGCAGGCTTACAGCGGCACGCTCTCGCGCCTCTCGGCGCAGGACTTCATCGGCATCGGGCGCACCGCGACCGCGATCTTCGCCTTCGCCTCGCGCACCGCGAGCTGGGCCACGCGCGCGACGGGCGCCGCGACGACCGTCTCGGATGACGACGGCACGCTCGTCCTGCTCGAGCCGAACGCGAACGGCTTCGACGCCTACGCCTTCGGCGCCGAGAGCGTCGGCTTCGTGCCGCAGACGCTCGCGGGCACGCTTGGCTCTTCCGGCATCCAGGACTCGCACTACTACGCGGTGCTCTCCGATGCCCAGGGCAACCAGACCCTGCACTTCTACTCTCGCGTGGTCGATGGCTGGGCGGCGCGCCCGCTCGTCGGTGCGATCCAACGGATCGCCGGCTTCGATGAAGGGCTGCTGGTCGAGCTGCTCGATCAGAGCAGCTACACCTTGGCTTCGTTCATGGCGCTCCCCGATCTCGCCTCACAACTCATGAACCCGGTCGACTCGCGGCCCTATCACGCGGTGATCAACATGCCGGCGCGCTTCGTCTCGAGCGGCCCGGCGTTCGCCGCGGACTTCCTGATCGTGGGCATCGCGCGCTTCACGCCGGCGCTGACGATCCCCGGCATCGGCGGCGAGCTCGTCGTCGATCTCACCCAGCCCCACGTGATCCTGCCGGCGGGGAACCTCGATGCGCAGGGCACGACGGTGTTCCAGTTCCAGCTCCCGGCGTTCCCCGGCACGGTCTTCCTGCAGCACCTCAGCCTCGACGGGAACCTGCAGCTCGCGCTGAGCCGCGGGCTGCGCTTCCAGATCCACTGAGCTCGTGCTCGCTGCGCGAACGGAGTCGAAGAGCCTGGGGCACAGGTGCCCCCTGCGCTCTTCGCGCCGTTCTTGCGCGACGTTCGAAGTCGCGTTGGTCCCGACGAGCACCGGGGCTACGATTCTCAGCGACGGCGCATCGGGTCGCGCGAGTGGCACCTCGGCCGTCGCCGTTGCCAGGGAATCGGAGGACGTCTCGTGCCGCGATCGATCTTCACCTCTTGGCGCACGCTCGCCGTCGGTCTCGCGAGCGCGCTCTCTCTCAGCACGACTGCCGGAGCCCAGGCGACTTGGGTCGTCGATGCCGCGGGTGGTCCGGGCTCCCAGTACACCACCCTGTCGGCGGGCGTCGCCGCGGCGCAGGACGGAGATCGCCTGATCGTCCGCGCCGGCGTCTATCAACCGACGACCATCGCGAAGGCGCTTCGCATCGTCGGGGAGCCCGGTGCCGAGCTCCGCTCGCGGGCCCTCGCGGACACGCTGCGCATCGAGTCCATCCCCGCCGGGCGCGAGCTCACTCTCACGGGATTCCGCTTCACCGACGAGACCTTCTTCAACCGTCCGCAACTTGGGCTCGTCGTCGAGAACTGCGCGGGCTTGGTGCGCTTGGAGAGTCTGCTGTTCTTCGATGGCTGGCAACACTTCGCGCTGGCGATCCGCAATTGCGCCTCCGTGCACCTGAACCAATGCGGCGCGCGGCCCGGGATCTCGATCGAGTCGAGCCGCGTGGTTCTCACGGAGTGCTTCGCGCATGGGCGCGCGGGTCTCTCCGGCGCGATCGCGCAGGGGCTGAGTTCCTATCTCTCCCACGTCGAGCTCGTCCACTGCGACGTGAAGGGCAGCGATGGCGGCGGACATGCGCCGGCGTACCAGGGCGTTCGCGCCGATTCCTCGACCCTCGTCGTGCGCGGCGATGCGAGCACGCGCATCACCGGCGGTCTCTACGGGCTCAGCTACGCTCCCGCGATCGACGATCCCTTCACGCACCAGAGCCGGCTCGAGCTCGATCCCGCGGTGACGCTCACGGGCGCGGTGCAGGGCTTCGCTCAGCAAACGCTGCGAGCGCTGCCCGCGCTGCGCGCGAGCGGCGGTGCGCTCGGTGCCCAGCTCCGGATCGCGCTGCGCTCCGGTGCAGGAGATCCCTATCTCGTCCTCGGTGCGTTGCCCGCGTCGTCGTTGCCGTTGCCGGGACTCGGCGTCTTCGAGCTCGACACCGCGACGCTCTTCGTCGTAGCGAGCGGCGCTCAAGCCGCGATCGGATCGAGTGTGTTCGTGCGCGCGGTGCCCTTGCAGCCGGAGCTCCAGGGCTACTCGCTGAGCTATCAGGCGCTCAGCGCTCCGACTGCGGGGCTCGAGCTCTCGAACGCGGCGTCGGTCGTGCTGCGCTAGGAGGCAGAGCGAAGCTCGCGGTCGCGCGCGCTTCCTCCGCGCAGAGCGGCAGCGCCGCGGGCTTGGCGAGGTACTTCGCATAGCCCGCGACGATCCCGCAGGCATGCACCGCGAACGCGCGCAGCGCGCGATGGGGGAGCAAACGACCGGTGCAGCCCCACGCGAGCAGGCGCGCGCTCTTCGGGACTTGCAGCGCGAGCGGGGCCAACCAGCCGCGCAGCGTGCGCGGTCCGTGCACGAGGCCGACGTAGATGCCGTTCTTCGCCACCGTGTGCCAATCGCGATCGTGCCAGGTCCGGCGATGCGGACCGGGCGCTGACTCGTGATAGATGGCGGCGCGCTCGGAGTAGGCGACGCGGCGTCCTTCGCGCGCCAAGCGCAGCGCGAGCTCGACGTCGTCGAAGTGGTAGGCCAGGTTCTCGTCGAAGCCGCCGAGGGTGAAGAGCGTCGAGCGGCGGATGGCGAGGTTGCCGCCGGGGAGCAGCGGGACCGCGTGCGGCGGGATCGAGGTATCCTCGGCCAACGCGAAGGGGCGCGCCGAGCGCGTCGTTGCCATACGCCCGTACTGCACGCTGCCGTCGGGATGGCGCACGAGGCCGCCGACGGCATCGAGGCGCGGATCCTCGAACGGCGAGAGCAACGCACCCAGCCAGCCTTCGCTCGGCCACGCGTCGTCGTCGAAGAAGACCAGCAGCTCGGCGCGCGCGGCGCGAGCGCCGAGGTTCCTCTGGAACGAGAGGTTCCGCCGGGGCGAGGAGATCGTGCGCACCGCGGGGAAGCGCGCTTCCACGGCAGCGATCGAGGCTTCGTCGCCGGGAGCGTGGATCGTCAGGACCTCGGCGGCGACGCCGGAGCGCGCGATCTCGGCATAGAGGCGCTCCAAGCAGCGGACCAGCTCGCGTTCGCGGCCGCAGGTGGGAATCAGGATCGAAGCGCGCGGAGCGCGAAACGGGATCTCGAGCATGGGACCGAAGGCAGAGTCGAGGGCGGAAAGGCAGCTCGACAGGGCTTCGGTCGTTCGAGGCGGTCACTCGAGCAGGTTCTCGCTTCCTCTTCAGCTCGTCCGCGACGACGCAGCCCGCGAGCGCTGCGCCGTGTTCCGTTCCTCGATCGCGCGCTCCTGAAACACCGCGAGCCGGATTCCTCCGGCTCGCCAAGACCACCGCCGGCCGGATTCCTCCGGCTCGTGTTCAGGTGCCGACCGGAAGTCCTCCGGTCGCATCCGCGCGCGTCGGCGCTTCTACAATCCCGGGGTCTCGTCGTCGGCGACGAGCTCGATCAAGCCTTCCTTCAGCTCGGCGAAGGCGATCTCGATCGGGCCCTTCATGTGCTTCGCCTCGACCATCGGCTTGGCACCCCGGATCAGCTCGCGGACGCGCTTCTGGAGCAGCGCGGTCTTCTTGAACGAGCCCGAGACCTCCTGTTGGAGACGCTGGGGCAGCGATTTCGTCAGCTCGACCATGGGCGACACCTGAATGGGTCCGGAGGCGAAGAGGGAGGAAGAGGATAGGGAGCAGGGGAGAAGGGCGCAAGGGGTGTGGGGGCCTCGGAGCTTGAGCGATCGCGACTCTGGGGTTAGGAGGTCTGCGTGGAAACCACCCCTTCGCCCGTCCCGGCGGCCGCTGATCGCCTGCCGTTCCCGCTCTGGCTCGACGAGACCCTGCCCAAGGTGCGCCAGCCGGCGCAGTACATCGGCGGGGAGGTGAACGAGATCCGGAAGGACCCTTCCACGGTGGAGCTCCGCGTCGCCCTGGGGTACCCCGACACCTACTCGGTCGGGATGGGGCACCAGGGGATCCGGATCCTCTACGACCTGCTGAACCGGCGGGAGGGCGTCGCCTGCGAGCGCTTCTTCTGCCCCTGGCCGGACATGGAGCAAGAGCTCCGCGCCGGAGGGCACCGGCTCTTCTCGCTGGAGAGCCGCACCCCGCTCGCCGACTTCGATGTCGTCGGGTTCACGCTGCAGTACGAGCTCTCCTACACGAACATCATCACCTGCCTCGACCTCGGCGGCATCCCGCTCCAGGCGCAGGACCGCGACCTCTCGCACCCGCTCGTGATCGCGGGCGGGGCCGGGGCGCTGAACCCCGAGGTGCTCGCCGACTTCGTCGACCTCTTCTTCCTCGGCGACGGTGAAGGGGCGCTCGTCGCCTTCAGCGCGATCCTCCCGGAAGTGAAGGCGAAGGCAGAGACCCGAGCGGAGCTCCTGCACGAGCTCTGCGTCCGCCTGCCCTTCCTCTACGCGCCCGCGCTCTGGCAGATGCGCTTCGGAGAGGACGGGCGCCTCGCCGAGGCGATCCCCTCCCCGGGGCTCCCGAAGCCGCGCCGCGCGGCGGTCTACGACTTCGAGCGCACCCCGATCCCGACCGCGCCGATCGTGCCGCACATCGACGTCGTGCACGACCGCATCACGATCGAGATCATGCGCGGTTGCGTGCAGGGCTGCCGCTTCTGCCAAGCGGGCTACGAGAAGCGCCCGCAGCGCTTCCGCTCCGCCGCGAAGGTCGTGGCGCTCGCGGAGGAGATCTACAAGAACACCGGCTACGACGAGATCGGCCTCACCTCGCTCTCGAGCTCGGACCACCCCGATCTCGTCGGCATCATGCAGGCCGTCGACGAGCGCTTCCACGCGCGAAGAGTGAACATCTCGCTGCCGTCGCTGCGCGTGAACGAGCAGGTGAAGGACCTGCCGAAGCTCGTCCGCAGCGTGCGCAAGTCCGGCCTGACCCTCGCCCCCGAGGTCGCCACCGATCGCCTGCGGAAGATCATCAACAAGAACATCAAGAACGAGGACCTCTTCGAAGGCGCGCTCGCCGCGTGGCGCGAAGGTTGGTCCCAGATCAAGCTCTACACGATGATCGGCATCCCCGGCGAGGTGGACGAGGATGTCGCCTACATCGCGGAGCTGGCGGAGAAGGTCTCGAACCTCCGCCTCCACTTCGGCGGTCGACGCCCCGGCATCGTGCACACCTCGGTCTCGACCTTCGTGCCGAAGCCGCTGACGCCGTTCCAGTGGCACGGGCAGCCGACGCGCGAGGAAGTCGATGAGCGCCAGCGCTTCCTCTACGCGCAGAAGAAGAACCGCGCCGTGGTGCTGAAGTTCCACGAGCGCGATCGCTCGTGGATCGAAGGAGTGCTCTCGCGCTCCGATCGCCGCATCGGGCGCGTCCTGCAACGCGTTTGGGAGCTCGGCGCGCGCATGGACGCGTGGGACGAGCAGTTCAAGGTCGAGCTCTGGGAGCAGGCCTTCCGCGACACCGGCATCGATCCGGCCTTCTACGCGCACCGGCATCGCCCGGCCGACGAGGTCTTCGCCTGGGATCACCTGGATCTCGGCGTGACCAAGGAGTACCTCCGCGAGGAGTTCGAGGCGTCGCTCTCGCTCGGCGAGACCGAGCATTGTCAGACGGGGAAGTGCGGGGACTGCGGCGTGGGAGCCAAGACCTGCGTCGAGATCAAGGGCTCGACGGGGTACTTCCCGAAGTACACGAAGATCGTGGAGAAGATGCGGGAGCGGGGGACGCTGACGCTGGGCATCGAGAGCTGAGCGCGGCTCACTCCTCGGTCTCACTCTCGTCGAGGAGCTCGATGCCGAGCTCCTCCAAGCGCATGAGGAGCTGATCGATCTGCTCCGGCGAGAGCAGCGCCTTCTCGAGATCGAGCTGCATCTCGGCAAACGTGAGGAAGCCCTTCTGGCGGCCCTTCTCGATCAGGGTGCGCGCGACGATGGGGAGACCTTCGAACGGATCGTCGGTCGATTCGGTCGCGATCATCGCCGCTGCTCCGCTTCAGCTAAGCCACCTACGAGCGGGCCTGAGACGCAGCCCCGTTAGGTTCCGAGGTACGCGTCCCCACCGTTGCTGACGGTCAAGCCCAGCGCGTTGGCACCCGGCTCGAACACCAGCGCCTGGAAGTACGCGTTCACTCCGAAGTAGAGCGGCGCGCTCGGGATCGGCAAGGCGAAGCTCGCGGTCTGTACGCCCGAGCCGCCGATCACCACTTCGTCCGAGACGAGCAGCGAGCAGCCCGCGGCGCCGAGCGACTGCAGCGAGAGCGGCAGCGGGATCCCGTTCCAGAGGGAGCTCGAGAGGCCGATCTGCAGGAAGACCGGCGTGGGGGCCACGGGCAGGTTCTGCACCTCGAGCGTGAAGACCTGGCCCAGGCGCGCGGCGCTGCCCGCGGCGGGCACGAGGCGCGGCTGACCAGCGCTGCCGCTGCAGCCGGGCTCGAAGGAACGCCAGGTCGCGGGGCCGGCGAAGTAATAGACCGTGCCGTTCCAGACGCGCGGGTTGTAGAGGGGCGCGGTGAAGAGGCCGGTCGTCGAGGAGCCCAAGGAGAGCTGCAGGTCGTTGTTGCCGTAGACCTGATTCGCGCCGGTGCCGTTGGTGTAGGCCATCGCGGTGCCGTTGTATTGGATCGCGATGCCGTAGGTGCCGGGGGCGAGATAGAAGTCGGTGACGTCGACCGCGGTGGGTTGGCCGAGGGGCCGCGAGACGCCGTTGCCGCTGGAGATCAGGTTCCAGACTCCGGGGTTCGTCTGGTTGCCGACGTAGGTGCCGCCGAGCGCGGTGGCGTAGACCTGGAGGTTGAAGGGGGAGCCGACGACGCCGGCGCGCGTGTTCTCGCAGTTCACGTCGAAGGCGGTGATGCGGATGCCGGCCGGGTTCAGGACCGTGAGGTCGAACTGGTTGGTCCAGGTGGTCGTGCCGCTGTTGCCGCCGGCGAAGGTCGTGGTGACGGACTGCGCGGGGGCCAGTGCGGAGAGGACGGCGCCGAAGGCGGCGGCGCGCAAGCTGAAGGTGAGCACGGATGAACCTCTTCTAAGGGCGGAGCGCGCATCCTGTTCGCGGTCCGCTGCGTTGCCAAGCCTCGGCTTCGCCCCCTGCCGTACTCCGGCTTTCCGAGATGGTGTAGCCCCCAGGTGCGACAGGTGGGGCTATGCTCCGAGCGGCATGGGCGTTCGTGCGCGGAGGCGTGCGGTGCGTGCCCACGCGCCGTGATCGCCTCTCGCTGGTACCCGCGACGCCGATGGCCTCTCCCTTCCGACCCCGGAGGATCCGATGCCCGCAACGCGACTTCCTACGGCCCGCGACGTGATGGCGAAGACCCTGATCAGCTTGCGTCCCGAGCACAGCTTGGCCGAGGCGATCGTCTTCCTGCGCTCGAAGCAGATCTCGGGCGCGCCCGTGATCGATGGCGCGGGACAGCTCGTCGGCATGCTCAGCGAGTACGACTGCCTGCGCGTGCTCGCGTCCGGCGAGTTCTTCGACGAGGACCACGCCGAGGAGCAGACCGTCGGCGCGAACATGACCCGCGAGATGACGACGGTCGACATCGACGCGGACCTCTACTCGATCGCGCACCTCTTCCTCTCGCGGAAGCTGCGGCGCGTGCCGGTGCTCGAGCAAGGGCGCGTGGTGGGCTGCGTCAGCCGTCGCGACGTGCTGCGCGGCGTGGAGAGCGTCTGGGAGCAGCGCCGCACGCAGTCCGAGAAGCCGAAGGTGGCCGGCGGCCTCTTCCTCTCGGCGACCGAGGCGGACCGCGGTGTGATCGCGGCGCGGCGCGCGGAGTAGCGCTGTAGGAGCGAGCTCTCGCCGGAACGAGCGCGGCCCGCTGCTGCATCACGCGATGCAACAGCGGGCCGCGCTCGTTCGGCGAAGCTCTTCCCGACCTACTTGCTGCAGTAGGTGTACTCGGCTTCCTTGCCCTTCGGCGGGGCCAGCCAGAAGGCGACCTTGTTCGGACCCGCGGCGCGCTTCATCAAGCCCTTCACGTAGGCGTAGTCCGCCTCGGTGGGCAGATTCGCGCGGCGGTGCTTCTCATAGCTCGCCGCGTCGGCGAAGACCTCGCCTCGCACGCCGTAGTGGCGGCCTTCGTAGAAGCTCATCCCGATCGAGCGGTTGAAGCGGTGATCGGGCAGGTAGAGCTTGGGGATACCGTCCGGGATCTGCTTGTTCCAGACGTCGAGCCACTTCGCGCAGTCCTTGATGTACTCGTCGCGCAGGAGCTCGTTCATCGCGCGGCGCAGCGACCCGCGCTTCTCGAAGGGCGTGCCCGCTTCGTACACGTACTCGCCGCTCGAGAGCTTGTGGTCCTCGTAGCGGCCGGGCTTCGACTCGTCGTCGCGGCCCTTCAGGCCGCGGCCCCAGAGGCGCTCGGCGTTGTTCGAGTCCGGCCCGCCGAAGAGGTCGAGCGAGAGCGAGTACCACTCGTTGATGTACTTCTGCAGGATGTCGAGCGGGATGCCGCCGACCTGCTTCACGTCGCCGTGCGGCGCCGTCTTCATGAGCTCGATCGTGCGCTTCACCACGCGCTCGATGCCGTTCTGCCCGAAGGCCATGTGGAAGGCCTCCTCGCGCAGCATGAAGTCGGTCGTGCACGCGAACGGCTCGAACGCGCTCTCGCTCTCGGCGCGGAGCTGGTACTTGCCGTCGCGGTCGGTGAAGGTCGTGAAGCAGAAGAGCGCGAGCCAGTCGCGGATCGGGTTGTTGAAGGCGCCGAGGATGCGGCCCGTGTCCGGGTCGCCCGAGCGGCGCTCGAGCAGCGCGTCGGACTCGTCGCGGCCATCCTTACCGAAGTAGCGGATCAGCAGGTAGACCATCGCCCAGAGGTGCCGGCCTTCCTCCACGTTCACCTGGAAGAGGCCCGCGCGGTCGTGATCGCTCGGCGCAGTGAGGCCCAAGGTGCGCTGCTGCTCGACGCTCGCGGGCTCGGTGTCGCCCTGCTGGACGATCAAGCGGCGAAGGTCGTCGAGGTAGGCCGCGGGGATGTCCTGCCGCTCGGTCCAGAGCGGCTCGCCCATGTGGTCCCCGTAGGGAATGTGGCGGTAGCTCTTCTGCGGCCCGAGCCAGATGCCCCACGGGTACTCGAGCATCTTCACGTTGCCGCTGTCGAAGCCGAGGTCCCCGTTCTCGCGCTGCACGGCCCAGCGCAGAGGGATCGGCTCCTCGAGATCGAGGTTCGTCCACTTCCACCAGTCGAGGTAGGAATCGCGCCAGGCCTCGAGATGCTCGACCATGCGGGCCGGAAGGTTCTCGATCCCGACGTTGTTGGGGATGGGGGGTCGCGCCATCGCTGGTTCGTCTTGGGCTGGGGTGGAGGAGTAGGGCGGCTCGGCTCGGACCGAGGCCCCGTCGACCGAAGTCGCGGGGCCTCTTCGTTCGCTCAGGTGCGAACGGGTGCGAAGTCGTGCACGTTGCCCCAGTTCTTCAGGGCAACATGCGCGTTCGGGCCGGCGAATACCCAATTCTGCGTAGGGGAGAGGATCGAGAAGATGCGACTTTCTGTCGTCTGTGGTCCGGAGAGCTTCACGTTGAGCTTCAGCATCGCCATCGCGTCGGGCGAGGTGGAGAGCGTCCGGTTGAACACGATCTCGAACTCCTCGGCGAAGTCCGGAGCCTCGAAGCAGCCCGTCACCAGGCCGGCCTCGAACGCCGCGCGGCCGTCGATCGCGCCGGTCGGCGGGGTCGCGATGCGGCGGTGCGCGAGGCGCGACTCACCGACCATCATCGGCAGCGCGCCGTGCGAGAGCGGCCCGAGCTCGAGCTGCGTCGCCGTGGAGACGTAGAAGCGGTCGCAGGCGAGGGCCAGCTCGAGCAGCGAGCCGTGGAGCCGTCCCTGGCCGAAGGAGGCGAGGAAGGTCTTCGGCGTGTTCTCGAGCATCTTCAGCGCGTCGATGCGGGTGTTCAGCACCTCGCGCAGGAACCAGTTGGTCTTCGCCCCAGCCAGCAGCTTCGCGTCGACGGCGTTCGCCGCGGGTGCATTGCCCTGGCCCGTCACGACGACGACGCCGACCTCGGCGTACTTCACGCGCAGGAGGTGCAGCGCGTGTTGCAGCTCGCGCCAGAAGCGCAGCTCGTACCACGCGGCGCCGGCGGCGCGCGGATCGGCGGGGAAGTCGTAGCTCGGGGGCGGCAGGATCGTCAGCACGGCGCTGCGGCCTTCCAGGGAGACCTCGAGCTTCAGGTGCCGGAAGTCGCTCTCGTCGAGCGGGTCGAGCTTGATGCCCTGGCGATCCTTCCAGCCGCCCTGCGCGAGCTCGCGCACGATCGCGTCGACCTTCGCGTCGAACTCCGAGCGCGGGAAGGAATCGGTCACGAAGCCGAGCTTCACGGCTTCCTTCGCGCGGTAGCCGTCCGTGCGGCTCATGAACTCGTGCGCGACGTCGGGGCGCACGCGCTCCTCGAGGCGGGTGATGCCGCCCGTCCCGGGCAGCACGGCGAGGAGGCCGACCTCGGGCAGGGCGACCGACGACTTCTTGTCGTCGACGAGGTAGGAGCGATCGCAGGCGAGGACGAGCTCGTAGCCGCCGCCCACCGCCGAGCCGTCGATCTTCGCGATGTAGTCGCGCTCCGGGTCGTTCTCCATCCGGCAGAGCGTCTCGTTGCAGAGGCGGCAGAACTCGATCTTCCACCAGTGCGGCGAGGTGTGGAGCATGTCGATGTTCGCCCCGGCCGAATAGATGCCGGGGATGCCGCTCTGGATCACGACGGCGCGCACCTCGGGGTGCTCGAAGCGCAGGCGCTCGACGACGTCGTTCAGCTCGCGGTACACGCCGAGGTCGTAGGAGTTCTTCTTCAGCGTGTAGTCGTCGGGCCGCAGGCCCCCCTGCTCCTTCACGCGCAGCGTGAGGGTGGCGATCCCATCGGCGATCTTGAGCTCCAGGTGATCGTACTTATCGGGCGCGATGGGGGCGGTGGCGCAGGGCATGTTCAGGTCCTTCGAGGCAGGTTTCGAAGCCCCCGAGGTTACCGGAAAGCGGCCGGTCCCAAAACCCGCGCGGCGAAATCCTCCGGCGCCGACATCAAGCCGCGGGGGGGTGCGAGTCGATGTCGGCGAGGGGGAGCTTTCCGCGCTCCCCCAGGGACGCACACCCATGAGCTCGATCCGCCGCTCTCTCTTCGCCTTCTGCCTCGCCGCGCCGCTCGGGGCGCCCTGGCTCGCGGCCCAGACGCCGTCCCCGGCCGCCAAGCCCGCACCGGCTCCCGAGGAGCCGATCGAGCTCGGGAACGAGGGGCCCGCCGGCAAGGCGCCGGTCACGCGCGAGAAACTGAGCACCTTGGTCGACGTGCTGCTCGCGAACGACGAGCGCGTGCGCGGCGTCGTCAAGAACGGCCGCTACGTCGAGGTCCCGCGCGGCATCGACTTCGAGCCCGGCGAGCGCGAGAGCTCCGATGCGGGCATTCGCGTGTGGCACGTGGCCGGCACGACCTCGTTCGCCTTCATCCCGTACCGCGAGATCCGCTCCTATCGCGTCGTTCGCACACTCTCCGAGGTGCAGGTGCGCGAGTTCGCCTCCGCGGCGCGCGAGGAAGCGCGCCGTCGCGCCGATGCCGCGCGGGAGGAGGCGATGCGCAAGCTCGCGCAGCGCAAGATGGAGGAGCAGAACGCGGAAGTCCTGGGCAAGCTCGACGACCTCGCGGCGAAGGAGCGCGCCGGGCAGGAGCGCATCGCGCGCGACTTGGGCTACGTGGAGATCCTCCAGCGCTTCTCCCCCGAGCAGGGTTGGTCGCCGACGAAGCTCGTCGACATCCGTCGGCGCGTGGCGCTCGACCTCTTCCCCACCGAAGAGGAGAAGGCCTTCATCCTGGCCTACGACAGCTGGCGTCCGGCCTATGTCTGGTGGACGCAGGAAGGCCAGGCGCGCTACGAGACGCTCGCGCGCGCGGCCAAGGACTTGGCACTCGAGCAGGCCACGGTGGGCGAGAAGCCGACCGAGGGCTCGGTGGTGCCGACCGTGCCGCCGACGAAGGATGCCGCAAAGCCGGACGCGACGAAGAACGGCGCCGCCGAGGGCGCGCCCGCGCGGAAGAGCGGAGCGGCGGGCGAGCCCGCGAAGGGCGAAGCGCCGCGAGCCGAGCCGGCGCCGCAGACCACCGGGCCGCGGAAGGCCTGAGCCCCGCGCGCGCGGGAGGACGCGCGGAAAGCGTCGGTCGCGAGGCTCGCCACGGGCCGCGCGTGGGATAGCATCCCGCGCTCCCTGTCCGGCCACCTCGCTCCGTACCCTCTCCGCCCATGACGCGTTTCCGGTCCCGCGCTCTCTGCGTTTTCGCTTCGTTGGTGACGCTCTCGTTCTCCCTGCCTGCGCAGGAGCGCGAGGACGAAGGCGAGGGCGGCGCGCGCTCGCGCAGCTCGAGCTCGCCGCTCCGCCTCCCCGGCGTCCGCCCCGACGTCACGATCTTCAGCCCGCTCGACCTGCCGACGCCGAACGCGCTGCGCACGGCCTCGGGCGCGCCCGGTCCCGAGTACTGGCAGCAGGAGGCGCACTACCGCATCGAGGTGGCGCTCGATCCCGCGACGCGCGAGGTCCGCGGCCGCGAGCGCATCACCTACGTGAACCACTCGCCCGACGCGCTGGACTACCTCTGGCTCGGACTCGAGCAGAACCTGCTGCGCGCGGACAGCATCGGCACGCAGATCGGCGCGCAGCGCGCCGTGGGCGGCGAGTCGGTGCCGAGCGAAGGCGTCGTGCTCGGCCACGTGCGCGTCGGCGACGTCGACGCGCGCTACGCGGTCTACGACACGCAGCTCCGCATCGAGCTCGCAGAGCCGCTCGCGCCGAAGGGCGGCCAGGTCGAGCTCGACCTCGCGTGGCGCTTCCAGGTGCCGGAGAAGGTCTTCCGCCGCTACGGCACGATCGAGACGAAGAAGGGCACGGTGTGGGAGATCGCCCAGTGGTTCCCCGCGATGTGCGTCTACGACGACGCGCATGGCTGGAACACCCTGCCCTATCTCGGCACGGGCGAGTTCTACACCAACTTCGGCAACTACGAAGTCGCGATCACGGTGCCGCGCGATCACCTGGTCGTCGCGACCGGCGTGCTGCAGAACGAAGCCGAGGTCTACACGCCGACGCAGCTCGAGCGCCTGAAGCAGGCCAAGCGCTCGACGGAGACGATCGTGATCCGCGGCGAGGACGAGGTCGGCGAGCCGAGCACGCGCCCGAGCGGCGACGGCCCGCTCACCTGGCGCTTCAAGGCCGAGCGCGTGCGCACCTTCGCGTGGGCCAGCTCGTCCGCCTTCATCCTCGACGCCGCGAGCCTCGACGATTGCTTGATCCAGTCGGCGTACTACGCCGAGGCGGGGCGCTTCTGGCCCAAGTCGACGCAGATGCTGCGGAAGGCGATCCAGGGCTACAACGAGCGCTGGTTCCGCTATCCCTACCCGGCCGCGACCAACGTCGCCGGCGTCGAGGGCGGGATGGAATACCCGATGATCATCTTCTGCCGCGGCGGCAACGAGCGCGGCCTCTACGGCGTCACCACGCACGAGATCGGGCACAACTGGTTCCCGATGATCGTGAACACCGACGAGCGCCGGCACGCGTGGATGGACGAGGGCTTCAACACTTTCATCAACATCTACTCGGAAGCGGAGTACTTCGGTAAGGAAGCGAAGCTCGAGAGCGCGGAGGAAGCGCGCCTCTACGCGATGAAGAACTTGATGCCGATCGCGACGCCCGCCGATCGCCTCGACATGCTGCAGCTCGGGCTCTTGCAGTATCAGAAGACCGGGCTCGGGCTGCAGATCCTGCGCGAGTACGTGCTCGGCGAGGAGCGCTTCGACTTCGCGTTCCGCACCTACATCAAGCGCTGGGCGTGGAAGTCGCCGCGGCCCGCGGACTTCTTCCGCACGATGGAGGACGCCTCCGGCGCCGATCTCGCGTGGTTCTGGCGCGGGTGGTTCCTCGAGAACGCGACGCTCGACCAGGCCGTCGAGGACGTGACGCAGGCGAGCGAGCGGCGCGGCGCGCGGCTGCGCTTCGCGAACCGCTCGCGCATGGTCCTGCCGCTCGAGTTCACGGTGACCTACGCCGACGGGACGAGCGAGACGCGGAAGATGCCGGTCGAGTCCTGGTTCCGCAGCGATCGCCTCGACGTGCGCCTCGACAAGAAGGTCGCGGTGGAGTCGGTCGAGATCGATGCCGCGGGCAAGCTCCCCGACGTCGATCGCAAGAACAACGCCTGGAAGCGCGGCGAGTAGCGCGGCGCGCGCGATGAGGCGCGGGCGCTCGCGGAGCTCGTTCTTCCTGGAGACCGTCGCCGGCCGCGGCGGCCTCGCGGGAGCCGCTCTGCGTCCGCTGCTCGCGGCGCTCGAGCCGCTCTACGGCGCTCTCGCGCGGCGTCGCGCGCGGCGCTACGACGCGGGGCGTGCCGTGATCCTGCGCGCGTCCGTGCCGGTGCTCTCGGTCGGGAACCTCACCGTCGGCGGCACCGGCAAGTCGCCGATGGTCGAGTGGCTCGCGCGCCGCGCGCGCGACGCGGGGCTCCGCCCCGGCATCCTCTGCCGCGGCTACGGCCGCGCGCGCGGCGCGGAGCGGAACGACGAAGCGACGTGGCTCGCCGAGGTGCTGCCCGACGTCCCGCTGGTCTGCGATGCCGAGCGCGCGCGTGGCGCGCAGGAGCTCGTCTCGCGCGGCGCGCGACTCGTGCTGCTCGACGACGGCTTCCAGCATCGCCGCCTGGCGCGCGACTTCGACCTCGTGCTGCTCGACGCCGCGCAGCCCTTCGGTCACGAGCACCTCCTGCCGCGCGGCCTCCTGCGCGAACCGCCCGAGGCGCTGCGCCGCGCGCACGCGCTCGTGCTGACGCGCTGCGATCAAGTCGAGCCCGCGGCGCTGCGCGCGCTGGAGGCGCGCCTCGCGGCACTCGCTCCGGAGCTGCCGCGGTACCGCGCGCGCCACGCGCCCGCCGGATGGATCGACGCGCAGGGCGAGCACGCGCTCGACGCCTTGCCGCGCGGGCCGGTGGGCCTGATCTCGGCGCTCGCGCGACCGGCGGCCTTCGAGCGCACCGTGCGGGATCTCGGCTTCGAGATCACGGAGCACCGCGCGTTCGCCGATCACCACCTCTACGAGGCGCGCGACCTCGCCGGCTGGGAGCGCGCGCCGCGTTGGCTCACCACGACCAAGGACTGGGTGAAGCTGCGGCAGCTCGCGCCGGAGCGCCTCTCGGCGCTGCGCATCGAGCTCCGCTTTGAGGGCGCGGATCCGTGGGCGGCCATCGCCGAGCGCCTCTCGCGCGCCACGCGCTGAGCGCCTTCGATTCGCCTGCTCGCGCGTGGGATCGCGCGCAGCTCTCCGCCATACTGTGCGCCGCCATCCCTGCCGAGGTTCCGCTTCCGTGTCCCAGCACCTCCTCGACGTCCTGCGCGGCCTGCCCTCGCGGCGCGTCCTCGTCGTCGGCGATCTCATCCTCGACCGCTACGTTCACGGCGGCGTCGGGCGCGTCTCGCCCGAAGCGCCGATCGTCGTCTTCGAAGCGCAGCGCGAGGAATCCCGCCTCGGCGGCGCCTTGAACGTCGCCGACAACCTGCGTGCGCTCGGCTGCGGCGTGGGTGTCGCGGGCGCGATCGGCGAGGACGGCTTCGGGCGCATGCTGCGCGACATGCTGGACGCCGCGGGCATCGCGAGCGACGGGCTGATCTCCGACGCGACGCGCCCGACCACGGTGAAGACGCGCTACGTCGCGAGCAATCACCAGCAGGTGCTGCGCGTCGACCACGAGCGCGCCGTTCCTCTCGAGGAACCCGTGCGCGCGCGCTTGGAGCAGTTCCTCGATGCGCAAGCCGCGCGCTACGACGGCGTGCTCGTCTCGGACTACGGCAAGGGCGTGCTCACGCGGCAGACGCTGGAGCGCGTGATCGCGCGCGCGCGCGCCGAGAAGCGGCCCGTCTTCGTGGACCCGAAGGGGAAGGACTACACGCGCTATCGCGGCGCGACGCTCATCACGCCGAACCGCAAGGAAGCCGAGGAAGCGACCGGGCTCGTGCTCTCCGATCTCGGCAAGGTGCGCGAAGCCGCGCAGCGCTTGCTCGATCAGGTCGAGCTCGAGGTCGCGGTGATCACGCTCGGCGCGGACGGGGTCTTCTACCGCACGCGCAGCGGCGAAGAGCGCCACGTGCCGACCGAGGCGAAGGCCGTCTTCGACGTGACGGGCGCGGGCGACACCGTGATCTCGGTGCTCGCCTGGGCCTACACCGCGGGGGCTTGCATCGAGGACGCGGTACGCCTCGCCAACACCGCCGCCGGCATCGTCGTCGGTCGCTTCGGCGCCGCGTCCGTGACCCAGGACGAGATCGCCGAGCGCCTGCGCCCGACGCTGGTCCGCGAAGGCAAGGTGCTGGAGCGTTCCCAGCTCGCCGGCGTCGTGGAGGAGCTGCGCGCGGCCGGGCGCACGATCGCGTTCACGAACGGCTGCTTCGACATCCTGCACCCCGGGCACGTCGACTACCTGCGCGATGCACGCGCGCAGGGCGACGTTCTCATCGTCGGCGTGAACAGCGACGCCTCGATCCAGCGCTTGAAAGGGCCGCTCCGGCCCATCTGCCCGCTGGAGGATCGCCTACGGGTCCTCGCCGCGCTGGAGATGGTGGACTTCGTCGTCCCCTTCGAAGAGGACACGCCGCTCGGCCTGATCCAGAGCATCACTCCCGACGTGCTGGTGAAAGGGCAGGACTGGGCCGGCAAGGTCGTCGGCACCGAGTGGGTGGAGTCCCACGGCGGGCGCGTGCACTTGGCGAAGCTCGTGGCCGGCAAGTCGACGACGGGCATCGTCGAACGTATCATCGCCGCGCTCGAGAAGTCGAAGCGTCCCTCCGCTTGCTGACCCTCGAGCTCCGGCTCGCGCCGGAATCGCTCCCGCCCCACGGCCATCACTCGCCCCCCGTCCCGAGGATCCCTGGATGCCGAAGTTCCATCCCCAGTCGAGCACGCTCTCGACGATCCTCGGCGCGCTCCGCGCGCAGGGGAAGAAGATCGTGCTCGCGAACGGCTGCTTCGATCTGCTCCACGTCGGCCACGTGCGCTTCCTCGCCGATGCGAAGTCGCGCGGCGACTACCTCGTGGTGGCGATCAACAGCGATGAGTCCGTGCGCGCGAATAAGGGCACGGAGCGACCGATCGTGCCGGAGGCCGAGCGCGCCGAGGTGCTCGCGGCCCTCGAGTGCGTCGACTACGTCACCGTCTTCGGCGAGACGACGGCCGACGAGATCCTGAAGGCGCTCCGCCCGACGCTGCACGCGAAGGGCACCGACTACGATCCGACGCGCGTGCCCGAGGCCGAGACCCTGAAGGCGCTCGGCGTGAACACCGTGATCTGCGGCGACCCCAAGGATCACTCGACGCGCGATCTCGTCGCGCGGCTGCGCGGCGAGGCCGCGCCGG
>JAEUHW010000401.1 GCA_016793245.1 Planctomycetota bacterium
CGAGCAGGGCGGAGAGATCGACGGGGCCCTGGGCGGAGATGGGCGAAGCGAGCAGGAAGACGCAGAAGAGGAACGCGCGCCTCGCGGCTCGCGAGGCATGGCGAGGAGCGGGACGGGAGGTGAGCGCGGCGACACCGGACGAGGGCCTGCCATGGGGCGCGCAGTGCACGGAGGAGCACGTAGTTCGTAGGCGAGAGCCGCACAGAGCGCAAGCGGCGCGGCACGCCTCTGCCGAGCTACGCGCAATGCCCGCGTGACCTGGGCAGGCCAGCGCAGGCGTGCGCGAGAGAGGCTCTCTAGCTTGCTTCCACCGCGGCGTGCCTCGCTCGTCTCGAAGAGGAGCCGCGTACAGCGCCCTGGAGGTAACGATGTCCGCACTGCTCCGCTCGCTCGTGTTCCTCGGCCTCGCGGCCGCGGCGTTCCCAACGCCGGCCGCGGCGCCGTTCGATGGCGATCAGACGCTTGGCTTCATGCATCGCGAGACCGGCAAGGTCGGGGTCGCGACGGGGGCGGTCTTCGCGGTGACGAGCGGGACGACCGTGCTGAGCGGCGTGCCGAGCGGGGCCACCGTGCTGCACGCGTGGTTCTACTGCTACGGCAGCCCACGCCTGGGGATGCCTACGGGGCTCGCGTTCGAAGGTCAGCCTCTGCCGCTGCAGCTCATCGGTCAGCAGCCCGGTGTGCGCTCCGACAATCGTCGGTACGTCTATCGCGCGGACGTCACGGCGTTCGTCACCGGGAACGGCAGTTTCGCGTGGAACGTCGGCGGCACCGGCCGAGGAGGCGCGATCCTTGCTCTCTACCGCGACGACACGCTGCACGCGAACTACGACATCGAAGTCCACGATGGCGCCTACGGGGGCTCGTCGAGCGACGGCGGCAATCAGACTTGGGCGCCGATCACCTTCACCGGCTTCACCGTGGACGCGACCGCTCCGCGTGAGGCGGAGATCCACTTCCTCATGGAAGGCGGCGCCGCCGGATCCACGGAAGACTATCGCTTCGGCGTCGGCGCGACCCCCCTCAGCGTGATCTCCACGAACGCAGCCGACTCGAACTTCGAGTGGGACCGCTACGACGTGAGCTCGTTCTTCCTCGGCGGAGAGACCTCCGCACGTGCGACGGTGCATGAGGGCAGCGACGCGATCAACTGGATCTGCGGCGTCGTGCGTACGCGCATCAGCCCGCCGGTCTACGACACGACACCTCCCGAGGTCGTGATCGCGATGCCCGCCGATGGCGCGGTGCTCGCGGAGAGCCCGGGCGACGTGCTCGTCACCGTGCGCGACGAGAGCGCGGTGACGCTGGAGTCGACACCGCCGCTCGTCTGGAGCCCGTCCTCGTTCCCCGCTCCGACGGCGGGTCAGTCGACGGCGCTGTGGCCGCTCAGCGAAGGAGCGAACACCTTGAGCGTGCGCGCGCGCGACGCTTACTCGCACGAGAGCACGGCCGTGACGACGGTGATCCTGGACACGATCCCGCCCGCGGTGGCCATTACCTCGCCCGCCGACGGAGCCTACGTGCGCACGCCGCTGCTCGTCCTGCAGGCCGCGGTGGTCGATGCGACGGCGACGACGGTGAGCTCGAGCCCCGCGGGGATCGAGGCGCATCTGCCCGCGGGCGGCGGCTCCGTGCAGGGCTACGTCGCGCTGGTCGAGGGGGAGAATCTGGTCTCCGTCGCGGCGCAGGATGCCGCGCAGCGCACGAGCGGCACCTCGATCACGGTGATCCTCGACACGCTCGATCCGGAGATCGAGCTCCTCTCGCCGCTGCAGGACAGCGTGCTCGCGGAGAGCCCCGTGCAGGTGTCGATCCGCGTGAGCGACGCTTCGCCGACGACCGTGCTCCTCGGCGGCGAGCGCCGTGATCTGCCGGCGGGCGGCGGGCTCGCGAGCGCCGAGCTCGCGCTCGTCGCGGGTACGAACGAGATCCCGCTGCGCGCGGAGGACGCCGCGGGCAACGTCGCGCTGGCGACGCTGCGCGTGGTGCTCGACCTCGAAGCGCCGATCGTGCAGATCCTCTCTCCCGAGAACGGCGCGATCTTCGGGCCGGGCAGCTCTTCCATCCTGCTCGTCGCCTCCGTGGACGATCTCACGGCGACTGAGGTGAGCTCGCAGCCGCTCGGCCTCGCGGCGACTCTTCCCGCGGGCGGCGGTCTCGCGACGGGCACCGTCGCGCTCGTCGAAGGGGAGAACACGCTCAGCGTGAGCGCACGCGATGCCGCCGGGCGCGTCGGCAGTGCGGCTGTGCAGGTCGTACTCGACACGACGGCACCGGAAGCGGCGATCGTCTCGCCGCTCGCGGGTGCCTTCCTGCGTGGGACGGTGGACTTCCACGCCGAGGTGAGCGATCCGCTGCCGGGCAGCGGCGTCGCGGAGGTGGTGTTCCTCGTGGATGCGCTGGAGCTCGCGCGACTCCAGACGCCGCCCTTCGAGGTGGCGCTCGACACGAGCGGCTTCGCGGATGGCGCGCATCGACTCGAGATCCGCGCGCGCGACGGTCGCGGCAACGAAGCGCAAAGCGCGGTGGACGTTACCTTCGACAACACCGCGCCAACGCCCAGCTGGATCGCGCCGCAGGCGGAGGCGATCGTCGGCGGCTTCTTCGATCTCGAAGCGCGCGCCGAGGACGCCACTTCCGGTCTCGTGCGCCTCGAGCTCTTCGTCGCGGACGGCGCGCCGCTCGTCGGTGGCACGACGCTCTGCACGCCGCCGTGCGCGCTCGCGTTCGTCGCGGGGCGCGAGGACAGCGCGCGCTGGGCGGATGGCCCGCTCGCGCTGCAGGTCGTGGCCACGGACGCGGCGGGGAACCAGAGCACGCTCGAGCGCCGCATCGTCGTCGACAACAGCGCGCCCGAGCGCAGCTTGATCGCGCCGCTCGACGGCGCCGTGGTGAGCGGTGTCCTCGCGCTGCTCGCGGCGGCGTCCGATCCGCACCTCGTCGAGCTCGAGCTGTGGGTTGATGGCGTGCGGGTCGCCGCGTCGCCGACCTCGCCGCTCGCGGCGAGCTTCGACACCACGCTGCGGCTCGACGGCGCGATGGTCGTCACCGCGATCGCGCGCGACGCCGCGGGCAACACCTCGACCTCTTCGGCGCACGTCACCGTCGACAACCTGAGCTTCGCGCTCGCGCCGAGCACGCTCAACTTGAAGTCGAAGGGCGGTGAGCTCTCGGTGACGGTGGGGGTCGTAGGGCCGAGTGCCGCGCTGCTGATGCCCCTCGAGCTCCACGTGCTCGAGCTGCGCGTCCCGGGCGGTAATCCCGTGCGCGCGACGCGCGGAACCTTCGGCGACTTCGATCGCGACTCCGTGCTCGACCTCGAGCTCAAGTTCGATCGCCAAGCGCTGATCGCGGCGATCCGCGCGGGGATCGCGAGCGGCGCGATCCCGGCCGACGGCCCGGTGCCGGTGAGCCTCTTCGCCGACGGCGTCTTCGAGCTCGGCGCGACGATGCTGCGCGTGGTGGGGCGATGATCACGCGCGCGGTTGGTGCTGCGCTCGCGCTGCTCGGCGCCGCGCTCCTCGTCGTCGCGCTCGCGTCGCGACGCGAGGAGCCGCGCGGCGCGAGCCTCGTGGCGGAGGCTCCCGCGCTCGAGCTGCGCTCGGCCCCGAGCGCCGAGCGCGCGGCGCCTCGCGAGCTGCCCGGGCTGCCGCTGCGGCGCGCGCTCGTCTCGCAGAGCGAGGTGCGCGCGGCGGTGGCCGCGGCGAGCCGCGCGACGAGCGCGGACGCGGAAGCGCTGCGCACCGCGGCGCTCACCGCGATCGATCCGACGGTCGCGGGCCGCGCACTGCGCGCGCTCGGCCGCCTCGGCCTCGTCGCCGGCGACGCCGAGCTGGGCGCGCTCTATGGCGACCCTCGCCCGCGCGTGCGCCAGGAGCTCGTTCACGCGCTCGCGCAGAGCGGCGATCCGCGCGCGGAAGCGCTCTTGCAGCGCGCGCGCGCCAGCTCCGACGCCACCCTCCGCCAGCTCGCCGTTGCACAGTAAAGGTGCCTGGCACCTTTACTGTGCAATGAGAGGAGAGCGCAGAGCGGGAGGCGGTTTCGCTCCTGCGCGACGGAGATCCGAATGCGCCTTCCGCTTAGGATCGGCGAGGCTTCGAAGGCTCGCCTGGTTCCACGGTAGCTCGGGCGCGCGGCGCGCGCCGGCTACTCGTGAGCCCAGCGTCACGATGCTTCTCGAGGAGTCCGCCGATGCGTTGCCGCCATGTGCTCTCGTTCTTCTTCGCCAGTGTGCTCGGCCTGGAAGCGCTCGACGCGCAGAGCGAGCGCCGCACGGCGTTCCCGCAGGATCTGCCGGCGAACTCGACCGGGCAGGGCATTCCCTTCGGCAGCCATCCGGACTTCGCGGCCGGACGAGTGCAGCTCCTGGTCCCGGACGCGTACTTGCCGGCCGCCGGAGCGACCCTGCTCGCGCTCGAGTTCCACGATCTCGCGAGCTCGACCTCGGTGACGTACCCGATCCTCGAGATCCGCGTCTCGGCCGTCCCTCAGGGGGCCTCGCGCTCCGCGATCTTCGATCAGAACCTGCCGAGTCCGACGCTGGTCTTCCAGGAGACCGATCACACGGTGCCGTGGAACCGCGGCGGATGGATCTCGTTCCCGGCGCGACAGCCGTACGTCCACGACGGGATCAGCGATCTCACGATCGATATCCAAAAGCTGGCGCAGCCCGGCATCTGGAGCGGCTTCTGCACCGGGCTCCACCGCCCGGATCTCCCGACGATGCTGAAGGCCTCGGGGAACGCGAGCTCGGGGCGCCATCGAGCCGCGGTCGCGACGCTGCAGGTGATCCCGATCGACGTGCGCCTGGTCTGGAGCTCCACCTCGACGCTGCGCCTCGCGAGCCCGCGTCCCGCGATCGGGAGTCATGGCTTTTCACTGGGAAGCTCGGCGGAGCTCCGCCTCGACGGCGAGCCGTTCTCGCTGAGCTTCGGCTTGGCCTCGTCGGCGCGGCTCCCCACACCGATCGCGATCCCGGGTTTCGACGGCTTGCTGCGCGTCGCCGAGTTCCCGTTCGGCTTGCCCATGCTCGATGCGAGCGGCAGCGCGGTCGTGAGCTTCGCGATCCCGCGGGATCGCGCGCTCGTCGGCGGAACCTTCGCTTTCCAGGCCGTGGTGCTGGATGCAGCGCGCGGGCGCTTCGTGTTCACGAACACGAGCGATGGGCGGATCGAGGGTTGAGGCTCGGCGAATCCCTCTACCTTCGTTCGAGCTCGAACTCGGCCCGCGCCTCCGCATACGCCAGACTCCCATCCTGCGCATAGAGATCGAGCAACCCCGGATCCTTCAACTGCTGGCCGCGTGCGCGCGGCACCGCGAGATAGGCGCAGCGCAGCTCCGGCAACGCGGAGAAGTCGCCGAGCAAGCGCTCCCACTGCGCGACCGGGAACACGTCTTCCTGGGCGTGTCCCCAGCGGCGCTTCGCGTCCTTGATGGCGACGTAGGTGGGCAGGCGTTGCATCACCGCGCGAACGCGGGCGTCGATCTCCGGCCGCGGCAATGACGCGAGGCGCTCGCGATCGAGATCGAAGAGTGCCAGGAAAGGATCGATCTCGATCCAGGCGCTCATCGAGGAGTACCACGGCAGCTCGAGCTCGAGCTCTTCGCGCGGCAGCGCGAGCGCTTCGACGAGGCGCGCTCTTCCGTTCACCAACGCGAGGCCACCGCCGCGGTCCTCGCTGCGGCGCGGCACGAGCTCGAAGCTGAACGCGGCGCCGCTGGCGCGATGCGCGGCGAGCACGACCGGATCGAGATCGGCGCCGAGCGTGTCGACGTTGTGCACGAAGAGGGTGCGGAGCGCGGGTTGCTCGGCGAGCAATGTGGCGAGGACGCCGTTCTGCAGGAGGGCGGGGAGCTCGTACGCGTGACCTGCGGGGGCGAGGCGCTGCAGCGGGACGTTGTCCTGGTAGTCGCTGCCCTCGCCGCACGAATGTGCCCAGCTCATCAAGGCCTTCCGCCCGGCCGTGCGCATCTTCTGCTTCTCGGGATCGAGCTGCACTTCTGCGGCTTCCTCCCAGAGGGCCACCAAGTCGCGCACCATCGGCACGAAGCGCAGCGCGATCGCGCGCGAAGGGCTGAGATGAACGCGAACCTCGGGATCGCCGTCGAGAGCACCTTTGGTGTGCGCGGCGATGCGCTCGTGCGTGAGGAAGCTCGTCGCGACGAGGTGGGAGAGCGGTCGACCGGCAGCGCGCGCAGCGCGGCGCGTCTTCGCGAAGTGGAGCTCCAAGAAGGAGCGCCAATCGCCGCCGAGCTTCGCGAACGGCGCGATCGCCTTCACCACGCCGCTCCCGCCGCTCCAGCGAGAGCCCACGCCACCGGCGAGAGTAAGCACCGCGACCTCGCCCGCGCGGAGGGAATCCGCGCCGCGTTCACTCGCGCTCGGATCGAGCGTGCAGAGATCGCTCGCTCTCGGCGGCTCGATCAGGGTCTCGGCGGGCAAGCGATTGCGCGCGATGCCGATGCGACCTTCGCGGAGCGCCGCGCGGACTTGCTCGTGCTGCTCGGCGTCGAAGCCGCACTGCGCGAGGAGGTTCCGTGTCTCGGCATCCCAGCGCGCGCGTTGCTCCTGCGCATCGCCGCCACCGCTGCCGAAGAGCTGCGCCACCACGGCTTGCAGCAAGCGCGGCGCGTCGGCGGCGCCGTCCGCGCGCGCCGTGGCGTGGAGGAGCTCCGCGCCGCGCAGCGGAGCGACGCGCGTGGGTTCCTCGCGCGCGAGTCGCGGTAAGTGCAGCGCGTGATAGCGCCAGGGGAACACCGCGGCGCTGCCGGTGCGGAGCTCGGCGGCCGTGCCGCGCTGGTTCCAGGCGAAGTCGTAGACCAAGGGCTCCATCGCGAAGGAGGAGCCGCCTTCGTGCGCGCGCTTCTCTTCGCGCAGGATCGCGAGCAGGAGCGCGCGCGCTTCGTCGCGCCGCGCGGGATCGACGTAGATCCCCATGCCGCCGCCGGCCATGCCGCCCAGCATCTGGAAGCCCCAGAACGCAGCTCCGAGCTCCTCTCGCAGGCGCGCGATCACGCGATCGACGTAGCGGCTCGCGATCCACGGCAGGATCTCGCGCAGCGGTCCATGGAACGAGGCATCCGTCGCGCGCGCGATGCGCCGCACGTCGCCCTCGCGGAGCCCGGCCTCGATCTCGGCGAAGAGCCGCCCGAGCTCCGCACGGGCGCGCGTCGCGCGCTCCTCGCGCAGCAGATAGCGCTCGGTGACGAGCTCCAGGATCGGGCCCACGTTCTGCGCCATGCCGCCGTGGAAGAGCAGCAGCGAATCCTGCAGACGCTTCGGCAGCTCGGCGTGGATCTCGACGCCGGGCCGCAGCAGGCGATGACGCGGCAGCAAGCAGCCGCGCGAGATGCCGTGCTCGGGATCGCCGCTCGCGGCGACGACGCCGCCGATGCGCTTCAAGCCGGGCCAGACACCGCCCGAGTCCTGCCAGCCGCCGCCCGAGCCGCCGAGCCACTCGCCGAGGATCGCGCGCGCCGCGACCAAGCGGCGTTCGTCTTCGTCGAGCTCGCCTTCGAGCGAGCGGGCTTGCCCGGTCGCGCGCAGGAGTGCTGCGAGGATCGAGCCCAGGAGGTTGGTCGAGACCGCGAGGCGCGAGCCCTTCGGGATGTCGCGCACGAAGGTCGCGATCTCCAAGCCCAGACCCGGCCCGAGCAAGCCCTCGAGCACGGCGCTCAGCGCATGCGGTGTCCCTTCGAGCGACGGCGGGAACAAGCCGGAGGCGACGACGCCGGCCTTCAGCAGCGAGAGGTGATCGTCGCCGAAGCGGAAGAGCTCCTCCAGCGAGCGCAGGTCCTTCGATTCGCCGAGGTCGACGCAGGAGAGGCGCAGCAGCGGCTCCTCGATCACGCGAACCCAGGTCTCGATCGGCGGACGCGGCTCGGGATCGCGCCCGTGCACGCCGAGGTCGACCGAGAGGTTGATCACCTGCGCGGCCTCGGGGAAGTCCATGCCGAGGAAGAAGATGTCCGACCAACCTGCATGCGAGAGGTCGGCGCGCACCGGCGTGCGTTCGACGAGCGCGGGGAAGAGCTCGCGCGGTCCGGCGCGGCGCAGGAGCTCCGGCCGCACGCGCAGCGGCAGCTCGCT
>JAEUHW010000420.1 GCA_016793245.1 Planctomycetota bacterium
TCCGACCTCTCCATCGAGATGCTCCGCGAAGCGCGGCGCGCGAGCGGAGCGGCTCCGTTTGCGCTCGCTCGCGCGGAAGCGCTGCCCTTCGCGGCGCAGAGCTTCGATCTCGTCTTCTGCATTCGCCTGCTGCACCACCTCGACGAGGCACCGCGCCGCGCCGTGCTGCGCGAACTCGCGCGCGTGAGCCGCGGGCACGCGCTGGTCTCGATCTATCTCGGCCCCTCGCTCCAGGGCGCGCGCCGCGCGTGGAAGCAGCTCCGCGGAGCTCCGCGGCGCAGCCGGCGTTCGATCTCGCGGGCGGAGTTCCACGCCGATCTCGAGGCGAGCGGCTGGAGCATCGCCGCGCGCTTGCCCCTTCGTCGCTGGATCAGCGAACCCTGGTACTACCTGCTCACTGCACAGTAAAGGTGCCAGGCACCTTTACTGTGCAGTGGGCGCGGAGGAACGGCGGAGTTCCTCGGCGGTTCACGCCGAAGAAGTCATGGAAGAGAGATGAACCGACGGAGCGAGCGCATGCGTTAGCGGCGCCACTCGCATCCGAGAGGTTCCTCCCCATGCACGACTCGACCGAACCGCGCGCCGACTTCCATGAGCTCCTCGCCGAGCAGCTCCGCCGCGCGCCGTGGCTCCTCATCTCGCTTGCAGCACACGTGCTCGTGGGCTGCTTCTTCTGGCTGCTGGCACGCCTCGAGCCTGCGGCTCCTCCGCCCGCCGCTCCGCCGGCCATCATCGCGGGGAGCCCCGTAGAGGATCGCGTCGAAGATGCGGTGCCCGACGAGCTGCCGCGCGAAGAGCAAGTGAGCGACGAGCCGCAGGAGGAGCCCGTCGTCGCCAGCGACGATACGGAGCAGGAAGAGGAGAGCCAGCAAGGCGATGAGGGCGAAAGCGCTTCCTACGAGAGCGGCAGCGCGAACTTCGAAGGCGCCGGCATGGGCGGCGGACGAAGCTCCCGTCGCGGCCACGGCAATGGTGGCTCGCGTTCGCGCGAAGGGAGCGGCGGGCGCACGACGCAAGCGGGAGTGACGGAAGGCTTGCAGTGGCTCGCGCGCCACCAGGACGAAGACGGCCACTGGGATGCCGACGAGTTCGATCGCCATTGCGAAGGTACGCGCTGCACGGGTGCCGGCGGCTCGCTGCACGACGTCGGACTCACGGGCCTGGCACTTCTCGCGTTCCTCGGCGACGGCCATCATCCGAATCGCGTGACCCCCTACCGCGACACCGTGCGCCGCGGTCTGCGCTGGCTGGTCGAGCAGACCGAAGAGGGTGGCGGCGACGACGGATTGATCGGCGGACGGAAGGGCAAGGCCTTCCTCTACGATCACGCACTCGCCGCTCTCGCGCTCTGCGATGGCTTCCTGCTGTCGGGGCAGGAGAACCTACGCGAGCCCGCGCAGCGCGCCGTGAACTTCGTCCTCCGTGCGCGCAACCCCTACAAGGCCTGGCGTTACGAAGCGCCGCCGAACGGCGAGAACGACAGCTCGATCACCGGCTGGATGGTCTTCGTGCTGAAGACCGCGCAGGACGCCGGCCTCGAGATCGAGAAAGACGCGCTCGCGGGCGCGCTCCAGCTCTTCGACGAGCTAAGCGACACCGCCACCGGTCGTTGCGGCTATCTCCAACGCGGCGAAACCCCTGCGCGCACCGACGTCAATCGCGAGCGCTTCCCCGCGACGAACTCCGAGTCGTTGACCGCGGTGGCGCTCCTCTGCCGCATCTTCCTCGGCCAGCGCCCCGAAGAGCACCCGCTGCTCGAGGCGCACGCCGATCTGCTGAGTGCCAAGCCCCCGGTCTGGAGCGAGCAAGGCACGACGCACGACTTCTACTACTGGTATTACGCGACCTTCGCGCTGTTCCAGATGGGCGGCGAGCGCTGGGCGCGCTGGAACGAGAAGCTGAAGATCGCCTTGCTCCGCAACCAACGCCGCGACGATCACGCGAAGGGCTCGTGGGATCCGCTAGATCCCTGGGGCGAGGACGGCGGGCGCATCTACTCCACGGCGATGGCCGTGCTTTGTCTCGAGGTCTACTACCGCTACGCGCCGGTGTTGGCGAACGAGCGCGCGAGGCCTCGCTGAAAGGGCGGCCGAAGGCGAACGGGCTCGAACCTCGCGCGGGAGCTTGGCAAACGGAGGAGCAGGGGCCAGCATGCATCCTCTCGTCTACCGGAGGTGCCTCGTGAGAACGATCCTCTCGTCGGGCCCGCTGCCGTCCCTGATCGCCTTCCTCGCCGCGTGGAGCGGAACGGCGAGCGCGCAGGACCAGGCACAGGCACAGGAAGCTCCGCTGCAGCGCGCAGCGGATGCGCCGCCGATCGACTTCGCGCGCGTCTCTCGCGTGCTCGAACGCGAGCCGACCTACCTCGCGCCCAAGCCTGGATACGCCCTCTTCCTGTTCGGCGATCGAGGCGAGCGACGACTCTGGGTCATCTTCGACAAGAGCTCGAAGGAGTCTCCGCTCTACGATGTCTGCTGGGTCGATCGCGATTTCGATCTCGTGCTCGGCGAGGAGGGCGAACGCGTCGTCGTCGCGCCAGAGTGGAGCGGCGTTCCGCAGAAGATCGAGCTCGAGATCGGCGAGCTCCGCGTCCCGGGCGAGAACGGCGCGGTGACGATCCACACCGGGTTCAACATCGTCCTGCGCCCCGACTTCGTGTTCTATCGCCTGAAGTGGCGCGGAGCCCAATCCTCGCTCGGCGGCTATGGGCCGGATCCGCAGTCGTACGCGAAGCTCGGCACGAGCCGCGAGAACGCACCGATCTTCGTCCCGGGCTGGGACCGCCCCTTCCAGTTCGAGCATTGGATGAGTGGAGAGCTCAGCCGCGGACGCGACAACGACTTCAAGGTCTTCGTCGGCAATCGCGGGGATCGACGCGGAGGCTTCTCGTGCGTCGACCAGAAGTTCCTCCCCGCCGACGAGCCGGTGCAGGCGACGCTGATCTACCGCGATCGGTCCGGCAAGGAGCAGCGCCTCCTCGCGATGTTGCGCGAGCGCTGCTGAGGGAAGCTCTACCACGGCCCCGTGCGGGTCCCGGAAGATGCGCAACCCGGCCAAGCCATCGTGCGGGTGGAGATGCCGAAGGGTTCTCGGTATCGCTCGATCGCCACGGATCTCGCGGTGGAGATCCGCTGATCGCGGCGGCCGCGCCCGCTCTCGCAAGGGCACGATCAACCAAAGCGCCGTGCCCCCCTCTCCGCGGATGCCCGGACGATGGCGCTCGAGCTGTAGCCCGCGACCTTCGTCGGACGGTCCAGCATCAGCGAGGAGGACAACGATGAAGCACTCTCTGCAACACGTGACCTCCACCCTCTAGTTCCTCAGCAGCGTCGTAGGCGGGCGCTTGCCCTTCGACAGTCGCCGCTACTTTCAACCGCGGCAACGGCACGTTCCAGGACAACACGAGGTCACTGCACGCGCTCCCACCCGACGCGACCTTCGATGTCGCGTTGTTCGATCTCAGACGAGTTTCCGCAGGAGCATGCACTACCGCGGACGGACAACGCGCCTCTCGTGTTCGTCCTTCCGGGAAGGCCCCCGCACGACGACGGCGTGCTCGAAGAGCTTGTCGATCTGATGCCGAACGTCCCAAGGCTCGGTTCCCGTGGGAACCCCGACCACATGGAGGTCGATTCCAATTTCGACCCACGGTAAGTGCAGCTCGGCGCCCGCAAGGCGATAGGCGTGCAATTGAGCGCTCGAACGGAGGCGCTCGCTCTGCTTCGCAGCCGCTACGATCACGAAAGACGGCAGCAGGGAATGTCCCTGCCATCCGGGTTTGAACGCGAGCGTCAGGCTACCGGTGGGCGGGAGTTGGAGTTCCACTTCAGGTCGCCGGGGATCAATCTCGGGGGCAGGGGGCTCAAGGCAAGGGAAGTCGAACGTCGCTTTGGTGCGCCAGCGATCGAGCGACATGATGTCACCGTCGATGCGCCGGAGTCCGGCATCGTCGATCGGAAAGTGAAACTCCAGCGCCGTCTCGAACGGAGGCAAGGCGCCAGTCCAGACGGGGAAGTAGCTACTGCGCGCATTCAGTCGGAGCGGCACTTCACCGATGCGCGCACCGTCACGTGCGCTCACCCGGATCCTCACGCGTTGCGGAGCCTCCAGGCTCAGCGTCCACTGGGACGAGTATTCGAGGTCGAGGAAGGCATACTTACGGAGCCCGGAAGCCTCCGCACGCACCAGGGCACAGCAATCACCCTCCCGCAGATCCTTGATGTGCGCCGTGCCGCGATCGTCTGCTTCGATACGGGAGCCCTGCTCATCGAAGAGCTGGTCCAGATTCTTCCAACCGAAGAACCACTCTTCTGCCAAGCGCAGATGGATCGCCTGATTCTCCCGCGGCGAAGTCACGCAGGTGATCCATCCCTCGGGCAAGCGTTGCCCCGATGCATCCACGAGATGGATGGAGGCGCTCGTGGGACGACGGCGCATCTCCTTCGAAGATCCCTCCCGTGGATGCGCCGTTGCTGGCCCTCGCTCCGAGAGCGAGCGCCCCAAATCCCTCCGTGCTTCTGCGTTTGCCCTGGACTCTCTCGTTGATGGGTCTGGATCTTCCGCAGCTTCTCCAGATTCATCGTGCTGCGGCTGCTCCGACTCCGACTCGATCACGGCGTTAATATCGCCGGCGGATGAAGCTCCTTCCTTCGCTGCAGGAGAAGGCCCTACAGAGGGATCTTCCCCTGCCGCTCCTAGCCGAGCCTCCGACCTCGGTGGTGGATCCCCCGCACCGAGAGCCAGGATCCACCAGATTCCGACTACGAAGAGGGCCGCGATCAAGGCTGCGCGACCGACGGTCTTCCATGGCATCGGTGCCTTCCTCCGGATCGGTGCTTCGGACCTCGCGTCGTGGCTGGCTCACGACAATCATGGGTTATACGCACATTGCTTTCGATCTGCGCACAACCCCACTGATCGCCGCAAGCACGGAGTCTCCTTCCTCATCGGCGCAGCGCAAATCGGCAGCGCAGCTCAACCGCGCACGCCGCTCGCCTCCCGCCGACCGCGCCGCAGCGCCTCGACCGCCTCGCTCGCCGCATACTGCTCCCCATCCACCCCCGCCACGAAGCGCCCGCCGCGCACCTCACCGCGGAGCTCCATGCGGCGGAGCGCGAGCAGGACTTCGCGCCAGGTGAGCGGGAAACGCTCTTCGCGGTAGCTCAGGCGGTAGACCACGCCGGTGCGCGCGAGCAGCACGCGCGCGAAGTGCTCCGCGCGCTCTTCGTCGGGACAAGGGGCAGGCACCGGCTCGCCCGTGCGCCAGAGCGCCCAACGTCCCGCGATCGGCAGCGGGCGCTTGCGCTGGCTCGGCGGTTTCAGCAGGCCGCGGAGCGCTTGGAAGCCATCGCAGGTGACCGCGCCGCGCGAGAAGAGCTCCGCGAGGGCGAGCTCGATCTCGTTCGGCAGGAGCTTCGTCGCGCGCGCGAGCTCTTGAGGGAACGAAGCCCCTTTCCCGCGCAGGACGTCGAGCACCGCGCGCGCGCGCCAACTGAGCTCGGTGAAGTCGAGCGGCTCGGCGAGCGAGAGCCAGAGCTCGGCATGCTCGCGCGGCACGAAAGTGATCGGCGTCGCGCGCGGTGCGGCGGCACCGCTGCCGAAGAGGCGCCCGAAGACGAGCTCGCCCGAGAAGAGCGCTTGATCCAGCCACTCGCGCCGATAGTCGTTCACGCGTTCGGGCAGGAGCTCGCT